>NZ_JBEXRO010000031.1:0-76919 GCF_040613095.1 Streptomyces sp. NPDC006309 | reverse complement strand
GTGTACGCACCGTGCGGGGGAACGCCCGGCTGCTCCACCATGCCTGCGGACTCCCGCCGTTCGCCCGGAGGGCGGGCTCTGCGGCGAGAGTGCGTGCATGGCGTCGTGGAGCAGGCGGGAGTCCGACGACACGGCCTAGGCGCCGCTCAGGTCGCCAGGGACAGGAGCCGGCCGGCCAGCTCCGCGAAGGGGCCGTCGGCCGGCTCGTCCCGCATCATCGTGCGCACCAGCGCCGCCATGTCCGGGTCGTGGGCCGCGCTGACGGCGGTCAGCGCGGCGAAGTCGTGCACGAGCTGCGTCTCCAGTTCGGCGCGCGGGATGCGGCGGCCGTCCAGCCAGAGCAGGGCCGTGGACTCGGCCAGCGAGATCCAGGAGCGGACGACCAGCTCCAGCCGCACGGGCGCCTCGGCCACGCCCAGATGCGACAGGATCTGGTCGTACGCGGCCTGCCGTACGGAGTCGATGAGCGCGTGGGTCGCCGACGCGTGCTCCCGGGAGCCGACGCCGTCCGCGGGCACCGCCGGGCCGCCGCGCATCAGCGCCGAGAAACCGGGCCCGTGCTCGTCCACGAAGTCGAAGTAGCGGCGCATCACACGCAGCAGCCGGGCGCCGAGCGGACCCTCGTGCGGTTCGTCGAAACGGCTCGCGAGATCGTCCGCGGCCCGCTTCAACGCGGCCTCGTACAAGCTGAGTTTGCCGGGGAAGTAGTGGTAGACGAGCGGACGCGAGATGCCCGCCGCCGTCGCTATCTCGTCGATGGAGACCTCGTCGGGCGAGCGCCGGCTGAAGAGGTCGAGGGCGACACCGATCAGCTGCTGCCGCCGCTCCTCGACGCCCATTCTGCGGCGAACCCCGGTACTCATGCCGAACACCTTACCGATCGGATTCGGCCGCCGGTGTTCACATGTCGAGCACCAGGCGGTCGCCCCGGGCCCGTGAGACGCAGATCAGCAGGGAGCCGGTCCGTTCCGCGTCCGTCAGCAGCTCGTCCCGGTGATCGACCTCGCCCTCCAGCACCCGCTGCCGGCAGGTCCCGCAGAATCCCTGCTCGCAGGAGTAGGCGGTGTCGGGCAGCGCGCGCCGCACGGCGGCCAGGACCGAGGAGCCGGCCGGCACGGTCAGGGTCCGCCCGCTGCGGCGCAGTTCGAGCTGGAACTCCGTGTCACCGGCGGCCCCGGCGCCGGGCGTGAACCGCTCCGTGTGCAGGGTCGCCCCGGCGGGCAGCCGTTCGCGTACCGCCGCCGTCAGACCCTCCGGGCCGCAGCAGTAGACCGCCGTCCCCTCGCTCACGTCCGCGAACAGCGCGTCCAGGTCCGGCCGCCCGTCCTCGTCCCCGGCGGCGACCGTCAGCCTCCCCCCGCCGGCCCCCGCCCCGGCGAGCCCGCGCAGCCGGTCCAGGTACGGCATCGACGCCCGCGTCCGTCCGCTGTACAGCAGCCGCCAGTCGGTGCCGTCCGGCAGGGCCCGCAGCATCGGCAGGAGCGGGGTGATGCCGATACCGCCGGCGACGAAGACGTACGACGGCGCGTCCACCAGCGGGAAACGGTTCCGGGGGCCGCGCACCTCGAGCCGCGTGCCCACGGTGAGCCGTTCGTGCACCTCGCGGGAACCGCCCCGGCCGTCCGGCACCAGCCGCGTGGCGACCGTGTAGCACGAGGTGTCCGCCGGGTCCCCGCACAGCGAGTACGACCGGACCAGCCCCGACGGCAGGACGAGGTCCACATGGGCTCCGGGCTCCCAGCGCGGCAGACCGGCACCCTCCAGCCGCAGTTGTACGACCCCGTCGGCGACCGTCTCCCGCGCGGTGAGCAGAAGCCGCGGCGCACGCGGGCGTGGCCGGCCGGAGACCGGCGGGTCCAGGGCGGGCAGCGGCCACAGCGGGGAGGCCCTGATCCGGCGGCGCAGGGCCCGCCGGGTGAGCAGGGCGGCGCCCGCGACGAGCGCGACGGCCCGCGGCCCGGGCGTCACGCCTGCCTCCCGGCGGCGGCCAGCGCGGCGGGGGAGGCGGCCAGATAGGCCACGGCCTGGGCGGTGGAGCACTCGTGCGAGGGGTGGTAGGCGCGGCTGAGATAGCGGGGTACGGACCGCAGCATGTCGCCGGTGGCCGGCAGGACGCCCTGCCGGCCGCGCAGCCGGAACTCCCGGAACGAGGCCCTGGCGTCGACGAGGGCCGGGTCGTTCTCCAGGAAGAAGCGCACTCCGCGCTGCCACAGGAACACCAGCGCCGAGAACGCCAGCGCCCAGGTCCGCACCCGTCGCCGGTAACCGCCGTCGACGTGCAGGAACAGGTCGAAGGCGACCGAGCGGTGCTCGACCTCCTCGGCGCCGTGCCAGCGCAGCAGGTCCAGCATGGTCGGATCGGCGCCGCGCCGGTCCAGCTCGGCCGCGTTGAGCACCCAGTCGCCGAGGAAGGCGGTGTAGTGCTCGATGGCGGCGATCAGCGCGAGGCGTTCCAGCAGCCACCAGCGGCGCGGCCTGCCCGGCGGCAGTGAGCGGTCGCCGAGCAGCTTCTCGAAGAACCAGTCGACCTGGGCGGTGTACGGCGTCGGGTCCAGTCCCTGCGCCCGCAGGTGCGGCAGGACCTCGTCGTGGGCCCGGGAGTGCATGGCCTCCTGCCCGATGAACCCGACGACGTCCTCGCGGAGCCGGTCGTCCCGGATCAGCGGCAGCGCCTGCTTGTACACGTGCACGAACCACCGCTCACCGGCGGGCAGCAGCAGGTGCAGCACATTGATGGTGTGCGCGGTGAACGGGTCGCCGGGCACCCAGTGCAGCGGGGTGTCCGCCCAGGAGAAGGACACGTCGCGGGCGTTGAGGGCGACCCGCTCGGACTCCACCGGCCGGGCCTGCTTATGAGACATGGCGTCAATGTACTGGCGGGTACGGCGCGTGAGAACCCCCGCGCCGCACCTTGTTGACGTCGGTGTCAACGCGGGCCGATCACCGCAGCCCGGTGATCCGCCGCCCGTCCGCCAGCGTGCCGGCCAGGTCGGCCCGGACGCCCTGCGTGGCCCTGGCGGTCAGCAGCGGGCCCCGCGCCGACGCGGTCACCCCGCCCGTCGCCGAGACCGAGGACATGCCCGCGCTGCCCGCGGCCAGCAGGTACCAGTGCCCGCCCGCCGACTTCCACAGCACCCCGGCCAGCACATGGGGATCCCGCGGCCCGCAGGCCGGTACGTCCGTGCCCTTGGCGACGACCGCCCCGGCCGCCCCGCCCGGCGTACCGAACTGGGCCAGCGCGGCCGTGCCGTCACCGCGCCAGGTCTCGGCCCGCGTGCACACCCACGCACCGGCCCCGCTGCCGTCGGGCAGCGGCTGCTCGGCGTAGGCCCAGGCGTTGACGCTCCGGACGCCCGCCGAACGCTCGGCCGACAGCGAGCAGGCGAACGGCGCCCACGTACGCAGGGGTCCGGCACCGGTCACCTCGCCGGCCGAGCCGGGGCGGCCGGCCGTGAGATGGGCCGGGACCAGCTCGCCGAGGTCGCTGGACACCTGGGTGCCGGCCGGGCCGGTCAGCTGGAGGACGGTCCACGAGGTGCAGGAACCGGACCGCAGCGCGGGGCCGGCCAGCGGCGCGGTCACCCCGTCGGTTACGGTCAGCGGGACGGCGGCCGCCTCCGGCTTCGTCAGGTCCCGCTGGGCCGCCTTGCGCACCCACGGGGCGGTCAGATAGCGGACGTTGCCGTCGGAGCGGCCCAGCACCAGCGCGCTCGCCCCGGCCCCCGTCGCGCCGTCGACCCGGGCGAAGTCGAGGGCCGCGCCCCCGGTGCCATCCCTCGGCTCGGCGTACCGGGCGATGCGCAGCCCGTCGTACAGGAGCACCACACGGGCGTTGTCCACCTCGCCCGCGTACAGCAGCTGCGGCGGACCGGCCGGGCCGCCGGTCGCGGTGCCCGGGGTCGCCGAGACGTGGACCGTCTCCCCGGGGCGGGCCCAGACCGCGAGGGCGCGGCGCAGGAGGGCCTGGTCCCCGGTGAGCGGTCCGCGCGCGGGCCACGCCGAGAAGTCGGTGCGGGCCGCGGTCCGCCACGCGGTGGGGGAGACCCGGGTCAGCCTGCCGGGGTCCAGGGCGGCCTCGGCGGCCGGGTTCTCGGCGTAGACGGGCGCGGCGGCGCCGTCCGGGCCCCAGCCGCCGCCCGGCAGGGCCACCAGGACGCCGCACACCGCGAGCGCTGCCGCGGCGGCGAGTGCGGCCCGGGCGTGCTGGCGGCGGCGCATCAGGTCGGTGGGCCGGGCCTGGAGGGCGCACGGGTCGAACTCGGGGGAGGAGAGCAGCCCCGGGTGCGCGGGCACACTGTTCGCCGAGGCCAGTGCGCCGCCCGGATCATCCACGCCGGCGGCCTCGAGGAGCTCGCGGACGTCCGGGTCGGACAGGTCCTCCAGACCGCGCAGCACGTAGGCGGCGCGGGCCGGGGCGGACAGGGCGGACAGCCGCTGGTCCAGCCCGAGGGCGTCCGCGCCGCCCGAGCGCGGGATCAGCCGCAGGCCCCACACCAGGGGCAGCGGCGGCGGCAGCTGGGAGAGCCGGGGCAGGCCCGTGCGCGGGCGGGCCGCCTCCAGGGCCGCCCGCAGGACCCGGCCGCGCAGGTAGGCGTACTCGGGGTCGCCCTCCCGGTCCGGCGGCTGGGCCGGGATCAGGGCCGGCCGCTTGCGGCCGCGGGGCAGGGCGCGCTGGGCGAGGGCGTGTGCGGTCAGCACGCGGCGGCTGCGGCCGGGGCCCGGCGGCAGCACGAGGTAGGCGAGCCGTACCAGCCGGGCGTAGTGCTCGACGAGCGCGGCCTCGGCCTGCTCGACGCCGACGGGACCGGCGGAGGCGGGTGCGTGACGCGGGGCTACATCCTGTGACTGCACGTCCGGAAGAACGAGCGAGCCGTGGGTTGGTCACCGCCGGACGAGTGGTTCACGCCTCCGGTTCGACGAGTGCGCGCGCGTAGGCGGCCATCGACCGCTGGTAGCGCGGCAGATGCGGGGCCAGAGCGCCGAGCACGAGGGCCAGCCCTTCGCGGTCACGGCCGAGGGAGGACAGACACAGGGCGAGTACGGCGCGCACCGCGTCGTCCAACTCGTCCGACGGCGCGTCCAGTTCGGGAGTGAGGAGCCGGACCCCCTCCGCCGCCTGCCCGATGTTGCGCAGCGAACTCGACAGCTGGATCCGGGCACGGCGGCCCTTGTACCCCGTCAGTCCACGTTCCAGCGCCAGCCGGTACAGCGGCACCGCCCGGTCCGAGCGGCCGGTCGAGTCCCAGGCGCACGCCGACTCGAAGGGGCCCAGCGGACTGCCGGCCGGCAGTTCGGCCACGAGGGCCTCGATCACCGCGCGGAACTCGTCCGCCCGCTCTGGCGGATACCTGTCGAAGGACGCCCAGGCGGCGGCCACGCGGTCTTCCCAGTCCTGGTTCACCGGGTCAGCCTCGCACACGTGTGCGCGCCGCGGCGAAGGATTTGAGCGGACCGCCGCCGGGAGACGTATCCGAGGGCGCTGGGGCATGCTCGGCTCACCAGGACCGGAGGAACAGATGAGGTTGACAAGGCTGCTGCTCGGCGCCGCGGCCGTGACGGCGCTGGCGGGCTGCGCCCCGGGCGCCCGCACCGAGGCGGTGCCGCCCACCGCGACCGGCAGCCTGGAGCGCCTGGCCGCCGAGGTGCGCTGCAAGCCGGACATGCAGACCGACGCCGACGAGATCCGCCAGGCCATCTGCCGCAACGGCGACGGGCGGTTCGTCCTCGCCACCTTCGCCACCGACCGCGGCCAGCGCGAGTGGATCAACGAGGCGAAGGACTACGGCGGCCACTACCTGGTCGGCCGCAAGTGGGTGGCCGTCGGCGACGACGGGACGGTCAAGGCGCTGCGCGGCACGCTCGGCGGCGACCTGGAGGCCGGCACCGACCACCACGCGCACAGCGGCTGACCCGGCCGCGGCGCGGGCACGGCGAAGGCCGGTGACGGGAGGGGGACTCGTCACCGGCCTTCTGTCATGCGGCCCCGGCGGGGATCAGGAGCAGTTCTGCCCCCGGTTGAGGCAGTCGGCGATCCTGTTGGCCAGTCCGTTCTTCGTGATGCTGATGAAGTCGTCGTGGTCCGTGGCCGCCTTGTGCAGCTGCTCCGGGAAACCGTCCACCGCGTAGGCGTTCTTCACCTGGCCGTTCTGCACGACCGGCGGGGTGATGTCGTACACCAGGCGCATCGTCAGCTGCGGGATCGCCTTGAAGCCGTTCGGGCAGACCCCGCTCGCCGGGTCGGGGAAGGCGACGTGCGTACGGTGGTTGGCGCTGTCGGTGTTCTGCCCGTCCCAGCAGTTCTGGAAGGCGAACGTGCGCACCACCTTGCTGCCCTGCGGGCAGATCGGGTACTGCTGCGTCAGCTGGACCTTGTTCTCGAAGCCGGTGCAGCTCCAGTGCGCGTTGGCGTTCGCCAGGCCGTTGGTGGTGGTCTTGGCGTCACCGGTGATGATGCGCAGGAACTGCGGCATCGCGACCACCTTGCCCGCCGGGCTGCCCACGTACTTGATCTGGGCCTGGGCCGGGGTCAGGATCTTGCCGACGTTGCCTTCCTTGCCGCCGCCGTCCTTGTTCTGGTCGAAGTCCTGCGAACCGTCCTGCACGCGCACGACCGGCCAGTAGTACGACGACAGGTCGCTCCGGTTCTGGCAGCTGGTGCCGCCCTGGAGGAAGGTGTTGTTGCTGGCGAACGCGTCGATCTTCTGGTTGCCGACGTAGTCGTGCAGGTGGTGCGCGCCGTTGGTCACGCCGGGCGCCACGATCACGTTGTCGGTGTTGTGGTTCTTGTTGGCGTTGACACCGCAGCGGGTGGTGAACGTACCGGTCGAGGCGTTGGCGCTCTTTCGCGGCTTGCCCTGGACATTCGGCGCCACCTTGGTGATGTCGACGAAGTCGGCCGCCGCCGGGCCGTTGCCGGCCTGCCCGCCGACGTTGCCCTGCTGACCGTTGTTGCCCTGCTGCTGACCGTTCTGACCCTGCTGCTGACCGCCGGTGTTGTTCTGCTGACCGCCGTTCTGCTGCTGGCCACCGGTGTTGTTCTGCTGGCCACCGTTGTTCTGCTGGCCGCCGGCGTTGGTCTGGTTGGCGGCCTGCGTCGTACAGGCGGCGAGCTGCCGGAGCGCGTCGTCGAAGGAACCGCCGACCCGCTGGATGTCGATCCGGATCCGGTCGATCGTCGCCGCCCGCTTCTCCTTGAGAGGGCCGACGATCGCGTTCTGTACGAAACTCGTGTCCCTCGTCTGCGCGTTGCGGGTGGAGGCGAGCCGGGCGTAGGCCTCGGTGATCTGCTTGTCGAGGTTCGCCAGCTCCGTCGCCACGCCCTGACGGGCCGCGTTCGGCACGTTCGTCAGCTTCTGGCCGACGTCCGGGCAGGAGATGGTCGCGACCTGCGCCGTCGCGGCCTTCGTCTGGTTGCCTCCCCACGTCTGGTGGTCCGGCTCGTGCGCCGAGGCGTAGAAATTCGCCCAGATCAGCCCGCCCCCGCCGAGCGCTAGGGCCGCCGATGCGGCTATGGCCTTGGTAGCCAGCGGCGTACGGCGTTTGCGTGTGTTGCGTCCCATGGAACTCCTCTGACTTCCTTGCGGGGCAGCATCGAGGCGCCCGACAGGAGTGAAGCGGCGCCCTTCCATACGCACGCCGTCGCGGAGGTGTTCAGCCGTCCCGCGAATTCCTCCGGGGACGACCGCGCCACACACGCCGCAACAGCCGCCCGGGCAGCGGATGTTCGGCGGAGACCAGCGGTCGCGGTCGAGGTGGGCGAGGACGGCCGGAACGCGCCGGTTGCCGGCGCCGGACGTGGCGGTGGTCGACGTACGCCTGCCGCCGGCGCTCACCGACGAGGGCCTGCGGTGCGCGCTCGCGGCCCGGCGGGAGCGGCCCGGGCTGCCGGTGCTCGTCCTCTCCCGGCACGTCGAGCAGATGTACGCGCGCGAGCTGCTCGCCGACGGCCCCGGCGGCATCGGGCCCGGCCCGCCCGGTCACTGGGCGGAGCCCGACGTCAGGGGGTGGTGCCAGGCACACCCCCGGCGCCGGCCAGGAGCTCCGCCTCCACCCGCGGGTCCAGGCCCGTGGGAGGCCGGTCCGGCCGCAGCGGGACCGTGCCCCCCGACTCGGTCAGCCACCGCCAGGTGTCCGCGACCGTCTCGCCGGCCGGCCGGCACACCAGGCCCGTCGCCAGCGCCCGCGACACATCGGCGCCGTACACCGCGGTGTGCAGTTCGCCGTCCGGCGGCACCCACACCGGCAGCTCCGTCCACGGCGCGATCCCGGCGCCGAGGATCACGTCCGGATCGGTCCAGCGCAGCTCCGCGTCCGCGCCGGTGACCCGCACGCAGGCCTGGAGCAACTCGTCCATGGTGGTGTGGCCGAGCGGGCTCGCCAGGTTGTACGGCCCGCTCAACTCCCGTTCCACGGCGCCCAGCAGCCAGTCGGCGAGGTCGCGCACATCGACGTACTGGAGGGGCATGTCGCGCGGGCCGGGCGCGAGGACGGGGCCGCCGCGGGCGATACGGGTCAGCCACCAGGGCAGCCGCCCGATGTTCTCGTACGGGCCGAGGATCAGCCCGGCCCGGACCAGGAGGGCACCGGCGGAGCCGAAGGCCCCGACGGCGGCCAGTTCGCCGCCCCGCTTGTCCCGGGCGTAGTCCGTCGCCGCCGCGCCGGCGGCCGCGCCCTCGACCAGCGGCGCGTCCTCCGTGCCGCCGACGGGCCGGGGCGAGTCGTACACCGACCGGCTGGAGACGTACACGTACCGCCCGGCCCGGCCGCGCAGCAGCCGGGCCGCCGCGTCCACGGCACGCGGCGCGCCCGACCAGGTGTCGACCACGGCGTCCCAGCCGCCGCCGTCCGCCGCGAGCGCGGCGAGGCCGTCGGCGGCGGTGCGGTCACCGTGCAACGCCCGCACGCCCGGCGGAGGCCGGTGCCGTCCCCGGTGGAAGACGGTCACCTCCCAGCCGCGCCCGAGCGCGCCCTCGACGACGGCCCGCCCCACGAACTCCGTACCGCCCAGCACCAGAAGTCTCATGCCGGGATGGTGCCCCGTCCGGGGGCGGACCGGAACCGTACTCTGCCGAGGGCAGAGCCGGGGAGGGTCAGCGGCCCGCCGGCGGGGTGTACTTGTAGCCGACGCGGCGCACCGTCTGGATGGTCTGACGGTGCTGGGCGCCCAGCTTGCGGCGCAGCCGGGCGATGTGGACGTCGACGGTGCGGCCGTCACCGACGTGGCCGTACCCCCACACCGTGGTGACCAGCTGGTCGCGGGTGTGCACCCGGTGCGGGTGCGCCACCAGGTGCGCGAGCAGCTCGTACTCCAGGTAGGTCAGGTCGAGTTCACGGCCGTCCACGCTGGCGGTGCGCTGCACGGGGTCGATCCGCACCAGCGGCTCGGTGTCGCCGCCGTCCTGCTCGGCCTCCGGCCGGTCCGGGACCGCGACCGGCAGGAACGGGGGCCGCTGGTCGGCCGGGACCAGCACCAGGTAGCCGACCATCGGCGGCCGGCCGGGCAGGGCGGGCAGGGTGTGCTGCGGCGCGGGCAGCCAGGTGGCGCCGGGCGGCAGGAGGTCCGCGACGTCCACCACCTCGTCCCGGTCGACGGCGCGCAGCCGGTGCCGGGTGCCGTTCTGTGCAGGGGAGTCGACGGCGGCGGTGGAGAGGGAACGGGTGGTCGCCATGAGAGGTCAGCTCTTTCGCGCGAGAGGTTCGTCGGGCAGGACGGCGGCCACGATTCGTGGTCGGGCGCGCCGGGGACGTACGTCGTTTCGCGCTGGCCGAAGGCCGGGGGTGTACGGCTTTAGAGGGCCCGCGCGTTCGTCGCGCGGCAACACACACGGTCGAAGTCATGGTGCTGACGGGAAGGCCAGAACGGCTCGAGGTCGTGACGACCCGTCGCGGTGATCATCTGGAAGCCGGCCATGGGCCCATTGAAGCAGAGGCGCACGCCCGGCAGGAGTCTCCTCTCACTGCTTGGACGCTTCCTTGGCATGAAATTGACATTGCGCGCGACCGTCGGACCTGGCTGAACGCCTGGTCAGAGGGCTGAGGGCCGGTGGACGTGTCCGTAATGCCGTCTCACTCCTCGGACGGCACCGCCGAGGCCGGCGGCGACGGCACGCGCGAGGGGGCGCCCGCCATGACGGCGGGCGCCCCCTCGGAAGCGGTCGGCGGATCAGACCTGTCCGGCCTTCTCCAGCGCGGCGCAGCAGGTGTCCACCAGCAGGCGGGTCACCACGTACGGGTCGACGTTGGCGTTCGGACGGCGGTCCTCGAGGTAGCCCTTGCCGTCCTTCTCGACCTGCCACGGGATACGGACCGAGGCGCCGCGGTCGGAGACGCCGTACGAGAACTCGTCCCACGGGGCCGTCTCGTGCAGGCCCGTCAGCCGCTCGTCGATGCCGGCGCCGTAGTTCTTGACGTGGTCCAGCGGCTTGGAGCCCTCGCCGAGCGACTCGCACGCGGTGACGATCGCGGCATAGCCCTCGGGGCCCTCGCGCATCGCCCTGGTGGAGAAGTTGGTGTGCGCCCCGGCGCCGTTCCAGTCACCCTTGACCGGCTTGGGGTCGAGGGTCGCGGAGACCCCGAAGTCCTCGGCGGTGCGGTACAGCAGCCAGCGGGCCACCCACAGCTGGTCCGAGACCTCCAGCGGGGACAGCGGGCCGACCTGGAACTCCCACTGGCCCGGCATCACCTCGGCGTTGATGCCGCAGATGCCGAGACCGGCCCTCAGGCAGTTGTCCAGGTGGGCCTCGACGATCTCGCGGCCGAAGATCTCGTCGGCGCCGACACCGCAGTAGTAGCCGCCCTGCGGGGCCGGGAAGCCGTTCTCGGGGAAGCCGAGGGGCCGGGAGCCGTCGAAGAAGGTGTACTCCTGCTCGATGCCGAACACCGGCTCCTGCCCCGCGAACCGCTCCGCGACCTCGGCCAGCGCGGCCCGCGTGTTGGACGGGTGCGGGGCCATGTCCGTGTCCAGGACCTCGCACAGCACCAGGATGTCGTCGCCGCCGCGGATCGGGTCCGGGCACGTGAGGACCGGCCGCAGCACGCAGTCCGAGGAGTGGCCCTCGGCTTGGTTGGTGGAGGAGCCGTCGAAGCCCCAGAGCGGCAGCGCGTCGAGACCGGCCGGAGCACCCGTGATGATCTTCGTCTTGGAACGGAGTTTGGCCGTCGGCGCGGTGCCGTCGATCCAGATGTACTCAGCCTTGAAGGTCACGGGGCCACATCCTTCGGGGTGGGTCGGTCGCACGCACGGGTGCCGCGGCGCTGCGGCACCGGGGCGCCGCGATCTGCCGCGCAGCCTGTCAACAGGCCGTTTCCCGGTCGTTGCCCGCGCGTGAACCCCGTGTTACCCGGATGTTCCGTGCGGCGGTTCACCCGGTGAGGCGCGCGCCGGCCGCGGCGGGGGAGGCGCCGGTGTCCTGCCGCCCGTGGCCGTGGACGGCAGGACACCCGCGTCGCCGGACCGGTTCCCGGTCCGGGCCTCACCCCACCTTCTCGATCACCGCCCGCCGGATGAGGAACTTGCCGGGCTCGCGGACCTGCTCGAACGCGGCGTTGTTCAGCAGGACACAGCTGCCGGAGACGGACGTCACCTTCACCGTGGTGGACTTGTCGTTGTCCAGGTTGGTGACCTTCAGGGTCGTCCCCGCCGGGAACTGGCTGCTGGACGCGGCCGGGGCCCCGCCCTCACCGGAGAGCGTCACGGTGGAGCCTTTACACACCTGCTGACCGGAGGCCTGCTGGGCGCCACCCGCCTGCTGCTGGGCGCCCCCGGCCTGCTGGCCGCCGCCCTGCTGGGCGTTGCCGTTCTGCGCCGCCTGGGAATCCTGAGGCGCTTGGGAGCCCTGCGCCGCCTGGGAGCCCTGAGCCGACTCCCCGACGGTGCAACCGGACGCCTTCTGCTGCACCTTGATCTGGTCGATGACCGCCTGCCGGTTGGTGATCCGGGCCGCCGACTGCGCGTCCGGGTTCGCCTTCTGGCCGTCGATGAACTTCTGGTTGTTGCCGAGGGCGGTGGCGAGCCCCTGGCAGACGGTCGAATCACCGGCGGACAGCGTCTTCGCCTGCGGCGGCTGCGCGGCGCCGGACGTGCCGGCCAGTGCGAAGGCCCCGCCGCCCGCCACCGCCGCGGCGCTGACGAGCAGCGCGATCTTCTTCTTCGTACCGAGACTTCGCCTGCGCGACATGCGCGCCTCCTGAAGAGAGAGGGGAGCGTACGGCGCTATGTACGAGATACCGAACGGAGCGACTCAACCGTCACGGCACTGTCTCAAGTAACCTGGATCACAGTCGAGTTGGGAGGCGCTCAGCTCTCCCTGCCGCGGGAGACGGCCTCCCGTACGGCCTCCTCGGTGCGCGCGACCAGGGCCGTGCCGTCGTCGGCGGTGATGATGGGCCGCTGGATCAGCCGGGGGTGCTCGGCGAGAGCCGTGATCCACCGCCCCCGCGACGCCTCGTCCCGGGCCCAGTCCCCGATCCCCAGCTCCTCGGCGACCGCCTCCTGGGTCCGGGTGATGTCCCACGGCTCCAGGCCCAGCCGCTCCAGAACGGCCCTGATCTCGTCCTCGCCCGGCACGTCCTCCAGATAGCGGCGGACGGTGTAGTCGGCCTTCTCGGCGTCCAGCAGGCTGAGGGCGCTACGGCACTTGGAGCAGGCCGGGTTGATCCAGATTTCCATGCGGCACACGGTACCCGGCCCCGTCTCTGTTCGAATTCACGCGACCTCGGCAGCCTCACCGGCATCTGCCGTGACGGAGCGCCAGTTTCCGTCCCCACCTGCTGCTTTGCCCACTCCAGGGCGCCCCCGGTTGTCAGTGCCCGGCAGTAGAATGGAGGCAGTGTTCGAGGGCAGGCGCCGGACGGCCGGCGGCTGCCCCGACCGCGACAGGAGGATGCCCGTGCCCGCTGCCGCCCTGAAGCCGAAACCGTTGCCGACCCAGTCCACCGCCAAGCGATCCGTGCTGTTCGACTCGCCCTACGAGCCCGTGGCGAAGCGCCCGCTGCCGGCCGGACGGCCCCGCGAGTGGTACGTCGCGCACAACCGGCGCCTGAAGGCCATGCGCCTGGCCATAGCCCTGCTGGACTCCGGGGTCCATCTGCCGGGCGAGGCCCGTGACGAGACCATCCGCGGCACCGCCGAGCGGATCGGGATGCGTCCGCCGTCCGACACGACGTGCCGCATGGTGCGGGCGCTGATGCGTTACTCCCGCTGAGCCGGCCGGGCCGCCGGGTGCCCCGCCGGTGCGGGGCACCCGGCACCGTCACGCCGTCGGCTTCCGCTCCGCCACGGCCTCCACCAGCGCCTCCACCAGCGCCGTCCGGTCCGCCGCGTGGTCGCGCAGCCACAGCCCCAGCCAGTGGTCGGCGTCCGGCAGCACCAGGCGTGAGAACCGCGCGCGGGCCGACAGCGCCTCCTGCACGGCCCGGGTCACCACCGCCGGGATGACCGTGTCGGTGCCCGGGACCACCAGGACCGCCCGGCCCTCGTAGGACGAGAAGGCCGCCAGGGCGGGGGAGGTCCGCCAGCTGTCCGGGGTGCGGATGATCTCCGAGAAGCGGCCGTCACCGTCACCGAACGGCACCTCCCAGGCCTCGGGGGCGTAGACGGCGGGCGCGCACAGGCCGACGGCGGCGACCCGGCGTCCGTAGTGCCGCGTCAGATCCGCGACCGTCTGGCCGCTCATGCTGAAACCGACCAGGATCAGCGGCTCGTCCGCCGGGGCGTGCGCGTCGAGCACCGCCACCGCCTGCTCGTAGCGCCGGCGCAGGCTCAGCTGCGCGAGCGCGCCCGTGCTGTCACCGTGTCCGGAGAAGTCGAACGCCAGGGCGCGGCAGCCGCGGGCGGCGAAGTCGGCGAGCAGCGGCGACAGCCGTTCCTTGCTGCCGTTGCCGGCGCCGTGCAGCAGGACCGCCGTGGCCCGGCCGGCCGGACCGGCGCTCACCCCGCTGAGCCGTTCGCCGTCGTACGCATAGCTGAAACCGGTGAGTTCGTCCATGCGGGTCATTCACTCACGGCGGTCCCGCCCACCGGAAAACCTGATGCACCCACGGTGACTCACTCCCTACGCTGAGCGAACGGAGAGGGTCGACCGACACCCTCCGCCCCCCTCGACCCGCCCCAGGGAGGTCCGTCATGCGTGGCACCCTCGCGACCGGCACCGTCGTCCTGGTGCTCCTCGGATGCGGCAACCACCTCTGGTGGCTCGCCGCCGTGGCACTGCTGTACCTGTACGCGACGCACGGGCGTGGCTCGCCCGGTACGGCCCCGCCGGCCGGACCGGCCACCGCGCCCGACAGCTACCGGACCTACCGTGAGCACCGGGACCGCCAGGCCGGATGGGAACGGCGCTACCGCCGGGAACGGCCCGCCGAGGCCCGGCGGCAGGAACAGGAGAAGCACCGGCCGTGAGCCGGGGCGCCGCCGGACGTCACAGGCCGGGGGCGCCCCAGACCGGGAACCAGCGGCCCAGGTCCGGCTCGATCCGCAGGTCGTCCCCGAGCGCCGCCCGCACCTGGAGCTCCAGCGCGCTGTCCCGCCGCCCGCCGCCACCGGGCAGCGGGGCGAACGGGTAGAACGTGCCGCGCTTGTACAGGTAGACGAGCGCCAGCTTCCGGCCGGTGTCGTCCGTGAAACCGGCCAGGGAGCACAGCAGTTGCGGGCCGAAGCCGTTGGCCTCCATCGACGTGTTCACCGCGTGCAGGTCACCCACGAGCTGCGGCAGCCGGTCGGGGGAGCGGCGGGACACCAGCCAGGAGTAGCCGTAACCGTCCCGGCACAGCTCCACCGGCGGCCCGGTGCGGTCGCTGTCCGCGTCCAGCAGCGCCCGCACCTCACGATGGGTCCGCTCGAAGGCCGCCCCCTCCACGGTGGCGAAGCACACCGCCCCGTCCCCGGTCGCCGTGAAACCGGCCGCCGCCTCGAGCGTCACGGCGGCGGAGGGCAGCGCGAACAGCCGGTCGAGATCCGGCGCGACCGGTCTCGTACGGCCCAGCAGGATGTCCAGCAGGCCCACCGCTCACCCCGCCCCGCCCGGGCGGGCGGCCTCGCCCAGCTCCGCCGAGATCCGGCCGAGCTGCTCCAGCCGCTCCTCCAGGGGCGGGTGGGTGGAGAAGAACCGCTCCAGACCCGCCTTGCCGCCGGTCGCCGGGGTGAAGTAGAAGGCGTTGAACGCCTGCACCGTGCGCAGGTCCTCGGCCGGGATCCGGGCGATCTCCCCGGAGACCTTGGTGAGCGCCGACGCCAGCGCCGAGGGCCGCCCGGTGAGGAGGGCCGCCGCACGGTCGGCCGCCAGCTCCCGGTAGCGGGACAGCGCCCGGATCAGCAGGAAGCTGAGCGCGTACACGGCCAGGGAGACGCCCAGTACGGCGGCGAGCACGGCGGCCGTGTTCTGGTCCCGCCGGCCCCCGCCCAGGATCTGCGAGTACAGGGCGAACCGCACGACCAGACCGGCGAGCACCCCGAGGAACGAGGCGATCGTGATCACGGCGACGTCCTTGTGCCGCACGTGCGACAGCTCGTGCGCCAGCACGCCCTCCAGCTCCCCGGGATCCAGCCGGCGCAGCAGTCCGGTGGTCACGCAGACCACCGCGTGCTCGGGGCTGCGCCCGGTCGCGAACGCGTTCGGCATGTCCATCCGGGACACGGCGACCGCCGGCTTGGACAGGTCGGCCATCGCGCACAGCCGGTCCACCACCGCGTGCAGCTCCGGGTACTCCTCACGCTCCACGACCCGCCCGCGCATCGCGAACATGGCGATCCGGTCGGAGAACCAGAACTGCGCGACGAACATCGCCCCGATCAGGACGGCGACCAGCACCCACGACCGCAGCAGCACGATCAGCGCGGCGACGAACCCCACGTACAGCAGCCCGAGCAGGAACAGCGTCAGCCCCATGCGCACGGTCAGGCGCCGGTCGCTCCGAAAACGGCTCTGCATGCTGCACCACCCCGCAGTCAGGCACTCGTCCCGCATCCAGTGTGCACCCGCCGGTCCCCATGAAGCGGTCAGGGACGGCCCCAGAGGCGGCAAAGGGGCCGCGGTGCCGCGCCGGCCCGCCTCAGTAGGAGGAGCGCATCTGCGCGTAACCCAGCAGCACGATCACCGCGGCCACGCAGCCGAGCACCACGGCCGTCGACACCCACGACGAGCGGCGCGGCACCGGACCGGGGTCGGCGCGGAACGGTGCGGGGTCCGGCGGGTTCTCCTTCCAGCGGGCGGCGAGCATCCGGGCCCGCGCGGAGGGCTCCTTGTGCTCGGCCGAATTCGCCCACCTGTGATCGAACTCGCGCTCCCAGTCGTCCTGTTCCGACATCCCCGTTCAACCTCTCTCGTCCGGCAGAGCCCGGAAGAATGATCCCCCGACAATAGGAAGTCTGGGAAGCGCGGAAGGTTGCGCAGGGGAGCGGATCGGTCGCCCGGCCCGACGACGAGGCCCCGCCGCTCTCCGTGCGGAGAGGGGCGGGGCCTGGCCGGCGCTCGGGGGCGACTGTCACACGTCGAAGTACAGCTCGAACTCGTGCGGGTGCGGGCGCAGCTGGAGCGGGGCGATCTCGTTGGTGCGCTTGAAGTCGATCCACGTCTCGATCAGGTCCGGCGTGAAGACGTCGCCCTGGAGGAGGAACTCGTGGTCGGCCTCCAGGCGGTCCAGGACCGCGCCGAGGGAGGTCGGGACCTGGGCCACGTTCGCGTGCTCCTCGGGAGCCAGCTCGTAGAGGTCCTTGTCGATCGGCTCGGCCGGCTCGATCTTGTTCTTGATGCCGTCCAGACCGGCCAGCAGCAGCGCGGAGAAGGCCAGGTACGGGTTGCCCGAGGAGTCCGGGGCGCGGAACTCGACGCGCTTGGCCTTCGGGTTGGAACCCGTGATCGGGATACGCATCGCCGCCGAGCGGTTGCGCTGCGAGTACACCAGGTTGATGGGCGCCTCGAAGCCCGGCACCAGGCGGTGGTAGGAGTTCACCGTCGGGTTGGTGAAGGCCAGCAGCGACGGCGCGTGCTTGAGGATGCCGCCGATGTAGTAGCGGGCGGTGTCCGACAGGCCCGCGTAACCGGCCTCGTCGTAGAACAGGGGGTCGCCGTTGCTCCACAGCGACTGGTGCACGTGCATGCCCGAGCCGTTGTCACCGAAGATCGGCTTCGGCATGAAGGTCGCGGTCTTGCCGTTGCGCCAGGCGATGTTCTTCACGATGTACTTGAAGAGCTGGAGGTCGTCGGCGGCGGCGAGCAGCGTGTTGAACTTGTAGTTGATCTCCGCCTGGCCGGCGGTGCCCACCTCGTGGTGCTGGCGCTCGACCTTCAGGCCGGACCGCTCCAGCTCCAGGGAGATCTCGGCGCGCAGGTCGGCGAAGTGGTCGACCGGCGGGACCGGGAAGTAACCGCCCTTGTAGCGGACCTTGTACCCGCGGTTGTCCTCCAGCGCACCGGTGTTCCAGGCGCCCGCCTCGGAGTCGATGTGGTAGAAGGACTCGTTCTCGGCGGTCCGGAAACGCACGGAGTCGAAGACGTAGAACTCGGCCTCCGGACCGAAGTACGCGGTGTCCGCGATACCGGTCGAGGCGAGGTAGGCCTCCGCCTTCTTCGCCACGTTGCGCGGGTCACGGGAGTACTGCTCGCCCGTGATCGGGTCGTGGATGAAGAAGTTGATGTTGACGGTCTTGTCCCGGCGGAACGGGTCGACCCGCGCGGTGGACAGGTCGGGCCGCAGGGCCATGTCCGACTCGTGGATGGCCTGGAAACCGCGGATCGAGGACCCGTCGAACGCCTGCTCGGCGTCGGGGTCGAACGCCTCGGCGGGCAACGTGAAGTGCTGCATGACGCCCGGCAGGTCGCAGAACCGGACGTCGATGAACTTGACGTCCTCGTCCGCGATGTACTTCTTGGCCTCGTCGGCGTTCTGGAACATCCAGCTCCTCCTACTCCCGACCGTCGACGCCGGGGTGGTAGATCGTTCGTGCGGCCAGTGCGGTGGCACACGCTGGTCTCGACCCTAGGGACGGGTGATTTCTCGGGCGTGACTCGTTTGTTTCACAGAAGTTAACCAGCCACCTGTCCACCGTAGCGCCGGCCACACCCCTGACGTAGTGCCCGGAACCGGGCACAGTACCGTGGACGGGTGGACAACAGGCAGGCACTCGGATCGTGGCTCTCCGGCCCCCGCGCGGCCATGGAGGACGCGGGCGCCGACTTCGGATACCGGGGCGAGCAGCTCGGTCTCCCGGAGCACGGGCCGAACTCGGTCGCCCGGCCCGGACGGCGGCTCGGCGCCCTCGCCGTGGACTGGGCGCTGTGCGTGCTGATCGCATACGGCCTGATCACCCACGGCTACGGCCCCGCCACCAGCAACTGGACACTCGGCGTCTTCTTCGTCCTGAGCGCCCTGACCGTCGGCACGGTCGGCTTCACCCCGGGCAAGCGCCTGTTCGGCATCCGGGTCGTGGCCCTGGAGACCGGCACCGTCAGCCCGGCACGCTCGCTGCTGCGCACGGTCCTGCTGTGCCTCGCGATCCCCGCCCTGGTCTGGGACCGGGACGGCCGCGGCCTGCACGACCGGCTCGCCAGGACGGTCGAGGTCCGCATCTGACGCCGGCCCCGTCCGACACCTGACGCCCGGCGCCCCGTCCGGCCCCGACGTCCCGGACGCCGCCGGTACGCCGTAGGCGGTACGCCTGTCGGACCCCCGCCCACACCGCGGACGCCACCGACACCCCGTACGCCGCCCGCGCGCCAGCGCCGACACCGCTGTCGGACGCCACCCGGATGCCTGCCGCCGCCCGTACCCCGGGGGCGGCACGCCTGTCGGACGCCGCCCGCATCAGGACGGGCCGACTTCCTGGCCTCCGCCCGCGCGCCAGCGCCAACGCCGCTGTCGGACGCCATCTGCATGCCTGCCGCCGCCCGTACCCCGGGGGCGGCACGCCTGTCGGCCCCTCCCGAACCCAGGACGGCCCCGCATCTCGGACGCCGCCCGCATCCCGGCCGGCGCCGATGTCCCGGACGCCGCCCGCATCCGCCGGGGCGGCATGCCTGATGCACCCCGTCCGCAGCCCGCACGGCGGCTCACGCACATCGCCGAGACGCCGCCCGCACCCCGCGTGCGGGGCCGCCTCAGCCGCGGTGCAGGACCTCCGCCAGTGCCTCCCGCAGCCCGGTCTCCTGATCCCGGACGGTGCCGGAGGCGCGCCAGGCCACGAATCCGTCCGGTCGCACCAGTACCGCCCCGTCGGCCGTGACTCCGTGGGCCGCCGCCCAGTCGTCACCCTCCGTGTCGTACGTCAGCCCGGCGTCCGCGCCCGCACCGATCCGGTACGCCTCCAGCGGCACGCCGTCCGTGCCGGCGACGCGGCGGGCGGCGGCGTGCCAGCCGGCGCCGGCGGCGGAACCGGCGTCGCAGAGCAGCACCGGTGACCGCTCGTACAGGTCGAGCGTGGAGATCCGCTCGCCCGCGCGGCGCAGCCACAGGTGCGGGGCCCGGCTGCCCGGCTCCCCGGTCAGCCGCAGCGCGTCGGGTACGACCGGCCGGTCAGGGTCGGCGCCCACGACGGCGCCCTCGGGGTAGCGGTAGCCGAGGACCACGTTGAGGATGCCGCCGCGCTTGCCGCCGCCGATGCCGGGGGCGGGCGCGAAACCGGGGTGGCTGTGCTCCACCGAGCGGGCCGAGGCCCGGGCGCTGGTCGCCACGGCCACCGGCCGGCGCTCGGTGTCGTACGTCCCGAGCAGGCCGGGCCCGGCCCAGCCGCCGAGCACGGCGGCCAGCTTCCAGGCCAGGTTGTGGGCGTCCTGGATACCGGTGTTGGAGCCGAACGCGCCGGTCGGCGACATCTCGTGGGCGGAGTCGCCCGCGAGGAACACCCGGTCGGCCGCATACCGTTCGGCCACCCGTTCGGCGGCCCGCCAGGACGCCTTTCCGGTGATCTCGACATCGAGGTCCGGGGCGCCGACCGCGTGGCGGATGTGCCGCTGGAGCCGCTCCTCGGTGAACTCCTCCAGCGTCTCGCCGTGCTCCGGGTGCCAGGGGGCGTGGAAGACCCAGTTCTCCTTGTTGTCGACCGGCAGCAGCGCCCCGTCGCCCCCCGGGTCGGTGAGGTAGCAGCAGATGAAGCGCCGGTCGCCGACGATGTCGGCGAGCAGCTTGGAGCGGAAGGTGACGCTCACGTTGGCGAAGAGGTCGCCGGGGCCGTCCTGCCCGATGCCGAGCCGGCCCCGGACGGGGCTGCGCGGACCGTCGGCCGCGACCAGGTAGTCCGCGCGGACGGTGTACATGCGGTCGCTGTCGCGGTCCCGGACGTACGCCGTCACTCCTTCGGGGTCCTGCGCGAACGACTCCAGCTCGTGGAAGTACCGCAGGTCGCCGCCGAGCGCGCGGGCCCCCTTCACGAGGACCGGCTCCAGGTCGTTCTGGCTGCACAGGCACCACCCCGTGGGGCTGAATCTCGCGAGCCCGCCGCCCGGATCGATCTCCTTGAACAGCCATTCGCCGGCGTCACCGACCAGGCTCGGGGTCTGGAGGATGCCGTGGTTGTCCGCGAGGAGCGCGGCCGCCTCCTTGATGCCGGGCTCGACACCGGCCCCCCGGAACAGCTCCATCGTCCGCACGTTGTTGCCGCGTCCGCGCGGGTGGACCGAGGTCCCGGAGTGCCGCTCGACGAGCAGGTGCCGTACGCCGAGACGGCCCAGGAACAGGGACATGGACAGGCCCACCAGAGAGCCGCCCACGACGAGGACGGGAACCTGGTGATCGGCTTTCTGCTGCATCGAGGCTCCTGAGGCAGAGGTGGGGTGTGGGGCGTGTCGCAGTGTCCATGCCCGGTGGGAGGGGTTCCGCGTCCGCAATCACCCGCGTGGTTCACGCGAGTCGCGCGCATCGGGGGACCGGCACAGGATCAGAAAGCGCTGACGTCGCGTCATCGGCGGCCGGCGTTCGGCTCTGCTCTTCGTGAAGGAGATGTGCGCAGTATGACCACCACATCGGAAAAGGTTTCGGAACAGCTGACGCGACACGCGTCGAAGCGGGTCTCCCAGTCCGTGTTCGACGGCTCCCGCCTCCGGGTCGTCCTGCTGGTGGACGTACACGACGGCGCCCAGCAGCAGTTCCTGGAGGCCTACGAACAACTGTGCAGCCAGGTCGCGTCCGTGCCCGGGCACGTCAGCGACCAGCTGTGCCAGTCGATCGAGAACCCCTCCCAGTGGCTCATCACCAGCGAGTGGGAGAGCGCCCCGCCGTTCCTCGCCTGGGTGAACAGCGAGGAGCACGTGCGGATGGTGGAGCCGCTCCACAGCTGCGTACGGGACACCCGCTCGCTGCGCTTCCACGTCGTCCGCGAGACGGGCGGCGACGCCGCCGCGGCCAGCGCGGCCCAGCGCCGGCTCCAGACGTCCCCGCGGATCGGCGACGGCGTGATCCGGCACGCGCTCACCTTCACCGTGAAGCCGGGCAGCGAGCCGGAGGTCGCGAGGATCCTCGCGGACTACGCCTCGCCCGAGGCGCGGGTCGACGAGACCACCCGTCTGATGCGCACCTCCCTGTTCATGCACGGCAACCGGGTGGTACGGGCCATCGAGGTCCGCGGCGACCTGCTCGCCGCCCTGCGCCACGTCGCCCGGCAGCCCGAGGTACGGGCCGTCGAGGAGGCCATCAACCCGTACCTGGAGCAGGAGCGGGACCTCGACGACCAGGAGTCCGCGCGGGTGTTCTTCACCCGGGCGGCGCTGCCGGCGGTCCACCACGTCAGCGCGGACGAACTGCCCGAGGGCGAGCGGCACGCGCTGTACTACCCCGCCCGGCCGGGCAGCGGGATGCAGCTGGCCGAGCTGCTCGCCCGGCAGGACGAGGAGGCGGCGGAGGACCCGGACAGCCCGGTCCTGCGCAGCACGATCTTCCAGCGCGACGACGTCGTCGTCCGGCTGATCGACGTGCGCCCCGGCCCGGGCGCCGACGCAGCCCTGCCGCGACGCGCGGCGCAGGCCCCGCTGGACGCCCTGCTGGACGGCGACGCCGTCCGCATGGAACTCATCACCGACCGCCGCTCGCCGGTCGCCTGACTGTCAGGCGCAGCACACCCACGGAGGAACGTCGTGATCAAACCCCTTCCGAAGATCGTGGACCTCAGCGAGGTCGAGCACAACACCCGGCGCGGCGGCGATCTGCGCGCCATGCTCACCCCGGCCACGGTGGGCTCCACCAGCGGATTCATGGGCGTGGCCCTCATCCAGCCCGGCGAGCGCATCGGTGAGCACTACCACCCGTACTCCGAGGAGTTCGTGTACGTGGTCTGCGGGGAGCTGGAGGTGGACCTCGACGGCGAGCCGCACCCGCTCCGGCCGGAGCAGGGGCTGATGATCCCCCTCAACATGCGCCACCGCTTCCGCAACGTGGGCGACGTGGAGGCGCGGATGGTCTTCCATCTGGGCCCGCTGGCCCCGCGCCCCAGCCTGGGACACGTCGACACGGAGGAGACGGAGGTCATCGGGGCCGCCGCGGTGGTCACGGAGCCCGCTGCGGCGGGTGCCGCCCCCGCCCGGGGTCAGGTCCGGTCATGACCCGGCGCGTGGCGGTCACTGGCATAGGCATCGTCGCCCCGGGCGGCATCGGCGTACCGGCCTTCTGGGATCTGCTCGCCAACGGCCGGACCGCGACGCGGGGCATCACCTTCTTCGATCCCTCGGGGCTGCGGTCGCGCATCGCGGCGGAGTGCGACTTCGACCCGGCAGCACACGGGCTGGACGAGGAGCAGGCCGCACGCGCGGACCGGTACATCCAGTTCGCGCTGGTCGCCGGGGCGGAGGCGGTCCGGGACTCGGGCCTGGACCTGGCCCGGGAGGACCCGTGGCGGGTCGGGGTGTCCCTGGGCACCGCGGTCGGCGGCACCACCCGGCTGGAGCACGACTACGTCCTGGTCAGCAACCGCGGGGAGCACTGGGACGTCGACCACCGGCAGGCGGAGCCGTACCTGCACCGGGCGTTCTCGCCCAGCACGGTCGCCTCCGCGGTGGCGGAACGGTTCGGCGCCCAGGGACCGGTGCAGACCGTCTCCACCGGCTGCACCTCCGGCCTGGACGCGGTCGGGTACGCCTTCCACAGCGTCGAGGAGGGCCGGGCGGACATCTGTATAGCGGGTGCCTCCGACTCCCCGATCTCCCCGATCACCATGGCCTGCTTCGACGCGATCAAGGCCACGTCCTCCAACAACGACGACCCCGCACACGCCTCCCGGCCCTTCGACAACAACCGTGACGGCTTCGTCATGGGCGAGGGCGGCGCGGTGCTCGTCCTGGAGGAACTGGAACACGCCCGGGCCCGCGGCGCCCACGTGTACTGCGAACTGGGCGGCTACGCCACCTTCGGCAACGCCTACCACATGACGGGCCTGACCAGCGAGGGCCTGGAGATGGCGCGAGCCATCGAACTGGCCCTCGACCACGCCCGGCTGGACCCGACGGCGATCGACTACGTCAACGCGCACGGCTCCGGCACCCGGCAGAACGACCGCCACGAGACGGCGGCCGTGAAGCGGGCGCTCGGCCCGCACGCCTACGACACCCCGATGAGCTCCATCAAGTCGATGGTGGGTCATTCCCTCGGCGCGATCGGGGCGATCGAGGTCGTCGCCTGTGTGCTGGCCCTGGCCGAGCAGGTCGTACCGCCGACCGCCAACTACGACACCCCCGACCCCGAGTGCGACCTGGACTACGTCCCGCGTGTCGCCCGCGAACGGAAGCTCTCCAGCGTCCTGTCCGTGGGCAGCGGGTTCGGGGGGTTCCAGTCCGCCGTGGTCCTGACCCGGACGAGGGAGAGGACACCATGAGCGAACCGCACGACCGGCGCGCGGTCATCACCGGCATCGGGGTGGTCGCGCCGAACGGCACCAGCACCGAGACCTTCTGGAAGGCCACCCAGGAAGGCCTCAGCGTCCTCGGCCCGGTCACCCGCGAGGGCTGCGAGCACCTTCCGCTGAAGGTGGCCGGCGAGGTCCGCGGCTTCGATCCGGCGGCGACGATCGAGGAGCGCTTCCTCGTCCAGACCGACCGGTTCACGCACTTCGCCATGGCCGCGGCCGACTTCGCCCTGGACGACGCACGGCTCGGGCAGGCCGACGCCGCCGAGTCGCCCTACTCCATCGGCGTGGTGACGGCGGCCGGTTCCGGCGGTGGCGCGTTCGGCCAGCGCGAACTCCAGCAGCTGTGGAGCAAGGGCAGCCGGTTCGTCGGCCCCTACCAGTCCATCGCCTGGTTCTACGCCGCCAGCACCGGCCAGATCTCCATCCGCCGCAAGTTCAAGGGCCCCTGCTCGGTCGTCGCCTCCGACGAGGCCGGCGGCCTGGACGCCCTGGCGCACGCGGCACGGGCCGTGCGGCGCGGCACCGACGTGATCGTGGCCGGTTCCACCGAGGCGCCGCTGGCGCCGTACTCGGTGGTGTGCCAGCTCGGTTACGAGGAGCTGAGCACCGTCGCCGACCCGGCCCGCGCCTACCGGCCGTTCACCGAGGACGCCTGCGGGTTCGTGCCGGCCGAGGGCGGCGCGATGCTCGTGGTGGAGGCGGAGACGACGGCCCGGGAACGCGGCGCGGACATCCGCGCCCACCTCGCGGGACACGCGGCGACCTTCACCGGCGCCTCCCGCTGGGCGGCGTCCCGCGAGGGGCTCGCCCAGGCGATCCGCGGCGCCCTGGCCGACGCGGACTGCGCCCCGGAGGAGATCGACGTCGTCTTCGCCGACGCCCTCGGGGTACCGGAGGCCGACCGCGCCGAGGCGCTGGCCATCGCCGACGTCCTCGGCGGGCACGGCCGGCGCGTGCCCGTCACGGCGCCCAAGACCGGGACCGGCCGCGGCTACTGCGCGGCACCGGTGCTGGACACCGCGGCGGCCGTGCTCGCACTGGAGCACGGCCTGATCCCGCCCACCCCGGGTGTCGTGGCCGCCTGCTACGACCTCGACCTCGTGACCGGCCGCGCCCGCCCCGCCGAGTTGCGTGCGGCGCTGGTCCTCAGCCGGGGCCTCATGGGGTCGAACTCGGCACTCGTCGTCCGCCACGGCGCCGACGGGTGACCCGCACCCCCGCCCGCCCAGCAGCACCCCAGCAGCAAAGGAGAAGCAATCGCCATGAGTGACCGCATCACCGTGGAAGAGCTGTCCGAACTCATGAAGAAGGCCGCCGGAGTGACCCTCTCCGCGGAGGAGCTCCAGCAGCGGTACGACTCCGGCTTCGACGCCCTCGGCGTCGACTCGCTCGGCCTGCTCGGCATCGTCGGCGAGCTGGAGAACCGGCACGGAGCCCCGATGCCCACCGACGCGGAGCGTTCCAGGACGCCCCGCCAGTTCCTCGACCTCGTCAACAGCGCACTGCCCGCGGGAGCCTGACATGACCGGACACACCCGGAACGAGATCACCATCGCGGCACCCGTCGACCTGGTCTGGGACATGACCAACGACGTCGCGAACTGGCCGCAGCTGTTCAGCGAGTACGCCCGGGCCGACATCCTCTCGCAGGAGGGGAACAAGGTCACCTTCCGTCTCACCATGCACCCCGACGAGAACGGCACGGTGTGGAGCTGGGTCTCGGAACGGGAGACCGACCGTGACCGGCTGAGCGTCACGGCGCGCCGCATCGAGACCGGTCCCTTCGCCCACATGGACATCCGCTGGGAGTACGAGGAGGTCCCGGAAGGCACCCGGATGATCTGGACGCAGGACTTCGCGATGAAGCCCGACGCGCCCGTCGACGACGCCTGGATGACCGACAACATCAACAAGAACTCCAAGGTCCAGCTGGCACTGATCCGGGACCGGATCGAGAAGGCGGCCGCCGGCCACCGGCCCGCCCCGGCCCTGGCCGACTGAGCCGCAGGACAGGAGAAGACCGTGCACCAGGCCCTGATCGTCGCCCGCATGGCCCCGGGTTCCGCCTCCGACATCGCCAAGGTGTTCGCGGAGTCCGACCGGGGAGAGCTGCCGCACCTCGTCGGCGTCGTCCGGCGCAGCCTCTTCCAGTTCGGCGATGTGTACATGCACCTCGTCGAGTCCGAGCGGGAGCCGGGACCGGCCATCGCCAAGGTCACCTCGCACCCCGACTTCGTCGAGGTCAGCGAGCGCCTCTCGGCGTACGTCAGCGCGTACGACCCGGAGACCTGGCGGTCCCCGAAGGACGCGATGGCGCAGCGCTTCTATCTCTGGGAGCGCGACGCCGGAGCGTGAGACCCCCGTCCGGCCACCGGTGCCGGGCCCGCGTCACGACGCGGGCCCGGCACCGGTGTTGCGCGCGGGCGTCCGCTCACGCGGAGACCGTGCAGTCGAACGCGTGCAGATACGGGTTGACCGGCCGGATGTCACCGACGGTCAGGCCCGCGCCCTCCAGCCGCGCGACCATGCTGGCGGTGGTGTGCTTGGCCCCGCCGACGTTGAGCAGCAGCAGCAGGTCCATGGCGGTGCTGAACCGCATCGACGGGGTGTCGTCGACGAGGTTCTCGATGACCACGACCCGGGTGCCGGGGCCGCCCGCCTCCACCACGTTGCGCAACAGCCTGGTCGTGGACTCGTCGTCCCACTCCAGGATGTTCTTGATGATGTAGACGTCGGCCTCGACCGGGACGGACACACGGACGTCGCCGGGCACGATGCGCGCCCGGCCGGAGAGATCGCCGCCCTCGCGCAGCCGCGGCACGGCGTTCTCCACCACCCGGGGCAGGTCGAGCAGGTAGCCCCGCATCGCCGGGTACTTGTCCAGCAGGCTCGCCACCACGTGGCCCTGACCGCCGCCGAGGTCCGCGACGGACGAGGCGCCGGACAGGTCCAGCAGCGCGGCGACATCGCGCGCCGACTGCTCGCTGGAGGTGGTCATCGCCCGGTTGAAGACGTCCGCCGACTCGGGGGCGTCCTCGTTCAGGTAGACGAAGAACTCCTTGCCGTAGAGGTCCTCGACGACGTTGCGGCCGGAGCGGACCGCCTCGTCGAGCCTCGGCCAGGCGTCCCAGGTCCACGGCTCGGTGCACCACAGGGAGATGTAGCGCAGGCTGTTCGGGTCGTCCTCGCGCAGCAGCCGGGACATGTCGGTGTGGGCGAACGTCCCGTCCGGCCGCTCGGTGAAGACGCCGTAGCAGGACAGGGCGCGCAGCAGCCGGCGCAGCGGCTTGGGCTCGGCCCGCACCGCCGCCGCGAGGTGCTCCACGGTCAGGGGTGCGTCGCCGAGTACGTCGGCGACGCCCAGCCGCGCGGCGGCGCGGACGGCGGCGGCACACGCCGCCCCGAACACGAGCTCTCTCAGCCGCATCGACGGCGGAGGGGGAGGGGCCGCCCCCTGCCCGGCCGGTGCCGACAGCTCGGGGGATGGTGCGGTCATGTGCCGCCTTCCTTCCTTGTGTGGGTGGGGTCCGGCCGTCCGGTCAGCACAGTCCCGCGGGCTTGGAGGCCCGGCAGGAGTTGCCGTCGAAGGCGTTCCGGCGCTTGGCGGCCTCCTGGTTCACCAGGTCCGCCGGGGTGTTGTTCTCCAGGTGGTTGCCGGTGATCCGGTTCTGTTCGCTCGGGGCACCCACGAAGCTCTTGAACAGGACGATGCCGCCCGACAGCGGGGATCTGCCCGAGTGACCGATCACCGTGTTCCCGGTCACCAGTGCCTTCTCGGTGCCGGTCAGCACGATGCCGGAGCCCTTCAGGTAGGGCAGCCGCGCCGTCTTGGGGCAGTACTTGTTGTTCCGCTCCAGGCGGTTGTCGCTCACGGTCAGGGCGCCCGCCCGCGGCTTGTTCTCGTCGCCGACGACGAACACGCCGGCGCAGTTGGCGGTGAGGTAGTTGCCGGTGACGGTGAGGTTGCGCAGCCGGCGGACGGTGATGCCGATGCGGTTGTCCTCGAGGTGGTTGTGCTCGACCAGCGCGCCCTTGCTGTCGGCGGCGCCCTGCTCGGCCTTGACGTTGTTGGCGAGGAACAGGCCCGCGTCACCGTTGCCCCGGGCGGTGTTCTCCTCGAAGACGCCGCGGGTGGAGTGCTCCTGGGCGATGCCCCACTGCCCGTTGTCGTCGGCGGTCACCCGGCGCACGGTCAGGTGGTCGGTGCCCATGGCCCACAGCCCGGTCCGGGCGAAGCCGGCCACCTTCAGGTCGGCGACGGTGACGTCCCGCAGGGCCTTGTTCTTGCCGCCGACGACACAGATGCCGTTGCCGTTCCCGAGGCAGCTGACCGTTGCCTTCCCGGAGGTGGCGGCGGGCGTCTTCGCGGCCGGCCGGATCACCGTGCGGTGCCCGGCACCGCGCAGCGTCAGTCCCGCTGTCCGCACCGTGACGCTCTCGCGGTAGGTGCCGGCGAGCACGAGCACGGTGTCGCCGGACCGGGCGGCGTTCACCGCCTTCTGGATCGACTCACCCGGATGCACCACGAGGGTCCGGTGGGCGGCCGACGCCGGGGTGGTGCCGGCGAACGTGCCGAGGAGGGCCGCGGTGCACGCGAGGTACGAGATATGGCGTTTTTTCACATTGTGAAGGCTAAGAGCACATGACCCGATCACCTGGTGGATGCTCCGTTCGGTGGCGTGTCTCCCGGAGACGGGGGAGCGTCCCGCGCGGGCGTCCGGGGAACGGCCGTGCGGGCTGCTAGCTTCGCGAGCGGTCCGAGGGCCCCGGGCGTCCCGGGGCGGTACGGGGCCATGGCCGCGAGCGGAGGCAACGGTGACCGGTACCACGGAAGACGCGCACGGTTCGGCAGCCAACCCCTTCCGGCGCCGGAGTCTCCTGGCATCGGCGGCCCTGGTGGCCGCCGCCCAGGTCCCGGCCGCGAATCCGGTGCGGGCCGCCGATCCCGACCCGGCCGGGGGTCCCGATCCGGCCGGCGGTCCCGGGCAGGCCGGCGCGCTGCCGGAGTGCGGGCCGCCCGCCGGGCCCGGCTGCCGGTCCGTGGCGGGACTGCTCGCCGTCCCGGAGGCGGACCGCGGGGTCGGCTGGCTCAGGCAGGCCCTGGAGGTGGCCGTGGCACTGGAACTCGCCACGCTCCCGCCCTACCTGTGCGCCTGGTGGTCCGTCGGGGACCGCCGCAGCGAGGCCGCCCGGCTGATCCGGCGCATCATCGGCGACGAGATGTACCACCTGGGCGTGGTCTGCAACCTGCTCGTGGCCGTGGGCGGCCGGCCCCGGATCAGGGAGTCGGCGCCCACCTATCCCGGCCGGCTGCCCGGCGGTGTGCGCAGCGGGCTGAAGGTGTACCTGTCCGGGCTCACCCGGTCCTTCGTGCACGACGTGATGATGGCGATCGAGGCCCCCGACACACCGCTGGCCCGGGCGGCGGACCGCTCGCCCAGCATCGGCGACTTCTACGGCGACCTGCTGAAGGCGTTCCGCGCGGCGGCACCGGAGCTGTCGGCGCGCGGACAGCTGTCCAGCCGCATCGGCTCCGACGAGCTGACGCCGGTCCGCACCCTCGGCGACGTCGAGCGCTGTATCGCGATCGTCAAGGAGCAGGGCGAAGGGACCGCGAGTTCCCCGGCCGACTCCTTCCAGGACGACCATCCGGCGCACTACTACGCCTTCGCCGAGATCTACCACGGCCGGCAGCTGCGCCGCACCGACCACGGCTGGCACTTCACCGGCGCGCCCGTGCCCTTCCCCGACGCCCGCCCCATGGCGCGGGTTCCGGCCGGCGGCTGGCCGCATCCGCCGGAGCGGGTCCGGCAGCTCCTGGCCCGGTTCGACGGCACGTACGCCACCGTGCTGGACAAGCTCGACGCGGCCTGGTCCGGGGGCGGTGCGAGCGCCATGGGCGCGGCCGTCCACGCCATGCGCGCGATGGAGGAGCCCGCCGTGGAGCTGATGGAGATCACGATCCCGGACGCCCCGGGCAACTACGGCCCCCAGTTCCGCCTGCCCTAGACGAGGCCTGCCCTGGACGACGCCTGCTCCGGGCGTCACCGGCCCGGGGCGACACCGGCCCTGGACGACGTCGGCCCCGCAACGCCGGCGTGGCGTGCGGGGCCTGACTGTCGTGCGGACCGCCGGTGGCGGTCCGGGGTGGTGCGGCCGAGTGCTCAGCGTCCCCGCGGTCCGCCCTTGGGCAGCTTCATGCCCTTCGGCATCGGACCCTTGGGCAGCGGCATGTTGCTCATCAGGTCGCCCAGCGCGCGCAGCCGGTCGTTGGTGGCCGTGACCTGGGGGCCGGTGAGCACGCGCGGCAGCTTCAGCATGGTCGTGCGGAGCTTCTTCAGCTCGACCTGGCCCTCACCGGTGCCGACGATCAGGTCGTGCACCGGGACGTCCGCGACGATGCGGTTCATCTTCTTCTTCTCGGCGGCCAGCAGGCTCTTCACCCGGTTGGGGTTGCCCTCGGCGACCAGCACGATGCCGGCCTTGCCGACCGCCCGGTGCACCACGTCCTGGCTGCGGTTCATCGCCACCGCCGGAGTGGTCGTCCAGCCGCGGCCGACGTTGTCCAGCACGGCCGCAGCGGCACCCGGCTGGCCCTCCATCTGGCCGAAGGCGGCCCGCTCGGCACGGCGGCCGAACACGACGGCCGTCGCCAGCAGGGCGATCAGCAGACCGAAGACACCCAGGTAGACCGGGTGGCCGATCAGGAAGCCGATCGCGAGGAAGACACCGAGCGTGCCGATGCCGACGGCCGCGAGCACCAGGCCGATCGTCTTGTCGGCCTTGCGGGTCATCTTGTACGTGAGGGCGATCTGCTTCAGTCGCCCGGCATTCGCGGCGTCCGCCGCGGGTTCCTTCCTCGCCATGCCACGAAGTCTACGTGCCCCCGGGAGCGCGGACGACGGCAGTGCCCGGCGGGGACCGCCCGGGACCGGCGCGGGCGTCAGGAGCGGGTGGCGGCCTGCTCCAGGAACCGCTGCGCCTCGACCCGGTCCTTGGCGCGGCGGCGGTCCTCCAGGACGGAGGTCCAGGCGTTGCGGCGGGCGGTGCGCTGACCGCCGCTCATCAGCAGCGACTCGACGGCCCGGAGGGCGTCGGTGAAGGACGGGATCGCGGTGGCGTGTACCGGCGCGGCCTGCATGGGCGGGGTCCCCCCTGGAAGCGGATGGTGTACGGGGCGTGATACCAGAGTCACTGTTTGGTGTTACCAGGGCGTGTCCGACCGGTCAAACGCCCATGAACCCGAATGCGTCGTGCCGTGAACGCCGACGCGGCCCTGACGTACGCCCTCATCAGCGAGGACGGTCAGGACCGCGTCGGTTCGGCCATTACCGGCCGGTAAGTGCTTGTGCGTGAATTCACACGGGCCGTCGGACGGGCTGACGGACGGCTTGGCGGACGGCCTGTCAGACGGCCTGGGCCGCGCTGTAGGAGCCGCGCTTCTCCACGGCCATCTGGTAGAGGCGGCCGGCGCGGTAGGAGGACCGCACCAGGGGGCCGGACATCACACCGGAGAAACCGATCTGCTCGGCCTCCTCCTTCAGCTCCACGAACTCGTGCGGCTTGACCCAGCGCTCGACCGGGTGGTGGCGCACGGACGGACGCAGGTACTGGGTGATGGTGATCAGCTCGCAGCCCGCCTCGTGCAGCTGCTTCAGCGCCTCGCTGACCTCCTCACGGGTCTCGCCCATGCCGAGGATCAGGTTGGACTTGGTGACCAGGCCGACGTCGCGGGCCTCGGTGATCACCTTCAGGGAGCGCTCGTAACGGAAGCCGGGGCGGATCCGCTTGAAGATCCGCGGGACCGTCTCGACGTTGTGCGCGAAGACCTCGGGCCGGGCGGAGAAGACCTCCGCGAGCTGTTCGGGGACCGCGTTGAAGTCGGGCGCCAGCAGTTCGACCTTGGTCCGGCCGCCCTCCCGGTCCGCCGTCTGGAGGTGGATCTGGCGCACGGTCTCGGCGTACAGCCAGGCTCCGCCGTCCGCCAGGTCGTCGCGGGCGACGCCGGTGATGGTGGCGTAGTTCAGGTCCATGGTGACCACGGACTCACCGACGCGGCGCGGCTCGTCCCGGTCCAGCGCCTCGGGCTTGCCGGTGTCGATCTGGCAGAAGTCGCAGCGCCGGGTGCACTGGTCGCCGCCGATGAGGAAGGTCGCCTCGCGGTCCTCCCAGCACTCGTAGATGTTCGGGCAGCCGGCTTCCTGGCAGACCGTGTGCAGGCCCTCGCTCTTCACGAGGCTCTGCATCTTCGTGTACTCGGGGCCCATTTTCGCCCGGGTCTTGATCCACTCGGGCTTGCGCTCGATGGGGGTCTGGCTGTTGCGGACCTCCAGGCGCAGCATCTTGCGTCCGTCGGGTGCGACTGCGGACACGACCGGCTCCCTAGCGATTGATTCTTCGGCGTTCCCCAGGGTACGCCCGTTGATTTCATGGCCCGGTGCGGGCGCCGTCCTCGAAGGCGCTACGCGGGTGTCCTCTCGATGTCCCGCGGCTTGAGGTCCGCGTTCTCCAGGATGTCCCTCAGGTGCTTCTCGGCCACCGGCAGGACCTCCTCGACCGTGACGTCACGGCCCAGTTCGGCCGCGAGCGAGGTGACGCCCGCGTCGCGGATGCCGCACGGGATGATCCGGTCGAACCAGACGTTGTCCGGGTTCACGTTGAAGGAGAAGCCGTGCATCGTGACGCCCTTGGCGACGCGGATGCCGATCGCGGCGATCTTGCGGTCCTCGCGCCGCTGGCCGGCGTTGGAGGGGGCGTACTCCGGGCCGTCGAGGCGGGGATCGAACTCCTCGTCGGTCAGCCGCGGGTCGAAGTCGAGGGAGAGGCCGCCGAGGGCGGGGCGCCGTTCGACCGGGTCGCCGAGCACCCACACGCCGCTGCGGCCCTCCACCCGGGTGGTCTCCAGACCGAACTCGGCGCAGGTGCGGATGAGGGCCTCCTCCAGGCGCCGCACGTGCGCGACGACGTCCACCGGGCGGGGCAGCTTCTGGATCGGGTACCCCACCAGCTGGCCCGGCCCGTGCCAGGTGATCTTGCCGCCGCGGTCCACGTCGATGACCGGGGTGCCGTCCAGCGGGCGCTCGTTGTCCTGTGTGCGGCGGCCCGCCGTGTACACCGGGGGGTGTTCCAGGAGGAGCACGGTGTCCGGGACCTCGTCGGCGAACCGGGCCGCGTGCACCCGGCGCTGCTCGTCCCAGGCCTGCTGGTACTCGACGGCATCCGCGCCGAACCCCATACGGACGAACCGCAACTCACTCACGGCAAGCGCCTCCCTCAGCGACCGGTGTGTCAGGCGCGTGAAGCGCCCACGCCACTGTACGTCCGACCGGAGTACGTCAGCCCTGCGGGCGTTCCTCACACGATCGGATGAATGCCCGGCGAAAGATGCGACCGCCCGCTCACTCTCCGCTACATTCGCGCCGTTCGTGAGGCCATATGGGCTGCTGAAAGGCAATCCGGGCACTTCAGAGGCCCGGAAGGCAGGAGACCGCACCGCAGATGACGGACCGACCCGCGCAGCGCACCCCCAACCGCCAGCTCGCCGCGCTCATCGCAGAGGCGGGGTTCTCCAACGCGGGTCTGGCTCGTCGGGTCGACCAGCTCGGCCTGGAGCACGGGCTGGACCTCAGATACGACAAGACCTCGGTCACCCGCTGGTTGCGCGGACAGCAGCCGCGCGGCACGACGCCCGCCCTCATCGCCGAGGTGTTCACCCGCCGGCTCGGGCGTCGGCTCAGCGCCCAGGACCTCGGTCTGGACGCGTGCGCGCCGGTCTACGCCGGGCTGGAGTTCGCGGCCGGCCCCGAGGAGGCGGTGGACATCGTCAGCGGGCTGTGGCGCAAGGACTCCGGCAGCCACGCCGAGCTGCGCAAGATCGCCTTCACCCCGGCCGGGCTGGTCGTGCCCAGCCGGGACTGGCTGATCGGCAAGCCCGACGACCGGGTGGCCCGGGACCCGGCACCCCGGGTGCCCGCCCAGGGGCGCCCCGGCGCGGCCAGGCCCCAGCCGCAGCCCCAGCCGGGGGTGCCGGTGCCGCCGCGGGCGCGGGGGGCCGGTGGGCACGGCCCCGGCCACCGGGTCACCGGCGGCGACATCTCCGCGCTCCGCTCGGTCGGCGAACTGTTCCGCACCCTCGACGACCGGTTCGGCGGCGGCCACGCCCGGCAGGCACTGGTGCGCTATCTGGAGCACGAGTGCGAGCCGATGCTCCGCGGCAGCTACGACGAGCAGACCGGCCGCCGGCTGTTCGGCGCCGCCGCCGACCTGACCCGGCTCGCGGGCTGGACGTCGTACGACATCGCCGCGCACGGACTGGCCCAGCGGTACTTCGTACAGGCCCTGCGGCTCGCGCAGGCGGCCGGCGACCGGGCGTACGGCTCCTTCGTCCTGGTCACCATGAGCCGCCAGGCCGTCTACCTCAGCCACGGCAGGGAGGCCGTGCAGCTGGCGCGGGTCGCCCAGCAGGGCGTCGGCACGGGCGCCCCGCCGGTCGTGCAGGCGCTGCTGCACGCCGCCGAGGCGCGGGCGCACGGCGTCCTGGGCGAGGTGCGGGCGTGCACCGCGGCGCTCGTGCGGGCCGAACGCGCCCTGGACGCGGCGCGAGCCGGGGACGACGTGCCGTACTGGGCCGCGTTCTTCGACGAGGCGCAGCTCGCCGACGAGTTCGGACACTGCCACCGCGATCTCCAGCAGTTCCGGGCCGCCGCCCAGCACGCCGAGCGCGCGCTCCAGCTGCGCGCCCCCGCGTACGCCCGCAGCCGCCTGTTCTGCCGGGTCGTCCTGGCCACCGCCCGCCTCGCCCTCGGCGAACTGGACCAGGCCTGCGCGCTCGGCGCGGAGGCCGCGCGTCAGGCGGCCGAGATGCGCTCCGCCCGCGCGGTGGAGTACGTCCGGGACTTCGAACGCCGGCTGGAGCCCTACCGGGACGCGCTTCCGGTCCGCACCTACCGGGAGAAGGTGGCGGCCCTGGGCTGAGCGCGCCCCGGCCGGGGCTCAGGCCGCCCGCGGCAGCGTCGGGACCGGGTCGGCCCGGTGGAGGGAGCCCGCCATGCCCAGGTCGGAGAGGATCGCCGTCGCCGCCCGGCGGGCGGAGTGCAGCGCGCCCTGGACGGTGCCGGAGTCCCGGTGGTCCCCGCAGACGTACAGACCCGCCAGCAGCCGCACGGGCCGGCGCGGATCGTGCGGCGGGCGCATCACCGGGACCGCCTCCGGCGTGTGGTGCACGGCCAGCGTCTCCCAGCGGCGCGTCGAGGTGCCGTAGAGCCGGGCGAGGTGGATGCGGACCGCCGTGTCCACGCCCTGTGGCGGGGTGCCCAGCACGGTCGAGGAGATCAGCGTCCGGCCGGCCGGCGCCCGGCTCGGGTCCACGTTGCTGAGCACCGCCGTGTGCGCCACCGGCCCGCCCCGGTCGGCGTCCAGCAGCAGCGAGGTCCCGGTCGGGAAGGCCGCCCCGGGCTCGTCGGTGGTGTGGTGGAGCACGGTCACCGGGTGGAAGTCCGGCACCCTGAGCCCCGGCAGCAGTTCCGCCGCGGCCCGCGCGTCGGTCGCGAGCAGCACCGCCCGGCACCGGATCTCCCCGTGCTCGGCGGTGGCCACCGACGTCGTGGACACCGAGGTGACCCGCACCCCGGTGTGCACGGTGTCCGGTGGCAGCGCCCGGGACAGCAGCTCGGGCAGCGTCTGAGCGCCGCCCTCGGGCACGCACAGCCGTCCGCTCGCGAAGGCGTGCAGTGCCAGGTCGGCACACCGGCTGGACGTGATCAGCTCCGGGTCGCACAGCAGCGCGGCGAGCAGCGGGCGCAGGAAGCCCTCGATGGTGCGCGCCGGCACCCCGCGCCGGGCGAGGGCCAGCGCGGCCGGCAGTTCGGGGCGGGCCAGGAGGCGTTCGACGGGCGTGGCCGCGATCCGGCCGAGCGCGGCGCCCAGCCGGGCCTGGTCCACGGCGCCGCCCACCGGCGCGCCGGCCCGGCCGGGCGGGGGCACCGGGCCCCGGGGGGTGCCGGCGAGGGCGCGCACCACGTGAAGTGCGCCCCGTGCGCCCCGCGCGCTCCCTCCGGGCGACGGCGCGCCCGCGCGCTGGGTGCGGCCGTCGCGGTGCAGCAGGACGCCGGGCGCGAAGCGGCGCACGGCCAGGGCGCCGGGGCCCGGGGTCGGCCGGAGTTCGGGGTAGGACGTGGACAGCAGCTGTCCGACGCGGTCGAGCCGGAAGCCGTCGACCTTCTCGGTCGACATACGGCCGCCGACGGACGGGGCGGCCTCCAGGACCGCGGTCGTCAGTCCTGCGCTGGTCAGCCGGTGAGCCGCCGAGAGGCCGGCGACTCCGGCTCCCACGACGACGACGTCCACCTGGTACGCGGGCTCAAGCACGAGGCCCCTCCTGTGGTTGCGCGGCCGGTGGAGACGTCATGCCCCCAACTGGCCCCCGGGATACCGGAGTTCGGGTCGAGGGTAGGGGTCGCGTTCGGTCAGAAGGAGTCGCGCATCAACAGAGCACGGTCGCATAGAGGTCGCATACGGTCACTTCTGTTCGCCCAGGTTGCCAGTCGGCTCATCCCGCCGCACGGATCGCCTCCTCGATGCCCGGGAACGCGAACCGGAACCCCGACTCCAGCAATCGCTTCGGCACCACCCGCTGACTGCCCAGCACATCCCCGGCCATCTCCCCGAGCGCCGCCCGCAGCGCCGGCGCGGGCACCGCGAACACCGCCGGCCGGCGCAGCACCCGGGACATCGCCGCCGTGATCTCACGGTTCGTCAGCGGCTCGGGCGCCGTCAGATTGACCGGCCCGGACAGCGTGGCGGTGTCCAGGACATGCCGGATCGCGGCGACCTCGTCGTGCAGCGCGATGTACGACCAGTACTGCCGCCCGTCGCCCAGCCGCCCCCCGAGCCCCGCCCGGAACAGCGGGAACAGCCGCGCCCACGCCCCGCCGCCCCGGGCCACGACCAGCCCGGTGCGCAGGAACACCGTCCGCACCCCCGCCTCCCGCACGGGGGCCGCCGCCGCCTCCCACTCCACGCACAGCCCGGACAGGAAGCCGTCGCCCGGCGGGGCGTCCTCGTCCACCACCCGGTCGCCGGTGTCGCCGTAGATGCCGATCGCGCTGCCGTTCAGGAACGCCCGCGGCGGCTCGGGGAGCGCGGCCACCGCCTCGGCGAGCGCGGCCGTGCCCCGCACCCGGCTGTCCCGCAGCAGCCGCTTGTACTCCGGCGTCCAGCGCCGGTCACCCACCCCGGCCCCCGCCAGGTTGACCACCGCGTCGCAGCCGGTCAGCCCGGCCGGGTCGACGTGACCCCGCCCGGGGTCCCAGCGGACCTCGTCCGCGCCCCGGGGCGCACGGCGCACCAGGCGTACCACCTCGTGCCCGTCCGCGGTCAGGGACCGCACCAGAGCGCTGCCGATGAGGCCGGACGCGCCGGCCACCGCGATGCGTGAACGTTCCATGCCCACCAGCATGACCGCACAGCCGCCGGGAAACCCGGTGGGCGCCCCGGACGGCCCGCCATAGGGTGATCACCATGCCTGAGCTGTCCCTGCGCGCCGCCCGCCCCGACGACGACGCCGAACTGGCCCGCCTCGACCGGGCCGCCTGGTCCCCCCTGCACGAGGTGGTGCCCGCGCCCGAGCCGCCCTACGCGCCGTTCTTCGAGCGGCACGACCCGCGGGATCACCTGGTCGCCGAGGCCGGCGGGCGCCTCCTCGGCTACATCCGCCTCGTCCGCCCGACCCCGCTCGCCTCCAACGCGCACGTCCTGGCGGTCCAGGGCTTCGTCGTCGCCGAAGAAGCGCGCGGGCAGGGTGCCGGGCGCGCCCTGATCCGGGCCGCCGTCGCCGAGGCCCGGGGACGCGGCGCCCGGCGCCTCACCCTGCGCGTCCTCGGACACAACACCCCGGCACGCCGGCTCTACGCGTCCGAGGGGTTCGCCGTCGAGGGCGTGCTCCCCGAAGAGTTCTGCCTGGACGGCACCTACGTCGACGACATCCTCATGGGCCGCCGGCTGTGAGCCCCGCGCACCCGGCCGACCGGGCCGCGGCCACCGGCCGCCCCCGTCAGGAGCCGACCAGCCCGCCCGTGTCCACCGGCGCCGTCGCCGTGGCCGCGTGCCGGGCGTCGGCCGCCACCTCGGCCGCCGTCAGCGCGTAACCCGTCTCGGCGTCCGAGGTGGAGCGGGCGAAGACCACCCCGAACACCCGGCCGCCCGTCGTCAGCAGCGGACCGCCGGAGTTGCCCGGCCGGACCGTGGACCGGATCGAGTACACCTCCCGGGTGACCGTGCGGTCGTTGTGGATGTCCTGCCCCAGCGCCCGCACCCGGTTCGCGACCGTCGCCGCCTGGAGGTCCAGGCCCCCGTCCTGCGGATAGCCGGCCACCACCGCCGAGTCCCCGCGCACGGCACCGCCGCCGAACCGCAGCACCGGGGCGCGCAGCCCCGGCACGTACAGCACGGCCACGTCCCGGTCGGGGTCGAACAGCACCACCCGTGCCTCGTACGACGGACCGACCCCGCCGACCCGGACGCCCGGGCGGTCGATGCCCGCCACCACGTGCGCGTTGGTCATCACCCGCTCCGGCGCGTACACGAACCCGCTGCCCTCCCGGCCCTCGTTGCCCGCGGCGCCCTCGATCTTCACCGAACTCCTGCGGGCCGCCTCCGACGCCGCGGGCGTCACACTGTCACCGGAGGGCCGGGCCACCCGGGCCGTCGACTCGTTCTCGAACGGGTTGAACACCTGCGGGAAGCCCGCATCGGCCAGCGCGGACGTCGCCCGCGAGAACCACGCCGGTGTCGTCTCGGGCATCGCCTGCTGCACCGCGCCCAGCAGCGCCGAGTCGCGTATCTGCGTCGTCAGCGTCCGCGCCGGGGCCGCGCCCAGCACGCTCCCCGCCACCCAGGCCACGATCAGCACCGCCACCGCGTTCGCCGCCGCGCCCCCGGCCCCGTCCGCGACCCGCAGCGGCCCCCGGTCCAGCTCCCCGCGCAGCCGCAGGGCCAGCCGGCCCGCCAGCTCGTGCCCCACTACCGCCGGGACCAGCACCGTCAGCACCGCGAGCACCGTCGCCGCCGACGTCCCCCGCTCCACCTGGCCCGTCACCCACGGCAGCGCCCACACCCCGACGGCGGCGCCGCCCACGAACCCGGCCAGCGAGACGCATCCGGCCACCAGTCCGCGCCGGTAGCCGGACACCGCGTACACGGCGATCACCAGCGCGAGCAGCAGGTCGAGCAGGTCCACGCCAGCCGCCTCTCTCCCGGACCGTCCGCACGGCCGGGGCGGGTCCGCCGGCCGGCCACCCGTGCGCGAGCGCACCCGGCGGCGAAACCGGCTCACGTACGTGTGTACCCCGGAAACGTCCAGGACCCTGGCGAGGTTCCACCGGGACGGTCCGACCGGACGGTTCCACCGGGGACGGGCCGGCCGCCGGCGCTCCACGGCGGGGCGTACGCCCACGCCACGCCACGGGCGGTACGCGGCCGTCGCCGGCCGTGCCGCCGCGCGGACCGGTGCCGGGGTCAGTCCTTGAACCGCTCCCACAGACGCGGATACCGCTGCGCGAGCGCCCGCTCGTTCTCCAGGTCCACCGGCGTGCCCTCGGGCTCCGCGGGCGCCGGGGCGATGCCGAGATCGGGCGCGACGGTCCCGGTCAGCTGCTCGTACGCCTCGTCCGCCGCGTAACCGAGCTCCTCGCCGTCGCCGTCGATCTCCTCGTCGAACTCGCCCAGCAGCCCGGCCAGCGCGTCCGGATCGTGCAGGGCGCCCTCGAAGACCTCCCGGCCCTGGCCGATCAGCCAGCACCGGAAGAAGTCGAACGCGTCGTCGCTGCACCCGTCCAGCAGCACCCAGGCCGCGCCCCACAGGTCCCACCGGTAGGCGCGGTTGTAGCGGGCCTCGAAATGCCGGGCGAAGTCCAGGACGAGATCGGGGTCCAGCCGGAGCAGCCGTTCCACGAGCAGGTCGGCCTGCTCCTCGGGGTCGCCCCCGGCGGCCTCGCGGGCGGCGTCGATCAGCTCCCAGAACTCCGTCTCGTCCATCACGCCACCAGCATCGGGCCTCGGCCGGTGGGCCGCACGTGGAGTACCGCGGATCGTTACCCGGCGTCCGCCCGCCCGTACAGTTGTGCGAGCCGGGCCGCGTCGGCCGCGCACCGCTCCCGCAGGCTCGCCGGAGCCAGTACCTCCGCCTCCGGCCCGAGCGCCGTCAGCTGGGCGTGCGCGACCTCCTCCGACTCCACGGGCAGCGTCACCGTCACCCACCCGCCGGCGTCCGGCGCCCCCGCGCCCGCCAGCGCCCGGCGCGCGGAGAGCGGGTCGACGGCGTGCGGCAGCCCGCGCACACCCCGCGGGGACAGCCGTACGACGACCTCGGCGCGCAGGATCGACCGGGCGAAGCGCTCGGCCTGGTCCGCCCAGTGGGCGGGCAGGTCGAAGTCCGGGTCGCGGGCGAACCGCTCGCCGAGGGCGTCGACGGTGTCGAACCGGTCGACGCGGTACGTCCGCGGGGAGCCGCCGTCGGCCACCCGCGCGCACAGGTACCAGACACCCGCCTTCAGCACGAGCCCGTACGGCTCCAGCCGCCGCTTCACGACGCTCTCCCCGCGCCGGTAGACCGCGTCGATCCGCCGGTCCTCCCACACCGCCTCCGCGATCACGGGCAGCCGGTCGGGCGTCACCGGCTCCCGGAACCAGGCCGGGGCGTCCAGATGGAACCGCTGGGCGGCGCTGGCCGGGGCGTCCCGCAGCGAGGGCAGCAGCGCGGCCGCCACCTTCAGCCGGGCCGCCGAGGCGGTGTCCTCCAGCCCCATCTCCCGCAGCGCGCCCGGCACCCCGCTCAGGAACAGCGCCTCCGCCTCGCCGCGTGCCAGGCCCGTCAGCCGCGTCCGGTACCCGCCGGCCAGCCGGTATCCGCCGGCGCGCCCCCGGTCGGCGTACACCGGCACCCCGGCCTCCGACAGCGCCTGCGCGTCCCGCGCCACGGTCCGCTCCGACACCTCCAGCTCCCGCGCGAGTTCGGCGGCGGTCATGGCGGGCCGGGACTGGAGCAGGAGAACCATTCTGATGAGCCGGGCCGCACGCATGGACTCATGATGCCGGAGCCGGCCGACAGCCGGGCCGGCCCCGGTCCGCCGCCGGCCGGTCACCGCCGCGCGGGCCGGGCGCCGTCACGGCGGAGGACGCACGCCGTGGAATACGCACGCCGTGGAAGACGAACGCGGCGGACCGGGGACGCGGTAAGCGTCCCCGGTCCGCCGCGACGGCGGTGCCCGGTGTCCACAGGCGCCTACAGGCCCTCTACAGGCCGTACTTCTCGCGGGCCTCCTTGACGGCCGTGGCCTTCACCTCGCCGCGGCGGGCGAGCTGGGCCAGGGCCGCGACGACGATCGACGGGGCGTCGATGCCGAAGTGGCGGCGGGCGGCCTCACGGGTGTCCGACAGACCGAAGCCGTCGGCGCCCAGGGACGAGTAGTCCTGCTCGACCCACTGCGCGATCTGGTCGGGAACCTGACGCATGTAGTCGGACACGGCCAGCACCGGGCCCTCGGCGCCCTGGAGCGCCTGGCGGACGAACGGCACCCGCTCCTCGCCGCGCAGCAGCGCCGCGTCGGCCTCCAGCGCGTCCCGGCGCAGCTCCGTCCAGGACGTCGCCGACCACACGTCGGCGGCCACGCCCCACTCCTCGGCGAGCAGCCGCTGTGCCTGGAGGGCCCAGTGGATCGCCGTACCGGAGCCGAGCAGCTGGACGCGCGGGGCGTCGGCGGGCACGGCCACGCCCGCGGACTCGGCGGTGTTGAAGCGGTACAGGCCCTTGACGATGCCCTCGTCGATGCCCAGGCCCTGCGGCTTGGCGGGCTGCGGCAGCGGCTCGTTGTAGACCGTCAGGTAGTAGAAGACGTCCTGGTCCTCGCCCGGCCTGGCCTCGCCGTACATCCGGCGCAGACCCTCGCGGACGATCACCGCGATCTCGTAGGCGAACGCGGGGTCGTAGCTCAGGGCGGCCGGGTTGGTGGCGGCGATGACCGGGGAGTGCCCGTCGGCGTGCTGGAGGCCCTCGCCCGTCAGGGTCGTACGGCCGGCCGTCGCGCCGATGAGGAAGCCGCGGCCGAGCTGGTCGCCGAGCTGCCACATCTGGTCGGCGGTGCGCTGCCAGCCGAACATCGAGTAGAAGATGTAGAACGGGATCATCGCCTCGCCGTGCGTCGCGTACGCGGTCGACGCGGCGATGAAGTCGGCCATGGAACCGGCCTCGGTGATCCCCTCGTTGAGGATCTGGCCGTTCTCGGCCTCCTTGTAGTACATCAGCTGGTCGCGGTCGACCGGCTCGTACGTCTGGCCCTTGGGGGAGTAGATGCCCAGGGACGGGAACAGCGACTCCATGCCGAAGGTGCGCGCCTCGTCGGGGACGATCGGCACCCAGCGCCGGCCCGTCTCCTTGTCGCGGACCAGGTCCTTGACCAGGCGGACGAAGGCCATGGTGGTGGCCACGTTCTGGGAGCCGGAGCCCTTGTCGAAGGAGGCGAAGGCCTTCTCGGCGGGGGCGGGCAGCGGGGCCGGCGCGTGGATGCGGCGGGCGGGGGCCGGGCCGCCGAGGGCCGCGCGGCGCTCCTGGAGGTAGCGGACCTCGGGGGAGTCGGCGCCCGGGTGGCCGTAGGGGACCACGCCGTCGACGAAGTCGCTGTCCTTGATGGGCAGCTCCAGCAGGTCGCGCATCGCCTTGAACTCGTCCACCGAGAGCTTCTTCATCTGGTGGTTGGCGTTCTTCGACGCGAAGCCCTCACCGAGGGTGTGGCCCTTGACCGTCTGGGCCAGGATCACGGTCGGCGCGCCCTTGTGCTCGACGGCGGCCTTGTACGCGGCGTACACCTTGCGGGACTCGTGACCGCCGCGCGAGAGGTGGAAGCACTCGAGGATCTTGTCGTCGCTCAGCAGCTCCGCCATCCGGGCCAGCGCCGGGTCGGCGCCGAAGAAGTCCTGGCGGATGTAGGCGGCGTCGCGGGTCTGGTACGTCTGGACCTGCGCGTCCGGTACCTGACGCAGCCGGCGTACCAGCGCGCCCGTGGTGTCCAGCTGGAACAGCTCGTCCCAGGCGGAGCCCCACAGCGTCTTGACGACGTTCCAGCCGGCGCCGCGGAACTGGGCCTCCAGCTCCTGCACGATCTTGAAGTTGGCGCGGACCGGGCCGTCGAGGCGCTGGAGGTTGCAGTTGATGACGAAGGTGAGGTTGTCCAGTTCCTCACGGGCGGCGAGCGCGAGGGCCGCCGTCGACTCCGGCTCGTCCATCTCGCCGTCGCCGAGGAACGCCCACACGTGCGAGGCGGAGACGTCCTTGATGCCGCGGTTGGTCAGGTAGCGGTTGAAGCGCGCCTGGTAGATCGCGGAGAGCGGGCCGAGGCCCATCGACACCGTCGGGAACTCCCACAGCCAGGGCAGCCGGCGCGGGTGCGGGTACGACGGCAGGCCGCTGCCGCCGGCCTCCTGGCGGAAGTTGTCCAGGTGGTGCTCGTCCAGGCGGCCGTCGAGGAAGGCGCGGGCGTAGATGCCGGGGGAGGCGTGGCCCTGGATGTACAGCTGGTCGCCGGAACCGTCGCCCTCCTTGCCCTTGAAGAAGTGGTTGAAGCCGGTCTCGTACAGCCAGGCCGCGGAGGCGAAGGTGGCGATGTGGCCGCCGACGCCGTGCTTCGCGCCGCGGGTCACTATGGCGGCCGCGTTCCAGCGGTTCCAGGCGGTGATCCTGGCTTCCATCTCCGGGTCGCCGGGCACGGACGGCTCGGCGGCGGTCGGGATGGTGTTGACGTAGTCGGTCTCGAGAAGCTTCGGCAGCGCGATGCCACCCGCCTCGGCGCGCTCCAGCGTGCGGCGCATCAGGTACGCGGCGCGGTGCGGTCCGGCCTCCCGGGCGACGGCGTCCAGGGAGGCCTGCCATTCGGCGGTCTCCTCCGGGTCGCGGTCCGGGAGCTGGTCGAGCGCGCTCGGCTGGATGGCCTGGGGGTCGGTCATGTCGCCGCCTTCCTCGGTCGAAGGGGGTTCCCTCATCGGTAAGGGTTCGGGGTTGCCCTTGGTCTTTGGCAGGACAGGGCAGCGGACTCCGGTAGAAGTCCGTCGGCGACTTTAACTCCCTGATCGATGATCGATCAAAGGGTTGAGTGCGAAAACCTCTTGATTTGGAGAAAGTCGGCACGCGGTGCCTTCGGTACTGGCACCCGGTGACGCGTTCCGGGAGAGTTTTCGCAGGTGAGCGGGGGAATGCTCGGGTGCGTCAGGCGCGCGGGGCGCACCCCAGGACGTGCGCCTTCACCAGCTCCGCGATCCGCGGATCCCGGCGCTTGAACGCCTGCACCAGCTCCTCGTGCTCCTCCGCGTACGACTGCTGGACCGTGCCCAGCCAGCGGATGGACAGCGCCGTGAAGACCTCGATGCCCAGGCCCTCCCACGTGTGCAGCAGCACGGAGTTCTGCGCCGCGCGCACCAGCTCGCGGTGGAAGCCGACCGTGTGGCGCACCTGCGCCGTGCCGTCGGCCTCGCGGTCGGCCTCGTACAGGGCCAGCACGTGCGGCTCCAGGGCCGAGCAGTCCTCCGCGAGCCGCTCCACGGCCAGCTCCGCCGCGATGGCCTCCAGGCCCGCCCGGACCGGGTAGCTCTCCTCCAGGTCGGCCGCGCTCAGACTGCGGACGCGTACGCCCTTGTTCGGGGCCGACTCGATCAGGCGCAGGGACTCCAGCTCGCGCAGGGCCTCCCGGACCGGGGTCTGGCTGACCTCCAGCTCGGTGGCGATCCGGCGCTCCACGATGCGCTCACCCGGCTGCCAGCGCCCGCTGACGATCCCCTCCACGATGTGCTCGCGGATCTGTTCGCGCAGCGAGTGGACGACGGGCGCGGTCATGAGGGCTCCTTCGGGAGGGCTGACGTGTAGACAATACGGCGGGTTCGCTCCGTGGGCAGGGCGCGCGGGGGTGCTTCGGCGCAGGTGAGACGAGGCGCACACGGTGTGGGCGCCCCCAACGCCGGTGCCCCCGCCCGGATCTTCCCGGGCGGGGGCACCAGCGTGTGGCGGCCGGACGGCGCTACAGGCCCAGCTCGACCTCGAACTCGCCCGCCTCCAGGATCGCCTTGACCGCCGTCAGGTAACGGGCCGCGTCGGCGCCGTCCACCAGGCGGTGGTCGTAGGAGAGGGTCAGGTAGGTCATGTCGCGGACGCCGATGACCGTGCCCTCCTCGGTCTCGATGACGGCCGGACGCTTGACCGTGGCACCGATGCCGAGGATCGCGACCTGGTTCGGGGGCACGATGATCGTGTCGAACAGCGCGCCGCGCGAACCGGTGTTGGAGATGGTGAAGGTCGCGCCGGACAGCTCGTCCGGGGTGATCTTGTTGGCGCGGACCTTGCCCGCCAGCTCCGCCGTGGCCTTCGCGATGCCGGCGATGTTGAGGTCGCCCGCGTGCTTGATGACCGGGGTCATCAGGCCCTTCTCGGAGTCCACCGCGATACCGACGCTCTCGGTGTCGAAGTAGGTGATCGTGCCCTCGGCCTCGTTGATCCGGGCGTTGATGGCCGGGTGGGCCTTCAGCGCCTGGGCCGCCGCCTTGACGAAGAACGGCATCGGGGAGAGCTTGACGCCCTCGCGCGCGGCGAAGGAGTCCTTGGCCCGGGCGCGCAGGCGCATCAGGCGGGTGACGTCGACCTCGACGACCGACGACAGCTGGGCCTGCTCGTGCAGCGCCTTGACCATGTTGTCGCCGATGACCTTGCGGATGCGGGGCATCTTGACGGTCTGGCCGCGCAGCGGGGAGGCCTCCAGGGCGGGGGCCTTCTTCGCGGCGGGCGCGGCGGGCGCGGCGGCGGCCGGAGCCGGGGCGGCCTTCGCGGCCTCGGCGGCGGCGATGACGTCCTGCTTGCGGATACGGCCGCCGACGCCGGTGCCCTTGACGCCGGACAGGTCGACGCCGTTCTCCGCGGCGAGCTTGCGCACCAGCGGGGTCACGTACGCGCCCTCGTCGCTCGCCTGGGCGGCGGGCGCCGGAGCGGCCGGGGCGGCAGCCGGGGCCGGGGCGGGCGCCGGAGCCGGCGCGGACGGCACCGGGTCGGGGGCCGGGGCCGTGACCTGCTGCGGAGCCGGGGCCGTCGGCGCCTGCGGGGCGGCCGGGGCGGGCGCCGGAGCCGGAGCAGCAGCCGGGGCGGGAGCGGGAGCCGGGGCGGGCGCCGGAGCCGGGGCAGCGGCGGCGGGCTCCGCGGCCGGGGCGGCCGGAGCCGGGGCGGCGGCCGGAGCGGCGCCCGGAGCGCCGATGACGGCGAGCTTGGCGCCGACCTCGGCGGTCTCGTCCTCGTTCACCACGATCTCCAGCAGCACGCCGGAGGCGGGCGCCGGGATCTCGGTGTCGACCTTGTCCGTGGAGACCTCGAGCAGCGGCTCGTCGGCCTCGACGGAGTCGCCCACCGACTTCAGCCAGCGGGTGACGGTGCCCTCGGTGACGGACTCACCGAGCGCGGGCAGGACCACGTCCGTGCCCTCGGCGGACGAACCGCCGGCGGCGGCCTCGGCCGTCGGGGCCGGGGCGGGGGCGGCCTGCTCCGTGGAGGGAGCGGCCTGGGCGGCCGGGACGGACGCCTCGGCCTGCGCCGGCTCCGGCTCGGCGGCCGGCTCGGGCTCGGCGGCGGGGGCCGGGGCGGCGGCGGGCGCGCCCGTGCCGTCGTCGATCACGGCCAGCTCGGCGCCGACCTCGACGGTCTCGTCCTCGGCGACCTTGATGGAGGCCAGCACGCCGGCGGCGGGCGAGGGGATCTCGGTGTCGACCTTGTCGGTCGACACCTCGAGCAGCGGCTCGTCGGCCTCGACGCGCTCTCCCTCGGCCTTCAGCCAGCGGGTGACAGTGCCCTCGGTGACGCTCTCACCGAGCGCCGGAAGGGTTACGGAAACCGCCATGGTTTCGGTTGCTCCTAACGAATTGCGGAAGTCTGTGTCGTCGCGCCCGTGACCGAAGGCTCAGTCGTGGGAGTGCAGCGGCTTGCCGGCCAGCGCCAGGTGGGCCTCGCCCATCGCCTCGTTCTGCGTCGGGTGGGCGTGGATGAGCTGGGCGACCTCGGCCGGCAGCGCCTCCCAGTTGTAGATCAGCTGGGCCTCGCCCACCTGCTCGCCCATGCGGTCGCCGACCATGTGGACGCCGACCACGGCACCGTCCTTCACCTGGACGAGCTTGATCTCGCCCGAGGTGTTCAGGATCTTGCTCTTGCCGTTGCCCGCCAGGTTGTACTTCAGAGCGACGACCTTGTCCGCGCCGTAGATCTCCTTGGCCTTGGCCTCGGTGATACCCACGGAGGCGACCTCCGGGTGGCAGTACGTCACCCGCGGCACGCCGTCGTAGTCGATCGGGACGGTCTTCAGACCGGCCAGACGCTCCGCCACCAGAATGCCCTCGGCGAAACCGACGTGCGCGAGCTGGAGCGTCGGGACCAGGTCACCGACGGCGGAGATGGTCGGAACGTTGGTCCGCATGTACTCGTCGACGAGGACGTAACCGCGGTCCATGGCGACCCCGGCCTCCTCGTAGCCCAGGTTCTGGGAGACCGGGCCGCGGCCGACGGCGACGAGGAGGATCTCGGCCTCGAACACCTTGCCGTCCGCCAGGGTGACCTTCACGCCGTCCTGGGTGTACTCGGACTTCTCGAAGAAGGTGCCCAGGTTGAACTTGATGCCCCGCTTGCGGAACGCGCGCTCCAGCAGCTTCGAGGAGTTCTCGTCCTCGACCGGGACGAGGTGCTTCAGGCCCTCGATGACGGTGACGTCCGCGCCGAAGGACTTCCACGCCGAGGCGAACTCGACGCCGATGACGCCGCCGCCCAGGATGATCGCGGACTTCGGCACGCGGTCCAGGACGAGGGCGTGGTCGGAGGAGATGACCCGGTCACCGTCGATCTCCAGGCCCGGCAGCGACTTCGGCACGGAGCCGGTCGCCAGCAGGATGTGGCGGCCCTGGACCCGCTGACCGTTGACGTCGACGGAGGTGGGGGAGGACAGCCGGCCCTCGCCCTCGATGTACGTCACCTTGCGGGACGCGATCAGACCCTGGAGGCCCTTGTACAGGCCGGCGACGACACCGTCCTTGTACTTGTGGACGGCCGGGACGTCGATGCCCTCGAAGGTGGCCTTGACACCGAACTGCTCGCTCTCGCGGGCCTGGTCGGCGATCTCGCCCGCGTGCAGCAGGGCCTTGGTGGGGATGCAGCCCCGGTGCAGGCAGGTGCCGCCGACCTTGTCCTTCTCGATCAGAGCGACGTCCAGGCCCAGCTGCGCCCCGCGCAGGGCCGCGGCGTAACCACCGCTGCCACCGCCGAGGATCACTAGGTCGAAAACGGTGCTGGCGTCGTTCGCCACGTCACGTCCTCCATGCATGTGTGCCGCGCGCCGGGCACCCTGTCCATTTCGGGAGGTGACCGGCCGGTCGGCTGGTGTGCGGCCGCTTGATGCTTCGGCCCTTCGGTGGGGGCCCTGTCCTGCCGGGCTCCATCTTTGCACTTGTTCGAGGCGGACGAGACGCCGGGCCGGGGTGTGACGCACCCCACGTCCCCCGGGAGACGCGGGGCACGCGGAAGGGGCGCGGGGAACCGTGCGAACGGCTCCCCGCGCCCCGCGGGCCCGCGCCCGGCGGATCGCGCCGGGCGGTCGGGCGGACGTCAGCCGAGGTCGCCCGCGGCCGTCAGCTCCGCCAGCCGCACCAGCGTCCGCACGGCCGTACCCGTGCCGCCCTTGGGGGTGTAACCGAACGGGCCGCCCTCGTTGAACGCGGGACCGGCGATGTCCAGGTGCGCCCAGGCGATGTCCTCGCCCACGAACTCGCGCAGGAACAGGCCGGCGACCAGCCCGCCGCCCCAGCGCTCGCCCATGTTCGCGATGTCGGCCACGGGCGAGTCCATGCCCTTGCGCAGGTGCTCCGGCAGCGGCATCGGCCAGGCCGGCTCGCCGACCTCCTCGGCCGCCTCGTACACGGCGGAGCGGAACGCCTCGTCGTTGGCCATCACGCCGAACGTCCGGCTGCCCAGCGCCAGCATCATCGCGCCGGTCAGGGTGGCGACGTCCACGATCGCGTCCGGGTTCTCCTGCGAGGCCGCCCACAGCGCGTCGGCGAGGACGAGACGGCCCTCGGCGTCGGTGTTGAGGACCTCGACGGTCTTGCCGCTGTACATGCGCAGGACGTCACCCGGACGGACGGCGGAACCCGAGGGCATGTTCTCGGCCAGCGCCAGCCAGCCGGTGACGTTGACGGCGAGGCCCAGGCGGGCGGCGGCGACGACCGCGGCGAACACCGCGGCCGCACCCGCCATGTCGCACTTCATCGTCTCGTTGTGCCCGGCCGGCTTCAGCGAGATGCCGCCGGAGTCGTAGGTGATGCCCTTGCCGACGAAGGCCAGGTGCTTGTCCGCATCGGGGTGCGTGTACGACAGCTTCACCAGGCGCGGGGGCGCCTCCGAGCCGCCGCCGACGCCCAGGATGCCGCCGTAGCCGCCCTTGGCCAGCGCCTTCTCGTCGAGCACCTGCACCTTGAGGCCGTGCTCCTTGGCCGCGGTCTGCGCGATGCCGGCGAAGTCGGCGGGGGTGAGGTCGTTCGGCGGCGTGTTGACCAGGTCGCGGGCCCGGTTCAGCTCCTCGCAGATCGCGACCGCGCGGGCGAGCGCGCCCTTGTGGGCGGCGTCGCGCGGCTTGCCGCCGAGCAGCGTGGCCTCGGCCAGCGGCGCCTTGCCGTTCCTGGCCTTCGGGTCCTCGGCCCCGCCCTTGTAGGTGTCGAAGGAGTAGGCGCCGAGCAGCACGCCCTCGCCGATCGCCTCGACGGGGCCGGGGCCGTCGACGGGCAGCGCGAACGCGGCCTTCCGCGCCCCGGCGAGCGCGCGGGCGGCCACGCCGGCCCCCCTGCGCAGCGCCTCGGCGTCGTAACCGTCCTCGGCGTCCTCGGCGTCCCCGGTCCCGGGCTCGGCGCCCAGGCCCACCGCCACCACGAGCGGGGCCCGGAAGCCGGCCGGAGAGGGCAGCTTGGTCAGCTCGCCCTCGGCACCCGAGGCGCCGAGGGTCTCCAGGAGGCCGGCCAGCTTGCCGTCGTACGCCTCGTTCACGGCCTCGGCGCCCGGCGCGAGGACGGGCCCCTGGGCGCCCTTGGCGACACCGATCACGATCGCGTCGGCCCGCAGGCCGGGCGCCGCGGCGGTGCTGAGAGTCAGAGCAGTCACGGTGGTGAGATCTCGCTTCCGATGTGAAGTTGCTGTGGCCGATACGGGGTGGGTCGACCGGGCCCGAGAGCCGACCCTAGGTCCAGGCCCGGAGGCAGGTGGCACCGGGGCCTTCACCCTGTCGGCGAACACCCGGGACGAGACTACGCGCGTACCCCCGATCGCTCATTCCTTCGGGCGTTCACCCGCGCGTGGCGACATGGCCATTTCTCGCCCCGCGCACACGTGACCTGGGCCACACTCGACGGGTTCCGACGGGGTGACGACCCACCGGTTCGCAAGATTGCCACCGATCCGCCACGGGCTCACCGCGGCGGGTCCTCCGGGGGAGGAACCTGTCATGGCCCACCGCGCGCACCGCTGGAGAGCGGCCGGCGTCACCGTCACGGCCGCGGGGCTGTTCACGCTGGGGCTCGCCCCACCCGGCGCGTCGGCGGCGGCCGAGCCGCGCGTCGACCTCCGGGTGCTGGTCGTCGACGACGGCGCGGGCCCGGCCGGGGCGATCGCCGCCCAGCTGAGGAGCGAGGGCGTCCCGTACACCGTGCTCGACCTCGGTGACCCCGGGCGCCCCACGATCACCGGCGCCTTGCTGAGCGACACCGTCGGCGGCCGGCCCCGGGCCAGGTTCCAGGGCGTGGTCCTGCCGGACGAGGCCCCGTTCGGCGCGGACTCCGCCGAGCGGACGGCCCTGGAGACGTACGAGAGGACCTACGGCATCCCGCAGGTCGACGCCTACACCTGGGCCCACCCCGAGGTCGGGCTCGACTACGCCGACCACGACGGGTACATCGGCCCGCTGGACGGCCGCAGCGCCACCGTCACCCCGGCCGGCCGGACGGGCCCCTTGGGCTATCTGCGGGGCTCCTTCTCCTTCGAGGACGACACGCCCTCGGCGGACGAGAGCTACGGCTTCGTCGCCCAGCCCCGCACCGGCTTCACCAGCTACGTCGACACCCCCGTGCCCGGCGGCTCCGGCACCGGCACCCTGCTCGGCGAGTACGCGCACGACGGCCGCCGCGAGCTGGTCGTCACCTTCGCCTACAACCGGTACCAGCAGCAGTTCCGGGTACTGGCCCGCGGCATGGTCGAGTGGCTCACCCAGGGCGTGCACCTCGGCCAGGCCCGCGACTACTTCGCCGTCCACGTCGACGACGTCCTCGCGCCCGACGCCCGCTGGGACACCGAGCGCAACTGCACGCCCGGCGACATCGACTGCGCGGGCGGTGGCGAGGACACCGGGACACCGATCCGCATGACCGCGGCCGACGCGCAGTACGCGGCCCAGTGGGAGAAGAGCCACGGCTTCACCCTGGACCTGGCGTTCAACGCGGGCTCCGGCGAGGAGTGGAGGAGCGGCAACGGCGGCAAGGACCCGCTCGCCGACCAGCTCCTGAAGGACAAGGCCGCCTACCGCTGGGTGAACCACACCTACACCCACCTCTTCCTCGGCTGCGTCCAGGACACCTCGGCCGTGCCGTGGAGCTGCGCCAAGAACGCCGACGGCACGACCAGGTGGGTGAGCCGCTCCGACATCTCCGGCGAGATCTCCGCCAACGCCGGCTGGGCACTCTCGCACGGCCTGTCCGTCGACCGCAGTGAGCTGGTCACCGGTGAGCACTCCGGTCTGAGGACCCTGCCGCAGCAGCCGCAGGACAACCCGAACCTCGGGCCGGCGCTCGCCGCCGACGGGGTGAGGTGGACCGCCTCCGACAACTCCCGCGAGTCCGGGCAGCGCGCCGTCGGCGGCAGCGCGCTCACCGTGCCCCGCTACCCGATGAACGTGTACTACAACGCCGGCACCAAGGCCGAGATGGCCGACGAGTACAACTGGATCCACACCGCTGAGGCCGACGGCGGCAGCGGCGTCTGCACGGACAACCCGGCCTCCACCTGCCTGTCCGAGCCGCTGGACACCGCCACCGGGTTCACCGACCGCATCGTGCCGGCCGAGGCGCACACCGACCTCGGGCACGTGCTGAGCAACGACCCCCGCCCGCACTACGCCCACCAGTCCAACCTGGCCGAGGACCGCGTCCTGTACCCGGTGCTGGACCGGGTCCTCGCCGACCACCAGGCACTGTTCGCCGACGACACCCCCGTCGTGAACCTCCGCCAGAGCGCGATCGGCGCCGAACTCCAGCACCGGGCCCGGTGGCAGACCGCCCTCGACGCCGGCAAGGTCACCGCCTACCGCGTCGGGAACACCGTGACGGTCACCGCCCCGTCGGGGACGAAGATCCCGGTCACGGCACCGGAGGGCACCGAGCAGCAGTTCCTGCTCTCCTCCGCCGCCTTCGGCAAGCCGTACGCGGGCACGCGCTCGGCGTGGGGGACACCGGGCGCCCTCCAGACGGCACTCACACTGGAACTGCCGTAGGGGAGATGCCGAGGGGGCGCGGTAACGGGTACGGTCCCGCCCCCTTCGGACGCCGCCGTACGCCGTGGGCGGCGGCTAACGGCCGAGGCACAGCACGACGAGCGCGGCCGTCGCGGCCGTCTCCGCGAGCGCGCCGAACACGTCCCCGGTGATCCCGCCGAACCGGCGGACGCAGCGCCGCAGCAGTGGTTCGGCGGCGACGGTGGCGGCGACGACGGCGAGGGCGGTACGCACCCCGTCGTACCCGCCGAGACAGGCCCCCGCCGCGCCGGCCGCCACCACCACCCCGGCCGCCACTCCCAGCGCCGCGCCCCCGGGCACCACCGAGGCCACCGCCGCCCCCAGCCCCTCCGGGCGGGCGGCCGGCACCCCGGCGCGGGCGGCCAGGGTGAGCGCGAGACGGGCGGCGGTCGCCGAGACGACCGCGGCCAGCGCGCCCCGCGCCCAGGAACCGCCGTAGAGCTGGGCCAGCGCGGCCACCTGGGCCAGCAGCACCAGCACCAGGGTGAGCACCCCGAAGGGCCCGATGTCCGACTGCTTCATGATCCTCAGCGCGTCCTCGGCGGACTTGCCGCTGCCCAGCCCGTCGGCGGTGTCGGCGAGCCCGTCGAGGTGCAGCCCCCGGGTCAGCGCGGCGGGTACGGCGACCGAGGCCACGGCGGCGAGCGGCGGTCCCGCGCCGAGCAGGAGCAGCAGCAGGCCGAGTCCGGCCGCGCAGCCGCCGACGACGAGACCGGCCATCGGGGCGCACAGCATGCCCCCGCGGGCGGCCTCCCGGTCCCACCGGCGCACCCGGACGGGCAGCACGGTCAGGGTGCCGAAGGCGAAGCGGAGACCGTCGAGAGGGGAGGACGTGAGCACCGGCGCAGGTTACCCGGCGCCCACGGGGCCGCCTCCCGCCCCCGGGCGCACCCGGTCCTACCGAGACAGCCGGGCATATCCGGGTAATGTGCGCCTATGGGGCACTGGTGGGTGCGGAACATCGTCGAGCCGGGCAAGCTGCCCCTGCTGCTCGCCCTCACCGCCTTCGTGCTGACCTTCGTCGTCACCCGCGTCATCACCCGCCTGATCCGCGCCGGCAGGGGCCCGTTCGGCAACGTCAAGGCGGGCGGCGTGCACATCCACCACGCCGTCCCCGGGGTCGTCCTCACCGTCGTCGGCGGCTTCGGCGCGGTGGCCAGTGACCGGCACGGCGCCGGCGGGGCCGTCGCGGCCGTCGTGTTCGGCATCGGCGTGGGCCTGGTCCTGGACGAGTTCGCGCTGATCCTGCACCTGAACGACGTCTACTGGACCGAGGACGGCCGCAAGAGCGTCGAGGTCGTCGTGCTCACCGCCGCCCTGGTCGGCCTGCTGCTGGCCGGCTTCTCCCCGTTCGGCGTCAACGACCTGACCCAGCAGGAACTGGCGGACCGCGGCAGCGTCATCGCCACCATCGCCGGGAACTTCCTCTTCTCGCTCATCGCCCTGGGCAAGGGCAAGACCCGCACCGCGATCTTCGGCGCGATCGTGCCGCTGGTCGCGCTCGTCGGCGCCGTCCGGCTGGCCCGCCCCGGCTCCGCGTGGGCCCGCCGCTTCTACGGCGGCCGTCCCCGCGCCCGCGCCAGGGCGGCCCTGCGCGCCTACCACCACGACCGCCGCTGGGCCCGGCCGCGCCGCGCCGTTCAGGACTGGATCGGCGGCAAGCCCGACCCCCGCCCGGCGCGCCTGCCCGGCCACAGATGAGGCAGGGCCCGGGGCGGCACGCGGCCGTGCCGGTGCCGCACCGCCACCAGCAGGCACAGCAGCCCCACCGCCATCAGCGCGGCCAGATGCTCCTTGCCCGCCAGGTTCTCCTTCACCAGCACCTCGACGACCATCGACAGGGTCACCGCGCCCGCCGTCCCGTAGGCGCCGAACCGCCAGCTCACGAAGACCGCCAGCCCCACGACGGCCGCCGACGGGCCGGTGTCCACCACCTGCGCGTCGGTCCACGGCAGCCCGAACGGGGCGTGCGCGCCCAGCGTGATGCCGGCACGCGCGTACAGGGTCCCGGCGAGCGTGGCGACGTACGCGATGACCAGCGTCCGCCACCAGCCCAGACACAGCTCGGCGACCCCGAACACCAGCAGGAGCTGCGCCAGCGCCCCCCACACCGGCAGGTCCAGCGCCGGCACGAACAGCGACAGGGGAGTGCGCAGCAGGGCCGCCCACAGCGGGTCCTGGGCCCGCACGGCACCCAGGTCCTGCACCACCCGGTACCCCCACGGCTGGTTCTGCACGTACTGGAGCAACGCCGTCAGGCACACCACCCCGACGGTCATCGGCAGCGCCGCCGGGCCCCGCTCCCGCAGGGGCGTGCGCACGGTGTCGTACAGCAGCCCCCACTCGGCGCGGGCCCAGCGGGCGAGCGTTCTCATCGGACGTTCCTCACCGGTGCGTGTCCAGGTGCCTGCGGTGCAGCCACTTCGGCAGTCCCGGCGCCTCCAGGAAGCCCTCCGCGCGGGCCGAGGCGAGGCCGATGCGCGGCAGGTCCGCGCTCTTCTCGAAGAGCAGGAACCGCGGCTCCCAGATGGGCCGGTACTTGGCGTTGGCGCGGTACAGCGACTCGATCTGCCACCAGCGGGAGAAGAAGCTGAGCAGCGACCGCCACAGCCTGAGCACCGGTCCGGCCCCCAGGCGCGCGCCACGTTCGAAGACCGACCTGAACATGGCGAAGTTCAGTGAGACCTGCGTGATCCCGATCTCGCCGGCCCGCCGCAGCAGCTCGATGACCGCGAACTCCATCAGCCCGTTGTCGGAGTCCCGGTCCCGCCGCATGAGGTCCAGGGACAGCCCGTGCGGCCCCCACGGCACGAAGGAGAGCAGCGCCCGCAGCCGGCCCTGCGCGTCCGTGCACTCCAGCATCACGCACCGGCCGTCCTCCGGGTCCCCGAGCCGGCCCAGCGCCATGCTGAAGCCGCGCTCGGTCGCGCCGTCCCGCCAGTCGTCGGCGCGCTCCACGAGGTGCGCCATCTCGTTGGCCGGGATGTCCTCGTGCCGCCGGATGCGCACCCGGTACCCGGCCCGCCCCACCCGGTTGTGCGCCTGCCGGACGGTGCGCATCGCCCGGCCCTCCAGGGTGAACTCGGCGACCTCGACGATCGCCTCGTCGCCCAGCTCCAGGGCGTCCAGACCGTGCCGGGCGTAGACGGTGCCGGCCTCCTCGCCCGCCCCCATCACCGCCGGGATCCACCCGTGCGTCCGTGCCTCCGCCAGCCACGGCACGATCGCCCCGGGCCAGGCCTCCGGGTCCCCGATCGGGTCCCCGGACGCCAGGCTCACCCCGCCGACGACCCGGTAGGCCACGGCGGCCTTCCCGGTCGGCGACCACACCACGCTCTTCTCCCGGCGCAGCGCGAAATAGCCGAGGGAGTCCCGGTCGCCGTGCCGCTCCAGCAGGGCCCGCAGCCGCTTCTCGTCGTCCTCGGTGAGCGGGTCGACGGCCCGCCGGGAACGGAAGGCGGCGTAGAACACGGCGAGGACCAGGGCCGTGCTGAGGACGTTGACGGTGACGTTGGTCCAGTTGGGCGGCTCGATCCCCGGGAAGCGGGACTCCTGTGCGGCCACCGACACCAGGCGCAGGGTGCCGTAGTGCCAGCGCTCCATGAACGTCGAACGGGCCGCGTCCGGCGCCTGGTTGGTGACCGTCACCAGCAGCCCGGCCAGCAGGCTCGCGGCGAGCCCCCCGACGACGGCCACCGTGGCCGCGAGCCGGGGGTTGGACCGGTCGCCCTTGGCGTAGAACTCCCGGCGGCCGGCGAGCAGTGCGCCGACGAAGGCGGCCGTCAGCGCGAGGGAGACCCAGTTCTGCGGGTACCGCCGGATGTCCGGGAACGTCATGGCGAACGCGAACAGGGCCAGGAAGAGGCCGCTCACCACCAGGTTCAGGATCCACGCGGCCCGCTTCCGGCGCCGCATGGTGATCGCCAGGAAGGCGGTGAACACCCCGGAGGCGAAGCCGGCCGTCAGCAGGTAGGGCGTGAAGAAGTCGTCCTGGTTGTGCCGGCGCACGTCCTGGCCGAGCGAGACCCACACCCCGCTGAGGAAGTTGATGAACGCGACCGTCCGCAGGTACCAGACGGCGAAGGCGGCGGCCCTCCGGGAAGCCCCGGCGGACCACCGCGTCCGCCCGTCCGACCGCTGCGACTCGGCACGCTGCTCCACGGCAATCCGGGCATCTCCCATGGGGCAGGATCATATGGGCGTCACCCCGGAGAACCAGACCCATTCCACCCGACCGACACCATCCACCCGGCTTTTCCCCCCACAACACCACCCCATCGGGACCCGGGCGACGGGGCGAGGCAGGGCCGCGGGGGAGGCGGTTACTCCGGCCGCGCGAGGGGAGCGGTCCCGGTCTCCGGGTGCTCCGGGTGCGGAGCGGTGTCCCCGGACGCCGGGTGCTCCGGGTGCGGAGCGGTGTCCCCGGACGTCGGGTCCTCCGGGTCCTCCGGGTCCTCCGGGCGTTCGGGCAGTTCCGCGGCCAGGGCGGCGGCGCTGCGGACCAGGGGCAGGGCCAGCAGCGCGCCGACGCCCTCGCCGACCTTCACACCCTGCTCCAGCAGCGGCTCCAGGGCCATCCGGTCCAGCGCCTTGCCCTGCCCGGGCTCCCCGCTGTCGTGGCCGGCCAGCCACCAGTCCGGCGCCCGGAACGCCACCCGCTGCGCGACCAGCGCGCACGCCGCGGCCACGACGCCGTCCAGGATCACCGGCAGCTTGCGCACCGCGCACTGCAACAGGAACCCGGTCATCGCCGCGAGGTCCGCCCCGCCCACGGCCGCAAGCAACTGCGTCTGGTCGCCGAGGACCGGCCGCGCCCGCCGCAGCGCGTCCCGGACGGCCGCGCACTTGCGCATCCACGCCAGGTCGTCGATCGCCAGGCCGCCCCGCCCGGTCACCACCGACGCGTCGGTGCCGCACAGCGCGGCGACGAGCACCGCCGCCGCCGTCGTCCCGCCCACGCTGATGTCACCGAGCACCACGAGATCGGTGCCCGAGTCGGCCTCCTCGTCGGCGACCGCGACCCCCGCGCGCAGGGCCGCCTCGGTCTCGTCCACGGTGAGCGCGTCCTCGACGTCGATACGGCCGCTGCCCCGCCGCACCCGGTGCCGCACCACGTCCTCGGGCAGCGTCCCCGGATCGCAGTCCAGCGCCATGTCCACGATCCGTACCGGCACCTGGAGCCGGCGGGCGAGCACGGCCACCGGGCTCGCGCCCTCCAGCACCGCCCGCACCAGCCGCTCCGCCCCGCCCGCGGGCCGTGCCGAGACGCCCAGCCCGGCGATGCCGTGGTCGCCGGCGAAGAGCACCACACGCGGCCGTTCGACCTGCCGCACCGGTACGGCACCCTGCGCGGCGGCCAGCCACTCGCCCAGCTCGTCCAGCCGGCCCAGTGCCCCGGGCGGCACGGTCCGATGCTCCCGCCGGGCCTCGGCGTCACGGCGCACGCCCCCGTCCGGGCGCTCGATCAGATCGCTGAAGTCGTCCAGATCAAACCTGCTCATTCGCCGAACAGTACAGCCGGCGGACGAACGCCGAGGCGCCACATCGCCACCACACACCCGCGACGTCATTGCACCTCACGGCGGTATCCCATACGTTCCGGTTTGCAGCGGAATGTCGCACAGGGAGCCGCCCATGCCGACCTCGCCTCTCGTCCCCCGGACCACCACCCCCACCGACCCCTTCCAGGAGCCGCGCCGCGAGGACTGCCCCTGGTGCGGCTCCCGGCGCCTGCGCACCCGGCTGCGCGCCCCCGACCCGCTGCGGCACCGGCCGGGCACGTTCACCCTGGACGGATGCCGTGACTGCGGCCACGCCTTCCAGAACCCCCGGCTCAGCGCGGAGGGGCTCGCCTTCTTCCACCGTGACTTCTACGAGCGCCGGCTGGAACAGCTCACAGAACGCGTCGTCCCCGCCCACGTGGCCCGCCGCCGGCACCGCGCCACCGCCTGGCGCCTGTCGGCACTGCGCGAACCGGAGAGCTGGCTGGACGTCGGCACCGGCCACGGCCGCTTCCCCGAGGCGGCGAAGGAGTTCTTCCCGTACACCAGCTTCGACGGCCTGGACCCGACGGCCCGCGTGGAACAGGCGCTGCTGGAGGGCCGCGTGGAGGAGGCGCACCGCGGTTATCTCACCACTCCCGGGACGGCGGCCCGGCTGCGCGCCCGCTACGACGTCGTCAGCATGTTCCACCATCTGCCGCACACCCCCGACCCGCGCGCCGAACTCCACGCCGCCCTCACGGTGCTGCGCCCCGGCGGCCACCTGGTCGTCGAAGTCCCCGACCCGCGCTGCCTCTTCGCCACGCTCCTCGGCAGATGGTGGCTCCCGTACGGCCAGCCCCGCCATCTGCACCTGGTCCCGCTCGCCAACCTCCGCACCGAACTGCGGGCCCGGGGCTGCACGGTGCTCGTCACCGACCGCACGACCCCGCACCAGCCGTACGACCTGTCGGCGGCCGCCGTCCTCGCCCTGGCCCACGTCAACCCGCTGCTGAGAGGCATGGCCGAGCCCGTGCCGGCGCTGGCCGGGGCCGTGGACCGCACACTGGCGCCCCTGCTGCGCCGTACGCCGTTCGCCAACGCGTACCGCATCGTCGCGCGGAAGGACACGCGGTGAGCCGGGCGCCGCTCAGCCCCTGAGGACCAGCGCCTGCCCGGCCACGACCAGCACGACCTGCTCGCACTCCGCCCCGAACGCCGCGTTCAGCCGCCCCAGTTCGTCCCGGTAGCGCCGGCCCGACGCCGTCGCCGGCACGATCCCCGACCCCACCTCGTTCGACACCGCCACCACGGTCCGCCGCGCGGCGCGCACCGCGGACGTCAGCTCCAGCACCCGTTCCCGCAGCGCCTTCTGCGCCCCGCCCGCCCACTCCGAGTCGTCCCACGCCCCGACGGCGTCCATCACGTCCGTCAGCCACAGCGACAGACAGTCGATCAGCAGCGGCGGTCCCTCCCCGGCCAGCAGCGGCACCAGGTCCGTCGTCTCCGCCGTACGCCACGAACCCGGCCGCCGCTCCCGGTGCGTGGCCACCCGCTCCGCCCACTCGGTGTCCCCGCCGCGTGTGCCGCCGGTCGCCACGTACAGCACGCCCGGGAACGACTCCAGGCGCCGCTCCGCCTCCACCGACTTCCCCGAACGGGCCCCGCCCAGCACCAGTGTCCGGCGCGGCACGTCCGGCACGTCCTCGTACGCCCCGACCGTCAGCGTCGTACCGTCCGGGACCGCCCGCGCCCCGGCCGCCGCGAGCCGGCGCCGCAGCTCCGCGCCCGGCGGCACGTCGTGGTCGAGGTGGACGGCGAGCACGTCCGTCGCCGGACCGGCCGAGCCGGCCGCGCGGAGCCGGGCGAGCGCGTCGGGACGGCCCACGACGTCCGCGAGGACCAGGTCGTACGACTCCGCCGCCGTCCCCTGGAGACCGGCCGGCGCCCCGCCCGGCGGCAGATACAGCAGGCGCTGCCCGTCCGGCCCGGTCACCGCGTACCCGGTGCCGCCCGCGTCCATCGCCACGGCCCGCACCCGATGCCCCGTCAGCAGCGCCAGCTCCCGCCCGTCCGCGACCCGGCCGGGCTGCGGCAGCCCGGCCGGCACCTCCACCGCCGGGCCGTCGTGCGGGTGCGACAGCAGCGCCTGCCGCACCCCGCCCAGCGAATGCCCGGCGCGGGCCGCCGCGAACGCCACGCCCGGCGTCAGGTCGAGCAGCAGCGTCCCGTCCACGAGGACCGCGGTCGCGGCCCGCGCGTCCGGCCCGAGCGCGCTCGCACAGGCGGCACAGGAACAGTCGGGGCGAGGCAGTCCCGCGGGGGCACCGGTACCGAGCAGAGTGATTTCCACGCACCGATTTTCGCCTGTCCCCGCAGGTCTTGCGCTTCCGGTTAGGCTGCCGACAGGTGTTGGATCGAAGGAGGACCACATGACGGCATGGACGTGGCGGTTCGAGACGGCCGACGGGACGGAGGTCCAGCCGGCCGTGCAGCCGGAGGACTTCACCACGCAGGGGGATGCCGAGTCCTGGATCGGCGAGCACTGGAAGAGCCTCAAGGAGGGCGGGGCCGACCAGGTGCGGCTGTTCGAGGAGACCAGTGAGATCTACGGGCCGATGAGCCTGCACGCCGACGCGTGAGCCGGCCGGCGGTGAGGAGGGCCGCCTCCCTCCTCACTGCTCGCCCAGCGTGACCTGAGCCGTCCGCTCCGCGCCGTCCCGCCGGTACGTCACCGTGGTCCGCTGCCCCGGGCGGCCCGCCGCCAGCGCCTCCGAGAGCGAGGTGATGGAGGTGACGGGCTGGTCACCGAGCCGGGTGATGACGTCACCGGGACGCAGGCCCGCCCGGGCGGCCGGGCCGCCGCCGCGCACACTGACCACCGCCGCCCCGGCCGGCCGGTAGCGGTCGTCCACCACCGTCCGCGCGGTGATGCCGAGGGCGGCCCGCCCCGAGTCGACGACCCTGCCCTTCTCGATGATCTGGTCGGCGACCGTGCGCACCATGGACGCGGGGATCGCGAACCCGATGCCGGGCGCCGCGCCGCCCCCGAGGTCCGGGTCGGTCGCGGCCAGCGTCGGGATGCCGACGACCCGCCCGTTCAGGCCGACCAGGGCGCCGCCGCTGTTGCCGGGGTTGATGGCGGCCGACGTCTGGACCATGTTCGCGATGGTCGCGCCCGTACCGCCGCCGGTGCTGCCCTCGCTGACGGTCCGTCCGGTCGCCGAGACGATCCCCTGGGTGACGCTGGACGACAGCCCGAGCGGCGAACCCATGGCCAGCACGATCTGGCCGACCTGGACCTTCTCGGAGTCCCCGAACACCGCGGGCCTGAGCCCGCTCGGCGGCCGGTCCAGCCTGATCACCGCGAGGTCCTGCTCGGGATAGGAGTACACCAGCGTCGCGGTGAGGGGCTCCTGGTTGTGGGCGGTGGTCACCTGGAAGGTCTTCTCGGAGCCGACCACGTGCGCGTTGGTGACGATGTGTCCGTCACCGTCGTACACCACCCCGGAGCCCAGGTCGTTGCTCGCCCGGATCTGCACGACCGACGGCAGGACCTCCCCGATGACCTTCAGGTACTGGCCTTCCAGGCCGGCCGCGGACGCCGGTACGGCCACCGGGGTGACCGCCGTGGTGTCCGCACCGGCCCGGGCGGGACCGGAGCAGCCGGCGGCCAGGGCCGCGCAGCACGCCAGCGCGACGGCCCGGACCGCGGCCGTGCGCGGGGCACAGGCAGGAGAAGCGTTCATGTCCCGAGTCTCACCGCGCGGTGATCACCCGGCCCGCGCTGTTGCCCCGAACGGGCTCAGCCGCGTACGCCGCACAGATGCAGCAGCGCCGCCACCCCGCGGTAGGGGTCCGTGCGGCCCGCCCGCTCCTCGGCCGCCAGCAGCGACTGGAGGTCCTCCGGGACCGCCGCGCCGTCCGGCACCGTGTCCGTGAAGACCTGCACGCCGTACCAGGCGTGCAGCGGGGCCGCGATGCCGTCGAGCGTGGCGCTGAGGGTCGCCAGCCGGTCGGCCCGGACGTCCGTACCGAGCCGGACGGGAGTCTCCTCGTCCGCATCCGTCCGGGCGCGGGGGACGTGCGCGGCGGTGTCGAGGGCGGCCAGCGCGCCCGCCCAGTCCCCGCTGAGACCCGGCCGCATGGCCGGCGCGTCGCCGTTGCGGACCAGCAGGGAGAGCAGACCGCCCGGGGCCAGCATCCGGCCCAGACCCGCCACCAGCGGATCGGGCTCCGTCACGTGCATCAGCACGCCATGGCACAGCACCACGTCGAAACTGCCCGGCAGGAAGTGCACACCCGTGTCCCGGCCGTCGCTCTGCACCAGCCGGACCCGCTCCCGGATTCCCTCCGGCTCCCGGCCGAGCGCCTCACGGGCGGCGGCGAGCAGTGCCGCGTTCTGCTCGACCCCGGTCACCTGGTGGCCGAGCCGGGCCAGCCGCAGCGCCTGCGCGCCCCGGCCCATGCCCACGTCCAGCACCCGCAGCCGCCGCCCGACCGGGAACCGCCCGGCTATCTGCTCGTCCAGCTGCCGGGACAGCAGTTCCCGCCGTACGACCGCACGCAGCCCGCCGGGGCCGGCCGGCCGGGCCGCCTTCCCGGTGAAAGCCTCTGCGCTCAGGGCCGCTCTCCGCGCTTGACCTGCGGCTTCGGCATCCGGAGCCGACGGATCTGAAGGGACCGCATCAGGGCGTAGGCGACCGCGCCGCGCGTGTTCCCGTCCGGGAAGCGCTCCTTGAGCCGCTTCTTCAGCCGGAAGCCGCTGACGGTCGCGTCCAGCACGATCAGCACGATCACGATCAGCCACAGCAGCAGCGCGACGGTCTGGATCGCGGGCACCCGGACCACGCTCAGCACGAGGATCACGACGGCGAACGGCAGGAAGAACTCCGCCACGTTGAACCGCGAGTCCACCCAGTCCCGGGCGAACTTGCGGACCGGGCCCTTGTCCCGGGCCGGCAGATAACGCTCGTCCCCGCCCGCCAGCGCGCGGCGCTGCCGTTCCAGGGCCTGGCGCCGCTCCTCGCGCTGCCGCTTCGCGGCCTCCTTGCGGTTCGTCGGGGTACTGGCCACGCTGCGGCGCTGGGACTGGGCCTCACTGCGCTTGGGCGTGGGCCGACCCTTGGGGGCCTGCGGGTCACGGGGCTGCTTGGAGAGGGTCACCTGCGCCTTGTCGGCGGTCGGGGCCTTCTCTTCCTTGGCACGGCTACGGAACACAAAACCCAAGGGTAAGCGCTGCGCCGGCATGCTCCCCCGCCCGGCGGGGAACGATCCGGCAACACCGGACGTCCTCAGAGGGACAGAGAGGACACGGGAGCGGGCGCTCCGGTGCGATCACCTACTCCTCACGCCGGAGCGGTGCACACCGCAGTCGTCCTCGGGGATGAGCGCATCACTCCCCGAACAGTGCGGTAATGGAGGCAGGGCCCGTACTGTGGGTCCTGTCGCAGGTTCGGTGAGCTGGAGTCCGTCAGAAGGGGGCGCGCGAAGCCCATGAGCGGTGTCATGAAGCGTATGGGGATGATCTTCCGCGCGAAGGCGAACAAGGCCCTTGACCGGGCCGAGGACCCGCGCGAGACCCTCGATTACTCCTACCAGAAGCAGCTGGAGCTGCTCCAGAAGGTGCGGCGCGGCGTCGCCGACGTGGCGACCAGCCGCAAGCGCCTGGAGCTCCAGCTCAACCAGCTCCAGCAGCAGTCCTCGAAGCTGGAGGACCAGGGCCGCAAGGCGCTCGCGCTCGGCCGTGAGGACCTCGCCCGCGAGGCGCTGTCCCGGCGCGCCGCCCTCCAGCAGCAGGTGACGGACCTGGACACGCAGCACACCACCCTCCAGGGCGAGGAGGAGAAGCTCACCCTCGCGGCCCAGCGCCTCCAGGCCAAGGTGGACGCCTTCCGCACGAAGAAGGAGACCATCAAGGCCACCTACACCGCCGCCCAGGCCCAGACCCAGATCGGCGAGGCCTTCTCCGGCATCTCCGAGGAGATGGGCGACGTCGGCCTGGCCATCCAGCGTGCCGAGGACAAGACCGCCCAGCTCCAGGCCCGGGCCGGCGCCATCGACGAACTGCTCGCCTCCGGCGCCCTGGACGACCCCTCCGGCATGCAGAAGGACGACCTCCAGGCCGAGCTGGACCGGCTCTCCGGTGGTACGGATGTAGAGCTGGAACTCCAGCGCATGAAGGCGGAGCTGGCCGGCGGTTCCCCGCAGCAGGCCATCGAGGGCGGCACCGGACAGGGACAGACCCGGCAGCAGCCGCAGGACACCCCGCGCTTCGACAAGCAGTAGCTCCGCGCCGGGACCGAGCCGAGGAGGCCGACGTGATCGTACGGATCATGGGGGAGGGCCAGTTCGAGCTGGACGACGTCCACCTCACCGAGCTGAACAGGCTGGACGACGACCTGCTCGACGAGATGGAGAGCGGTGACGGCGAGGGCTTCCGCCGCACGCTGTCCGCACTCCTGGACGCCGTCCGCCGGCTCGGCACCCCGCTGCCGGACGACGCGCTGGAACCCTCGGAACTGATCCTGCCGTCGCCGGACGCGACGCTGGAGGAGGTCCGGGACCTGCTGGGCGACGACGGCCTGATCCCCAGCTGACCCCAGCCCCCCCCGGACGCCGGCGACTCCGGCACGCCCGGCCGCGGCTGTGGCCGCGCGGTGGTGCCACGGGAGCAGCGGCTCCGGGCTGCCGGGGTACGGGGCTTGCCGGGCGGAGCGATTCTGGCTGCCGGGGTACGGGCCTCGGGGGTGACGCGGTTCTGGGTGTCGTGCCGTCGGGGTACGGGGCTCGGGATGGCGCGGTTCTGGGTGTCGTGCTTCCGGAACGGGGCTCGGAGGCAGTGGCCCCCGAGCCGTCCGGCGGCCCCCGGCGCGGTGGCCCCCCGTCCCGTCCGGCGGCTCTCGTGCTGTCCTGCGTGACCCTGGCCCCGCGACTGCGGAGGCTTTCCCGCTCGGCACCGGCCGGCCTGCCACCGGAGCTGGGCTCGCCGGGCGGCGGCCTGCGGGCCGTGCCGTTGGTGGCCCGGCCGGCCGGCGCCTCTCCCGCCTCTGCCGTGCTGAGTCGCTCGGGCTGCCTGAGTCTGCCTGCCTTGCCCTGCCTCCCGGGTCGGCCGGGTCTGCCCGCCTGGCCGGGGCTCCCGGACCGGCCGGGTCCCTGCCGCCCCCACGGTGCGTGCGGCGCCTGCCCCCGGTGCTGTCGCCGAGGCCGCGTTCCCGCGGTCGCGGGCCCCGCCCGTGCCGGTGCGCGGCGTTCGTCCGTGTGGCTGACCGGCACCGGGCCGGGCCGTACTGTTCACCCCGTGAGCACTCTCGAACGCGCCCGGTGCAGCCTCAGGGCCCACCCCCTCGCGCTGGACGCGGCGCTCGCCGCGGGCGTGCTGGTCTGCATGGTCGCCGGTTCCTTCGTGGTGCCCCGGAACGAGAACGGAGTGACCTGGGGCGTACGCGTCCCGGACACCCTCAGCCTCCTGCTGATGCTGGCCGGCGCGGCGGCGCTCGTCCTGCGCCGCCGCAACGCCAAGGCGGTCCTCGCCGTCACCGGCACCGTCTCCGTGATCGAGTGCGTCACCGGCGACCCGCGCGCCCCGGTCGCGATGTCCGCCGTCGTCGCCCTGTACACCGTCGCCTCGACCACGGACCGCGCCACCACCTGGCGCCTCGGCCTGCTCACCACGACCGTGCTGACGGCCGCCGCCGTGTTCGCCGGCCCGCTGCCCTGGTACGCCCAGGAGAACCTCGGCGTCCTGGCCTGGACCGGTATCGGCGCCACCGCGGGGGACGCCGTGCGCAGCCGCCGCGCGGTCGTCCAGGCCATGCGGGACCGTGCCGAACGCGCCGAACGCACCCGCGAGGAGGAGGCCCGCCGCCGGGTCGCCGAGGAGCGGCTGCGCATCGCCCGTGACCTGCACGACGTCGTCGCCCACCACATCGCCCTGGTCAACGTGCAGGCCGGTGTCGCCGCGCACGTCATGGACAAGCGGCCCGACCAGGCCAAGGAGGCCCTCGCCCACGTCCGCGAGGCCGGCCGCAGTGCGCTCAACGAACTGCGCGCCACCGTCGGTCTGCTCCGCCAGTGCGGTGACCCGGAGGCCCCCACCGAGCCCGCCCCGGGCCTGGACCGCCTGGAGGACCTCCTCACCACCTTCCGCAGCGCCGGCCTGCCGGTGCGGCTGGTCGGCGCCGACCGGGCCGCCGCACTGCCCGCCGCCGTCGACCTGGCCGCCTACCGCATCGTGCAGGAGGCGCTGACCAACGTGCAGAAGCACGCGGGTCCCGGGGCCGGTGCCGAGGTGAGCGTCGTCCGCGCCGGCCCGGACGTGGAGGTCACCGTCCTCGACGACGGCCCGGGAGAACCCGGCGTGCCGGAGGCCGGCGGCGGGCACGGGCTGCTCGGCATGCGGGAGCGGGTCACCGCCCTCGGCGGCACCCTGACCACCGGCCCCCGCCCCGGCGGCGGCTTCCGCGTCCATGCGATCCTGCCGGTCCAGACGGCGACGGCCCAGGGGGAGCCCGTATGACGATCCGTGTCCTGCTCGCCGACGACCAGGCGCTGCTGCGCAGCGCGTTCCGGGTGCTGGTCGACTCCGAGCCCGACATGGAGGTGGTGGGGGAGGCCGCCGACGGGGCGGAGGCGGTCCGGCTGGCCCGGGAGCACGGCCCCGACGTCGTCCTCATGGACATCCGGATGCCCGGCACCGACGGCCTCGCCGCCACCCGGCTGATCAGCGCCGACCCCTCCCTCGGGCAGGTCCGTGTGGTCATCCTGACCACGTTCGAGGTGGACGACTACGTCGTCCGGGCGCTGCGCGCCGGCGCCTCCGGCTTCCTCGGCAAGGGCAGCGAACCCGAGGAACTGCTCAACGCCATCCGGGTCGCGGCCGGCGGCGAGGCACTGCTGTCCCCGGCCGCCACCAAGGGTCTGATCGCCCGCTTCCTCGCCCGGGGCGACGACGGCGACGGCCCGGATCCGGCCCGTTCCGAGCGGCTCGGCGCGCTGACCGGCAGGGAGCGGGAGGTCCTCGGCCTGGTCGCCGGCGGCCACTCCAACGACGAGATCGCCGAGCGCCTCGCCGTCAGCCCGCTGACGGTGAAGACGCACGTCAACCGGGCCATGGCCAAGCTGGGCGCGCGCGACCGGGCCCAGCTCGTCGTGATCGCGTACGAGTCGGGGCTGGTCCGTCCGCGGATGGAGTGATCTCCACCCGGGCGTACTGCGTGCGGAGAAGGAGCCGGACGAGGAACGGGACCTGGGGCTACGGAGCGGCTCCCCCTGACGGTCCAGGGTGGTGGGGTGGGCGACACCGAGCGCGACGTCGTCGTACGGTCGGCGAAACCCGCCACGACCCCGGCCCGGCTGAAGGCGCTGCGCCTCGGCCCGGTGAAGCTGGGCGACGTCGCCACGGTGAAGGCGGTGGACGGCCCGGTGTCCATGACCCGCATCGACGGGCGGCGCGCGGCCACCGTCACGGCGAGGCCGACGGGCGACAACACCGGCGCGGTCAGCAGCAGGCTCCGGTCGGAGATCAAGGCCCTCAAGCTGCCCGCGGGCGCCACGGCCGAGATCGGCGGGGTCACCTCCGACCAGGACGACGCGGTCAAGAACCTGGGCCTGGCCATGCCGGCGGCCGGCCGCCGGCGGTCGTCGTCATCGGCGGCCTGATCACCTCCACCCTGCTGACCCTGCTGACCCTGCTGAACCTGCTGACCCTGCTGACCCTGCTCCTCGTCCCGACGTCCCACGCGATGCTGGAGCTGCGCAAGGAGCGCCGGGCGCACGAGCGGGCGGCGAAGCGGCGGACGAAGGCGCAGCAGGCGCCGGAGCCGGCCGGGGTGTGACGGCATGACGAAGGGCCGGGCCCCACGGGGAGGCCCGGCCCTTTCGCGCGTGCGGCGGCAGTACCGGCTACGGCAGCGCCAGCATCCGCTCCAGCGCCAGCTTCGCGAACGCCTCCGTCTCCTTGTCGACCTCGATCCGGTTGACCAGGCTGCCCTCGGCCAGGGACTCCAGGGTCCAGACCAGGTGGGGCAGGTCGATGCGGTTCATGGTCGAGCAGAAGCAGACCGTCCGGTCGAGGAAGACGACCTCCTTGCCCTCGGGAGCGAAACGGTTCGCCAGGCGGCGCACCAGGTTCAGCTCGGTGCCGATGGCCCACTTGGAGCCGGCCGGGGCCGCCTCGAGCGCCTTGATGATGTACTCGGTCGAACCGACGTGGTCCGCCGCGGCGACGACCTCGTGCCGGCACTCGGGGTGGACCAGGACGTTCACGCCCGGGATACGCGCGCGGACGTCGTTCACCGACTCCACGCTGAACCGGCCGTGGACCGAGCAGTGGCCGCGCCACAGGATCATCTTGGCGGCGCGCAGCTCGTCGGCCGTGAGGCCGCCGTTCGGCTTGTGCGGGTTGTAGAGCACGCAGTCGTCCAGGGACATCCCCATGTCACGGACGGCGGTGTTGCGGCCCAGGTGCTGGTCGGGCAGGAAGAGGACCTTCTCGCCCTGCTCGAAGGCCCAGTCAAGGGCGCGCTTTGCGTTGGACGACGTGCAGATGGTGCCGCCGTGCCTGCCCGTGAACGCCTTGATGTCGGCGGAGGAGTTCATGTACGAGACGGGGACCACCTGGTCGGCCACCCCGGCCTCGGTCAGCACGTCCCAGCACTCCGCGACCTGCTCGGCCGTCGCCATGTCGGCCATGGAGCAGCCGGCGGCGAGGTCGGGGAGGACGACCTTCTGGTCGTCGGAGGTCAGGATGTCCGCCGACTCGGCCATGAAGTGCACACCGCAGAAGACGATGTACTCGGCCTCCGGGCGCGCGGCGGCGTCCCGGGCCAGCTTGAAGGAGTCGCCCGTGACGTCGGCGAACTGGATGACCTCGTCGCGCTGGTAGTGGTGGCCGAGCACGAAGACCTTGTCTCCGAGCTTCTCCTTGGCGGCGCGGGCCCGCTCGACCAGGTCGGGGTCGGACGGGGAGGGCAGGTCACCGGGGCACTCGACGCCCCGCTCGCTCTTCGGGTCGGCCTCACGGCCGAGCAGCAGCAGGGCGAGCGGAGTCGGCTGCACGTCGAGTTCCGGGGTCTGGGCGGTGGTCACGACACGCGACCCTTTCTGCTTTTCGTCTAACTGACGCTATCTATCATAGCCGGTTCACGTCACTTTGACGACGGCCATAGCGTCCATGTGACGTGAATCCCCTCGGCGCTCTCTCCGGCCCTCTGCGGTCCCTCGCCGCCCGCCGAAGTCCCGCTGCGGGCCGCTGTCCGCCCCCAGGGGCATGTGCGAGCATGAAGGAGGAACAACGAACGCGACCACGTGACTGCCCGGCCCGGAATGAATCCGCGGAAGCGCCGGTTGCACTCGTCGGCAAGCAGTCTCCGTACAACCCGGGAGAGATGTAGATGTCCGTATCGGACGAGACCACCACCGTCACCGACGGCATCATCCTGACCGACGCCGCCGCGGCCAAGGTGAAGGCCCTGCTCGACCAGGAAGGCCGTGACGACCTCGCGCTGCGCGTCGCCGTCCAGCCCGGCGGCTGCTCCGGCCTGCGCTACCAGCTCTTCTTCGACGAGCGCTCGCTCGACGGCGACGTGGAGAAGGACTTCGACGGCGTCAAGGTCGTCACCGACCGCATGAGTGCTCCGTACCTGGGCGGCGCGACCGTCGACTTCGTGGACACCATCGAGAAGCAGGGCTTCACGATCGACAACCCGAACGCGACCGGCTCCTGCGCCTGCGGTGACTCCTTCAGCTGATGCCGTGACCGTCCGGCGGCGCGACCGCCGGCGGTGTGACGAAGGCGGCGGCCCCCGCTCCGGGGGCCGCCGCCTTCGCGCGTGCGACGGGTCAGCGCGGCATGGCCGACGCGTCCGGCCGCAGTGAGCCGGCCTCCGCCCTCGCGATCTTCCTGCCGTCGGTGCCGACCACCGTCCGCCCGTCCAGCGGGGCGTCCAGCCGTACGGTCTTCACGTACTCCTTGGCGATCAGCACGCACACCCGGCCCGGCCAGGGCGTCTCGGTGACCCGCACGGTCACCCGGCCGCCGCTCGCCGACGCCGACGTCCGGTAGTCGGCGCACACCCCGCCGGAGAAGCTCAGGTCCAGCGTCCGCCCGTCGGCGGTGTAGGCGTTCACCCGCACGCTCCGGCTCTTCCCGGGCGCACCGGACGTCCGTGGCGCCGAGGGTCCGTCGGACGCCGGGGACGGGGACGCCGACGCCAGATACGCCGGGTCGACCGCCGGGTACGTCACCGTGAACCCGCCGCCCGCCGTGGACCCCCGTACCTGGAACAGCCAGGACGGCACCAGCGCCCGCCGGCCCCCGACGGAGTGCGCGGCCAGCCCGAACACCGCCTTCTCCACGGTCACCGTGCCATCGGCCGCCCCGGGCGCGGGCGCCGTGGCGGCCGTACCGCACGGCTGCTCCAGCCGGTCCTTCAGCGGCACCGGGGTGGCGCACCCGCCGATCCCCATCCGGTGGCCGCCCTTCACCGGCCCGTTCAACAGCGCCAGCGTCGCGCGCGCGCCCAGCACGGGATACGTGTCGCCCTTCACCGGCGTGGCCAGCAGCCCGTGCCCGCCGACCACCTCGCCCCGCCGGCCCACGGTCAGGCCGGTCGTCCAGCCGTACGTGGGCAGGCCGCCGACGACCGGGTCGGCGTCGACCACCCGCTGGTCGCCCATGACCTCGCTCGCGTCGGTCTTCGCGTCGTCCAGCCCCGCCGCCTTCAGGACCGGCGCCGCCGCCTTCTCGGCGCGGGCCACGCTCACCGGGCCGCCGGCCGGGGCGGCCGGGTCGTGCGTGCAGACGGTCACCTTCCGGCAGTTGTCGGTGCCGGGCGCCAGCCGGGTGAAGGTCCAGTTGCCGGGTGCGTCCCGGCTGACCTCCAGGACCGGACCGGAGCCGTCCTGGCCGCCGACCCGCCACAGCCGTCCCTCGGCCACCGGACCGCCCGTGAGGCCGAACGCCTTCGCCAGCCGGACCACCCGATCCCGGCCGACCCCGGCCCCCGGCTCGTACACCGGCGCGGAACCGGGCCCGTCCGGCAGCTCCCCCCGCGCCACGTACCGGACGCCGTACGGGTCCGGCTCGCCGGGCGCGATACCGCCGGTGCCGCCGGTGCTGCCGGTGGTCCAGCCGTCCAGGGCGAGCGGCGGGGGAGCGGTGCTCCCGACGGACGCGGCCGGGCCGTCCGTACGGCCGCCGCCGTCGCTCGCGGCGAGGTAGGCGCCGCCGCCCCCGGCCAGCAGTACGGCCGCGGCGACGGACACCACGACGGCGGCCGGCCGCCGTCGCCCCGCCGTCTCCGGGGCTCCGGGTGCCCCCGAGGTCTCGGGCTCCGGGGAGATGTCCGGCACCTCCGCAGGGGGCCGGGAGGCACTGTCCTCGGGTCCGGGCGCCCCGGAGGGCTTCGCCGGCCGTTCCCCGGACGGAGGGGGAACCTCCGCGTTCCCGGCGTTCTCAGGCCGCTCGGTGTTCACCGCATCGCTCCTCGCTGGGTCGTGTCCCGCAGTCCCCGGCGCGGGGGACGCCGATGGGACGCGGGAGGGGAGCGCACGGTTCCCGGGGCGTGCCCCGGGGGTCCCGCCCCGGGGCACGCCCCTGCGGGCGGCGTTCCGCGGATCAGTCGCCGTAGTCGGACATCGCGTCCAGCAGCCGGGCGGACCGCGCGGGCACCGACACGCCGTGGATGCGGGACGGCGGCACCGGCCGGGACTCGGCGTGCTCGGGGGGCGCCCAGTGCGGGGCCATCCGGGCACAGTCGCCGCGGAGTGCGGCCAGGTCGCCGTCGGTGTCGGCCGGGGCGGAGGAGGTGACCTTCGGGTTCGTCATGACCGCACCGTAAGCACGTCACCGGCTGCGAAGAAAGATCTACTATCGGGTAGTTTCGTCAACTACAGCGGCGGCCCCCGAGCGGGTAGCGTGAACTGTCAACTCAGCCTCCCGCAGGAGAATTCGCGTCGTGCGCATCGCAGTCACCGGCTCCATCGCCACTGACCACCTCATGACCTTCCCCGGCCGCTTCGCGGACCAGTTCGTCGCGGACCAGCTGCACACGGTTTCCCTCTCCTTCCTCGTCGACAACCTCGACGTACGCCGGGGCGGCGTGGGCGCCAACATCGCCTTCGGCATGGGCCAACTCGGCACCAGGCCCATCCTGGTCGGAGCCGCCGGCTTCGACTTCGACGAGTACCGCGCCTGGCTCGACCGGCACGGCGTGGACACCGAATCCGTCCGCATCTCCGAGACCCTGCACACCGCCCGCTTCGTGTGCACCACGGACGCCGACCACAACCAGATCGGCTCCTTCTACACCGGTGCGATGAGCGAGGCGCGCCTCATCGAGCTGAAGACGGTCGCGGACCGTGTGAACGGCCTCGACCTGGTCCTCATCGGCGCCGACGACCCCGAGGGGATGCTCCGCCACACCGAGGAGTGCCGTTCTCGTGGCATCCCGTTCGCCGCCGACTTCTCCCAGCAGATCGCCCGCATGCCGGGTGAGGAGATCCGGATCCTGCTGGACGGCGCCACCTACCTCTTCTCCAACGAGTACGAGAAGGGCCTCATCGAGTCCAAGACCGGTTGGACCGGCGACGAGATCCTGGCCAGGGTCGGCCACCGCGTCACCACGCTCGGCTCGCGGGGCGTGCGCATCGAGCGGGCCGGCGAGGACCCCATCGAGGTCGGTTGCCCGGACGAGGAGCGCAAGGCCGACCCCACGGGTGTCGGCGACGCCTTCCGCGCGGGCTTCCTCTCAGGGCTGGCCTGGGGAGTCTCCCTGGAGCGGGCGGCGCAGGTGGGCTGCATGCTGGCGACGCTCGTCATCGAGACCGTCGGCACGCAGGAGTACCGGCTGCGCCGGGAGTCCTTCATGGAGCGCTTCGTCAAGGCGTACGGGGAACCGGCCGCCGAAGAGGTGCGGGGCCACCTGCGCTGAGCGCGGCCCCGGACCGGGACGCGTGGGGCCCGCCCCAGCGGCCCCCACGCCCTCTAGGTCCGGCGTCCTCGGCCCGCCCCCCGGGGCGGTGCTCTCGGGTACGGCGCCCCCGGGCCGCCCCTCGGGCTGCCCCCGGGCCGCCCAGGCCGCCCCCCGGGGCCGGCACCACGGGGACGCGCCCCAGGCCGGCGCCCCCAGGCCGGTGCGTGGACCGGCACCCCGGGGACGGTGCTCTCGGATAGGGCCCTCTCGGGCCGGCATCCCTTGGGTACGGCGCCCTCGGGCCGCCCCCCGGTACGGCGCCCTCGGGAACGGCGCCCGGGACGGCGCCCTTGGGACGGCGCCCTTGGGACGGCGCCCTTGGGACGGCGCCCTCGGGACGGCGCCCTCGGGAACGGCGCCCTCGGGAACGGCGCCCTTGGGACGGTGCCCTCGGGCCGCCCCCTGGGGACGGCACCCCGGGCCAGCAACCCCGGGACGGCGCCTCCGGGGCGGCACATCCGGGCCAGCAACCCCGGGGCGGCATCCCCGGGACGGTGCTCTCGGGTACGGCGCCCTCGGGCCGCCCCTCGGGCCGGCACCTGGGGACGGCGCCCCCGGGCCAGCACCCCCAGGCCGCTGCTGCGGACCGGCACCCCCGGGACGGTGCTACCGGATAGGGCCCTCTCGGGCCGACACCCCTTGGTACGGCGCCCTCGGGCCGCCCCCCCCGGGACGGCGCCCTTGGGACAGCGCCCTTGGGACGGCGCCCTCGGGGACGGCGCCCTCGGGGACGGCGCCCTCGGGAGCGGCGCCCTTGGGACGGCGCCCCCGAGACGGTGCTCCCGAATACGGCCATCTCGGGCCGCCCCCACGGCCGGCGCCCCCTGGGATCGCATCCCCGGGATCGCCCTCCGGACCGCGCCGCCGGGACAGCTCCCCGGAACCGCGCCCCCGGGACAGCTCCCCGGAACGGCGCCCCCGGAACCGCGCCCCCGGGACAGCTCCCCGGTGCCGCGCCCCCGGTACCGCGCCGCCGGAACCGCGCCTCCGGGACAGCTCCCCGGAACGGCGCTCCCGGAACCGCCCCCCCGGAACCGCGCCGCCGGAACCGCGCCGCCGGAACCGTGCCCCCGGGACAGCTCCCCGGAACCGCGCGCCCGGAACCCCCCTCAGCTCACCCGGCGGACCACGTACGCCGTGCCCCGCTGTGCCGGCTCCTCGCCGACGTACTCCTGGCCGCGCATCTCGCACCACGCCGGGATGTCCAGCCGGGCCGCCTCGTCGTCGGACAGCACCCGTACGGTGCCGCCCACCGGTACGTCCCCGATCACTTTGGCCAGCTCGATGACCGGGATCGGACACCGCCTGCCGAGCGCGTCGACGAGGAGTTCCGCCGCCCGGACGGCCGTCACCGGAGCCGGAGCCGGTGCCCCCAGCTTCTCCCGCACCCCGGCCACCGCCCCCGGCAGCACCGCCAGGAAGCGCTCCACGTCCGCCTCCGCCGTGCCCGGTGCCAGGGAGACCCGGACGTTCCCCTCGCTCAGCACCCCCATCGCCTTCAGCACATGGCTGGGCGTCAGCGTGCTGCTGGTGCAGGAGGAGCCGGAGGAGACCGAGAAGCCCGCCCGGTCCAGCTCGTGCAGCAGCGCCTCACCGTCGACGTAGAGGCAGGAGAAGGTGACGATCCCGGGGAGCCGATGCTCGGGGTCGCCGACCACCTCCACGTCCGGCACCAGCTCCGGCACCCGCGCCCGGATCCGCTCCGTCAGCTCCCGCAGCCGTACCGCCTCCTGGGCCGCCTCGGCCCGTACCGCGCGCAGCGAGGCCACGGCCGCCACGATCGCCGGGAGGTTCTCGAAGCCGGGAGCCCGGCCCGACTCCCGCTCGTCCACCGGCCCCTGGGCGGCGAACCGCACGCCCTTGCGCACGACGAGCAGCCCGGCGCCCGGCGGCCCGCCCCACTTGTGCGCGCTGGCCGCCAGCAGCGACCAGTCGCCCGCGACCGGCCCCCAGCCCAGCGACTGCGCCGCGTCCACCAGCAGCGGCACCCCGGCCGCCCGGCACGCCTCGGCCACCTCGGCCACCGGCTGTACGGTGCCCACCTCGTGGTTGGCCGACTGGAGGCAGGCCAGCGCGGTGTCCGGGCGGAGCGCGGCGGCGAAGGCCGACGGGTCGACGGCTCCCGTCCGGCCGACGGCCACGCGGGTGACCGTACCCCCGTCCGCCTCGAACACGTCCGCCGAATGGAGGACGCAGGAATGTTCGACCGCGGACACGATCAGGTGGCGTCCGGCCCGGCGCCGTCCGGCCAGCGCTCCCGCCGTCCCGCTGTGCACGGCCCGGGTCCCGGACGCGGTGAACACGACCTCGTCCGCCCGGCATCCCACGGCCTCGGCAGCCGCCTCCCGGGCGGCGTCCAGCAGCATCCGCGCCCGGCGTCCCTCCCGGTGGAGCCGGGCGGGATCGGCCCAGCCGTCGTCCAGCGAGGCCAACAGGGCCTGGCGGGCCACGGGATGGAGCGGGGCGGCCGAGGCGGCGTCGAAGTAGGACACACAGCCACGGTAGAACGTGGTCCGGGCACGGCCCGCCGCAGGGGCGCGCGGCCGTGCCCGAACAAGGGCCCGCCGCGCGGCGTGAGCAGCCACGACGCCCTTCGCGGGGGTGCCCCAAAACGCGACAACCCCGGGCTATCAGGCACCCGGTTCCACCCCGTCGGAGTGACAGGCGGCGCGTATGCCCCCCTCCCCGCGAACCCCCGAAGGGCGTCGGCTAGGGTTTGGTCCGCATAAACATCCAAACCCCTGCCCGACGCAGGGCGGCGACCGACCAGCGAGAAGGCCGCAGCCGACCGCGCGGGCGAGACTCTCGGGAAGGCGCTACGTGAGTCCCAACGGCTCCGACCGCTCGCCGCGGCGCCCGATGCGGCGGAAGCTGCTGCAGGCACTGACCGCGGGCCTGGTCCTGGCGACCGCAACCGGTTGCACATACAAGGACTTCCCCCGCCTTGGCATGCCCACCCCGACCACGGAAGAGGCTCCGCGGATCCTCTCCCTGTGGCAGGGATCCTGGGCTGCCGCGCTCGCCGTCGGCGTGCTGGTGTGGGGCCTGATCCTGTGGAGTGCTTTCTTCCACCGGCGCAGCCGCACGAAGATCGAAGTACCTCCGCAGACGCGGTACAACATGCCGATCGAGGCCCTCTACACAGTGGTCCCGATCATCATCATCTCGGTGCTCTTCTACTTCACGGCCCGGGACGAGTCCAAGCTCCTCGACATGTCGAAGAAGCCCGACGTCACGGTCAACGTGGTCGGCTACCAGTGGAGCTGGGGCTTCAACTACATCGCCGATGTCCCCGGTTCCACCGGTGACGCGCGGACCGACGCGAACCTGGCCGGCGTTCCGGACCGGTACAAGAAGTACTTCCCGGCGCACGCCGGTGGTGTCTACGACGCCGGTACGCCCGGTACGCGCAACCCGCAGAACGGCAATCCCGGCCCGACGCTGTGGCTGCCCAAGGGCAAGACGGTCCGCTTCGTGCTGACCTCGCGTGACGTCATCCACTCGTTCTGGGTGCTGCCGTTCCTGATGAAGCAGGACGTCATTCCGGGCCACCCCAACGCCTTCCAGGTGACTCCCAACAAGGAGGGCACCTTCCGGGGCAAGTGCGCCGAGCTGTGCGGCGTCGACCACTCCCGCATGCTGTTCAACGTGAAGGTCGTCTCTCCGGAGCGCTACGAGCAGCACCTCAAGGACCTCGTCAAGAAGGGGCAGACCGGTTACATTCCCGCGGGCATCGAGCAGACGACCCACGAGAAGAACCGGGAGTCGAACATCCTGTGAGCATCCTCAACGAACCCCAGGGTGCCGCGGCAGCAGGGTCCCACTATGAGGACGAGCTGCCGGTCCGGCGCCAGCGCCGCGGCGAAGTCGTCATCAAGTGGCTCACGACCACCGATCACAAGACGATCGGCACGCTGTATCTGGCGACGTCGTTCGCGTTCTTCCTGATCGGTGGCGTGATGGCGCTGCTCATGCGCGCCGAGCTGGCCCGGCCGGGCCTCCAGATCATGTCGAACGAGCAGTTCAACCAGGCGTTCAC
>NZ_JBEXRO010000030.1:0-78948 GCF_040613095.1 Streptomyces sp. NPDC006309 | reverse complement strand
CCGTGCCGCAGCAGACGGGTGAAGGTGCTGCTCCTGCGCCCCGGCGTCATCCCCGTCGTCTCCCCTCGGATCTTCGGTCGTCCTGGCCAGCGGCGCGGCAGTGGTCCGCGCCGGACGGCCGGAAACCATCCCCTCATTGGTATGGACATGTTCAAGTAACCGCCATAACCTGAGGCTTGGTCTAGACCAACGCACGCGGCACGTTTCAGCTCACCGAACTCCCCACACGTTCCGAGGAGCGGCTACATGCGCACCAAGGCCAAGCTGTACGCGGCCGTTCTGGGCCTCACCACCGCCGGAGCCCTCGTCCTCTCCACCGGCGGCGCCAGCAGCCACGGCTACACCGACCTCCCCATCAGCAGGCAGCTGCTCTGCGCCGACGGCACCGTGAAGGGCTGCGGCGAGATCCAGTGGGAACCGCAGAGCGTCGAGGGCCCCAAGGGCTTCCCGGCGGGCGGACCGGCCGACGGCCGGCTCTGCTCCGGCGGCGAGAGCCGCTTCGGCCGGCTCGACGGCGCGCGGACCCCCAAGGGCACGGAGTGGCCCACCACGCAGGTCACCGGCGGCCAGAGCTACACCTTCCGCTGGCAGTTCGAGGCGCGGCACGCGACGACCGACTTCAGGTACTACGTCACCAAGCAGGGCTGGAACCAGGATCACGCCCTGACGCGCGCCGACCTGAACACGACCCCGTTCCTGACGGTCCCCTACGGCGGCAAGCAGCCGCCGGCCACCCTCAGTCACAGCGGCACCCTGCCGGCCGGGCTGAGCGGCCGCCACGTCATCCTCGGTGTGTGGACCATCGCGGACACGGGCAACGCCTTCTACGCCTGCTCGGACGTCACGTTCTGACGCCGGACCCCGAGCACTCCTGAGCCACCGGCGCGGGCGGACTCCGCCCGCGCCGGCCGAACCCGCTCCCGTGCGGTGCGGCGGCGCGCGCACCCGACGGCCGCTCACCCGGACGGCGTCGTCCCTGGTGCGTCCGCGGGCCGCCGGCCCGACGCTCGGAAGTGCCCGCGCGCTCCTCGCGAGCGCGGGGGCACTTTCCGGGTAACGGGGGGCAGAAAGGACACGCTCATGAGCCAGGCGGCGCAGCCCACCGGACCGGGACCCGCGGGCGGCTCACGGCCGCCACGGCAGCCCGGGGCCCGGGACGACGACTGGGTGACCGGCGGCGTCACGTTCGCGGGAGTCCTCATGGTGTGCAGCGGCGTCCTCGCCGTCCTCCAGGGGATCGCCGCGGTCGTCGGGGACCACGTCTACGTCCGCATCGGCGCCTACGTCTACAAGATGACGCTCACCGGCTGGGGCACGATCCACATCATCCTCGGCGCCCTCGTCCTGGGCACCGGCATCGGCCTGCTCAAGGACGAGACCTGGGCCCGCTTCACCGGCCTGATCCTGGCCGCGCTCAGCCTCATCGCCCAGTTCCTGTTCCTGCCGTACGCGCCCCTGTGGTCGGTGATCGTGATGGCGCTCGACGTCTTCGTCATCTGGGCGCTCGCGTCCCGGCAGGAAGCGGCCGCCGCCTGACCCGGGCCCCCTGGGCGGCGGTTCCGGCGGGCCGCGTGGCATCATCGGCCCGGGCCAGGACCACGCCGTACGAGGAGCACGATGAACCCCGCCGTCACCGCCCCGTCCGAGGGCGGTGCCCCCTGCCCGCACGGCACCGGGAGCCCGGATCGGGGCACCGGTACCTCCCTGCTGGACGACTTCTCCCTGGAGATGACCGGCAAGGACACGCCCGGCCTCGAGGAGGCGCGCGACGGCATTCCGCCGGGCACCCGGATCAACATCACCTTCCTCGCCGGTGAGGACGCCGCCACCCGGCTGGCCGCGGCCCGCGCGGTCGGACGGCTCGGGTTCGTGCCCGTACCGCACATCTCCGCGCGGCGCCTGCCCTCCCGGGCCGCACTGGAGGAGTTCCTCGCCGGACTGGCGGCCGACGGCACCGCCGGGAACGTGTTCGTCGTCGGCGGCGACCCCGCCCGGCCCGAGGGCCCCTACGAGGACGCCCTCGCCGTCCTGCGCACCGGGCCGCTCGGGCAGTACGGCGTCCGGCACGTCGGCATCACCGGCTACCCGGAGGGCCACCCCGGGATACCCGGCCCGGCCCTGTGGGCGGCGCTCACGGAGAAGGCGGCGGCCATCGCGGCCCACCGGTTCACCGGCGACGTCATCACCCAGTTCGGCTTCGACGTCGACCCGGTCCTCACCTGGCTGGAGGACCTCCGCGCGCGCGGCGTGCACCTGCCCGTCCGCATCGGCGTCCCCGGCCCGGCCGGGGTGCGCCGGCTGCTCGGCTACGCCGCCCGGTTCGGCGTCGGCACCAGCGCCTCCGTGGCCCGCAAGTACGGCTTCTCGCTGACCCACCTCGTGGGGACGGCCGGCCCGGACCGCTTCCTGCGCGCACTGGCCGACCGGTACGACCCCGAGCGGCACGGCGTGGTGAAGGTGCACTTCTACACGTTCGGCGGCCTGCGCACCACCGCCGAGTGGATCACCCGGTTCCGCCAGGAGCGAGTCGTCTGAGGCCGCTCCGCGCCCGGGGACCCGAGGCACCGGCGGCGCGGTCCGAACGCAGCGGCGAAACGGGCCCGGCTGCTCGATCCGGTCGGCCGGGTCCCTGGCCAGGTCGACGTACGTGTCGGATTTCCGCCAGCGACCGGGGCGGGCCGTGGCCCATGCTGGACGCATGCAGACAGGGATGCACCTCGACCGGGAGCAGTGCGTACAGGCCGTGCGGTCGAAGGACGCGCGGTTCGACGGCTGGTTCTTCACGGCCGTCCTGACCACCCGCATCTACTGCCGGCCCAGCTGCCCGGCCGTGCCGCCCAAGCCGGAGAACATGACCTTCCACCCGAGCGCCGCGGCCTGCCAGCAGGCCGGGTTCCGGGCGTGCAAACGCTGCCGCCCCGACACCAGCCCCGGCTCCCCGGAGTGGAACCAGCGCGCCGACCTGGTGGCCCGCGCCATGCGGCTGATCGCCGACGGCGTCGTGGACCGCGAAGGCGTCCCCGGACTCGCCGCCCGGCTCGGCTACAGCACCCGGCAGGTGGAGCGGCAGCTGCTCGCCGAGCTGGGCGCCGGCCCCCTCGCCCTCGCCCGCGCCCAGCGCGCCCAGACCGCACGGCTGCTCATCGAGACCACCCCGCTGCCCATGACGGAGACCGCCTTCGCGGCCGGCTTCTCCTCCGTGCGCGCCTTCAACGACACCGTCCGCGAGGTCTTCGCCCTGTCCCCGAGCGAGCTGCGGGCCCGGGCGCCCCGCAGCGGCGCGGGCACCCCGGGCGTGCTCACCCTCAGGCTGCCGTTCCGCGCCCCTCTCAACCCGTCGAACCTCTTCGGCCACCTCGCCGCGACCGCCGTACCCGGAGTCGAGGAGTGGCGGGACGGCGCCTACCGGCGCACGCTCCGGCTGCCGTACGGGCACGGCATCGCCGCCCTCGCCCCGCGGCCCGACCACATCGCCTGCCGCCTCACCCTCAGCGACCTGCGCGACCTGACCGTGGCCATCAGCCGCTGCCGCCGCATGCTCGACCTGGACGCCGATCCGGTCGCCGTCGACGACCGGCTGCGCGCCGACCCGCTGCTCGCCCCCCTGGTGGACAGCGGCCCCGGCCGCCGGGTGCCGCGCACGGTCGACGAGGACGAGTTCGCCGTCCGCGCCGTGCTCGGCCAGCAGGTGTCCACCGCCGCCGCCCGCACCCACGCGGCCCGCCTGGTCACCGCGCACGGCAAGCCCCTGGACGACCCGGAGGGCGGGCTCACCCACCTGTTCCCGACCCCGGAGGCACTGGCCGCCGTCGACCCCGAGACCCTGGCGATGCCCCGCACCCGGCGCACCACCTTCACCACCCTCGTCCGCCAACTCGCGGACGGTACGCTTCACTTGGGAGTGGAGACCGACTGGGCCGAGGCACGCGCCCGGCTCCTGGCACTGCCCGGTTTCGGGCCGTGGACGGCCGACATCATCGCGATGCGCGCCCTCGGCGACCCCGACGCCTTCCTCCCCACCGACCTCGGCATCCGCCGCGCCGCGAAGGAGCTGGGCCTGCCGTCCACCCCGGCCGCGCTCACCGCCCGCGCGGCGGGCTGGCGGCCCTGGCGGGCGTACGCGGTGCAGTACCTGTGGGCGACCGACACCCACCCGATCAACTTCCTCCCGGCCTGAAGGAACCCGATGAACCACCACACCGTGACCGACAGCCCCTACGGGCCGCTCACCCTGGTCGCCGACGCCGAGGGCGCCCTGTGCGGCCTGTACATGGCCGGCCAGCGGCACCGCCCCGGCGAGGAGTCCTTCGGGCCGCGCGACGACACCCTGCCCGTCTTCGCCGAGGCCCGGGAGCAGCTGGAGACGTACTTCGCGGGCGAGTCGACCGGGTTCACCGTCCGGCTCGGGCTGCACGGAACGCCGTTCCAGCGCAGCGTCTGGCAGCAGCTGGCCCGCATTCCCTACGGCGAGACCCGTACGTACGGCGAACTCGCCGACCTCCTCGGCAATCCCCGGGCCTCCCGCGCCGTCGGCCTCGCCAACGGGCGCAACCCCGTCGGCATCATCGTCCCCTGCCACCGGGTGGTGGGTTCCGACGGCAGCCTCACCGGTTACGGCGGCGGCCTGGACCGCAAGCGGCGCCTGCTCGACTTCGAGCGCGGCAGCGCACTCTTCTGAGCGCCGCGCACAGTCGCCCGGGACCCGGTTCCCCTACGGTGTGCTGTCGGCGCCGAGCAGCCGCAGGAGCCGGGGGAGGGCCGTCCCGATCGGTTCGCGGATCACCTCGTCGGCCCGCTCGTCGTACGGCGTGGGTTCCGCGTTGACGATGACCAGCCGGGCCCCGTGGTCGGCGGCGACGCCCGCGAGGCCGGCCGCGGGGTGGACCTGGAGGCTGCTGCCGACGGCGACGAAGACGTCGCAGGCCTTGCCGACCGCGACCGCGTCGCCCAGCACGGCCGGATCGAGGTGCTCACCGAACATCACGGTCGCCGGCTTCAGAATGCCGCCGCAGCGCAGACAGGGCGGGTCGTCCTCGCCCGCCTCCACCCGCGCGATCGCGTCCGCCATGGGCCCGCGCGCACCGCACCGCGTGCACAGGACGTCCCGCGCGCTGCCGTGCAGTTCCAGCACCTTGCGGGCGGGCATCCCGGCCAGCTGGTGCAGCCCGTCGACGTTCTGCGTGATGACCCGCACCGGGGTGCCGGACCGCTCCAGCTCGACCGCCGCCCGGTGCGCCGCGTTGGGCTCGGCCCGCAGCGCATGGTTCGCGCGCCGCATCTGCCACGACCGCCGCCGGATCTCCGGATCGCCCATGTAGTAGTCGTACGTCACGAGTTTCTCGGCGTCCGGATCCCGGCGCCACAGGCCGTTCGGCCCGCGGTAGTCCGGGATGCCGGAGTCGGTGGAGACACCGGCCCCGCTGAACACGGCGACGAGCGGCTTGGTCATGCGACCGAGCGTAGGCGGGGCTCCCCACCCGCCGCGAACGGATATCAGGGGGCCGGCCGGGCGGTCACGACACGCGGTTGCCGTTCTCCAGTTCCGCCGTGCCGGAGCCGTCCGCGAGGACGTCCAGGGCGGCCAGCACCCGGCGGCCGAGCGCGCCGGGCAGATACGCGGTGAGGTCGTCCCGCGCGACCAGCTGCCACGACAGCAGCTCCTCCTCCTGGAGGCGGATGGCCTTCAGGTCGGTCTCGGTCAGCAGACCGCCGTCGTACAGATAGGCGACCAGCGGCGGCCGGCCCACACCGCGCACCCAGTCCACCGCCAGCAGCCGGCCGAGCTCCCGGTCGAGCCCGATCTCCTCCAGAGTCTCCCGGCGCGCGCCCCGCCGCGGGGTCTCGCCGTCGTCGGACTCGATGGTTCCGCCCGGAAGCGCCCAGCCCTCACGGTAGTTGGGCTCGACGAGCAGCACCCGGCCCTCGGCGTCCCGGAAGAGCGCGGCGGCTCCGGCGATGATCCGGGGCAGGCCTGCGACGTATGTGGCGAAATCAGGAGTCGTGGTCATCCAGGAAGGGTAACCAGCCACCGGCCGGCTATGTCCCGTCCACCGCCAGGCGCAGGGTGCGCTCGGCCAGCGCACCGATCCGTACGCCGTCGAAGCCGAACACCGCGCTGCGGACCGTGTCCTCCAGCGGATCGCGCCACTGCGCCGGAATGGCGTCCGCCCCGGTGAACACGCCGGCCACCGAGCCGGCCGTCGCCCCGTTGGAGTCGGTGTCCAGGCCGCCGCGCACGGTCAGGGCGATGGTCCGGGTGAAGTCGCCGTCGCCGTACAGCAGTCCGGCGGTGAGGACGGCCGCGTTGGGCACGGTGTGGATCCAGCCGAGCCCGGCGGTCTCCGCGGCCACGGTGGCCAGCGTCTCCTCCCAGGGCAGCCGGGTCTCGTGCAGGGTCGCGACCCGCCGTACGGTCCGGGCGAGGCGGCTGCTCGCCGGGATCACGGCGAGCGCGCTCTCCAGCGCGTCCCGCACGTCCGGGGCGGTGAAGGCCGCCGCGATCAGCGCCGCCGCGAACATCGCGCCGTACACCCCGTTGCCGGTGTGCGACAGCACCGCGTCCCGGCGGGCCAGGCCGGCGGCCCGGGCGGGGTCGCCCGGGCAGGTCCAGCCGTACACGTCGGCGCGGATCAGCGCGCCGATCCACTCCTGGTACGGATTGTCGTACGTCGCCGTGAGCGGCGGTTTCAGCCCGTTCGCGAGGTTGCGGTACGCCGCCCGCTCCGCCGTGAACGTCTGGAGGTACGGCAGCCTGAGCAGCCACAGGTCACCGACCTGCTCGGTGCTGAAGCCGAAACCGTGGGTCTCCAGCAGGTGCAGGCCGAGGATCGCGTAGTCGATGTCGTCGTCCCGGCAGCTGCCGTGGATCCGCCCGCGCACGCACCGGCGCCACTCCGGGCGCAGCACGGCGGCCTCTGCCGGGTCGGAGGGCTCGGGGAGGTAGTCGGTCAGCGGCAGTGCCGCGGCCCGGCGCAGATAGCGGTCGATGCGGTCGCGGGTCCACACCTCGCCCTGCTCCACCGGCTTGCCGAGCATGTTGCCCGCGATCCGGCCGAGCCAGCCGCCGTGGATGCGGTCGCCGAGGCCGGGGCCGGTGCGCTGGGTGCTCATGGCAGGGGTGTACCCACTTTGCCGGGCCCGGCGCGCGGGCGGCTTCCCACGGTTCGGGCGGCGCATGACGGCGGAGGTGTCCTGCGGTTATGGTCACAGCGGCGCGACTGGCCCTGACGTGCGCGGGGCCCGGAGAGCAAGGGGAAGACAAGGTGGCGGACGCTGCAGGGAACGAGACCCGTCGGGTGCTCATCGCCGCGGACAAGTTCAAGGGCTCGCTGACGGCCGTGCAGGTCGCCGAGCGGGTGACGGCCGGGCTGCGCCGGGTCGTGCCGGACCTCGTGGCCGAGGCGCTGCCCGTGGCCGACGGCGGTGACGGCACCGTGGACGCGGCCGTCGCGGCCGGTTTCGAACGGCGCGAGGTGCGGGTCGCCGGGCCGCTGGGCCAGGAGGTGACGGCCGCGTTCGCGCTGCGCGACGGCACCGCGGTCGTGGAGATGGCCGAGGCGAGCGGGCTCCAGCGGCTGCCGGCCGGTGTGTTCGCGCCGCTGACCGCCTCGACGTACGGCTCCGGGGAGCTGCTGCGGGCCGCGCTGGACGCGGGCGCGCGGACGATCGTGTTCGGCGTCGGCGGCAGCGCCACGACGGACGGCGGCGCCGGGATGCTGTCCGCGCTGGGTGCCCGGTTCCTGACCGAGGCGGGGGAGCCGGTGGCGCCGGGCGGCGGCGGCCTGGCCGCCCTGGCCCGCGCCGACCTCTCCGGCCTCGATCCCCGGCTGGCCTCGGTCGAACTGGTGCTGGCCAGTGATGTCGACAATCCGCTGACCGGGCCCAAGGGCGCGCCGGCGGTGTACGGGCCGCAGAAGGGGGCCACACCCGACGACGTGGCGGCACTGGACGCTGCCCTCGCCCACTTCGCCCAGGTGCTGGAGACGGCGGCCGGAGCACGCGCGGCGGAGTACGCCGCGGCACCGGGCGCGGGCGCGGCGGGCGGCATCGGCTTCGGCGCGCTGCTGCTGGGCGCGCGGTTCCGGCCCGGCATCGAGGTCATGCTGGACGTGCTGGGCTTCGCGCCCGCCCTGGAGCGGGCCTCGCTGGTGATCACCGGGGAGGGGTCGCTCGACGAGCAGACCCTGCACGGGAAGGCGCCGGCGGGAGTCGCCGCGGCGGCGCGGGCCGCGGGCCGGACCGTGGTGGCGGTGTGCGGACGGCTCACCCTGCCGGAGGAGGCGCTGCTACGGGCCGGCATCGAGCGGGCGTACCCCCTGACGTCCGTCGAGCCGGACGTCGCCCGCTGCATCGCCGAGGCGGGCCCCATCCTGGAGCGGATCGCGGCCCGCATAGCCGAGGACTACCTCAGCTGACCCCCGCCCCGGCCCGCGCACCCGCACCCCGCTCGCTCGGTCGGCAGGGTGCGCGCGGGTTCCGCCCGCCCGGCCGGTGAGGCGCCCACGGGGTCCGGCCGGTTCACCGGCGCGCGGCCCGCGGGACCGGTCCGGTGAGCCGGCAGGGGCACCCAGGGGATCCGGGCCGGTCGGCTGGCGGGAACCCCGCCGGGCCGATGGCCGGTGAGGCGTCTGCCGCGTCCGGCCGGCCGTCGGGGCCGGATCGGCGGGCCGGCAGGCCGTGGACGCCCGTGGCCCCGGCTGGTGGCCTGACAGTGCGGACATCTGCGTCGTCGGCCGGTGGGCCGCCAGGGGACATGCTCCCCGGTTGGGCAGGCCGGCAGGGCACCCCGCTCGGGTCGGGCCGCTGGGCTGGGCGGGGGGCGGCCACCTGGGTCGGGCCGCTGACAGGGGACAGCCGGGACGGCTGTGGTGGTGGCCTGTCCAGTCGGGCGAGGCGGGATCCGGGGCGGAAGCCCCGGGGGCTCGCCTCGGTGACCGCCCCGGCACACAGCGAAGGGCCCCGGATCCTCGTCGGATCCGGGGCCCTTTCGGCGGGACGTCACGGCAGTTGCGTCGCCCGCGCCTCGCGCCGGTTGTCGCGGAAGTTGTTCACCCGTCGGGCCGTGGCGAACAGCGGGATCACCGCGCCCATGACCAGCTGGAGCGCGCAGCCCGTCTGGAGCAGCAGCTGTCCGCTCGGGGCGTCGAAGGCCCACGCGGCCAGGAGCCCCATCGACAGCACGATCCAGCCGAGCATCGCGCCGGCGAGGCGGCCCCGCGGCTTGGGGTACTCCACGCGGCTCACCATCAGCCACGCCGTCCCCAGGATCGCCAGCAGCGTCGCCACGAACGGCAGCTCCAGCAGCACGATCGAGACGACCGTCAGCGCGCCGAACGGCGAGGGCATGCCCTGGAACATGCCGTCCTTCAGCGTCACGCAGCTGAACCGGGCAAGTCTCAGCACCACCGCCAGCAGCACCACGATCGCGCCCACCGCCGCCACCCGCTGGTGCGCGTCGTCGGCGACCATGCCGTAGACGAGCACGAAGTAGGCGGGGGCGAGTCCGAAGCTGATCAGGTCGGACAGGTTGTCCAGCTCGGCGCCCATGGGGGAAGAGCGCAGCTTGCGTGCCACCAGGCCGTCGCACAGGTCGAAGACCGCCGCGCAGAGCATCAGGATGACCGCCGTGGCCGCGCTGTGGCGGGCCATGCCGGATTCCTGGCTGCCGGTGAGGTGCGGGATCAGGATGCCAGTGGTGGTGAAGTACACCGCCATGAACCCGCAGGTGGCGTTGCCCAGCGTCAGTGTGTCCGCTATCGACAGCCGCAGAGAGAGGGGCATCTCCTCGTCGTCGTCCACGTCGTCGGCCTCTGGCACCCAGCCCGCCTGGGTCTCCGGATCAATCACGGTCAATGCGAGTCACCCCAGCCACGGTCTTCTGTCCGACCTCGACCGCGACCTCCACGCCCTCGGGCAGGTAGAGGTCGACACGCGAGCCGAAGCGGATCAGACCGATACGGTCGCCCTGCTCGACCTTCGTGCCCTCGGGGATGTAGGGCACGATGCGGCGGGCCACCGCGCCGGCGATCTGGATCATCTCGATGTCGCCGAGTTCGGTGTCGAAATGCCAGACTACGCGCTCGTTGTTCTCGCTCTCCTTGTTGAAAGCAGGAACAAAGCCGCCGGGGATGTGCTCGACCGACGTCACGGTGCCCGCGAGGGGCGCGCGGTTGACGTGGACGTTGAGGGGGCTCATGAAGATCGCGACGCGGGTGCGTCCGTCCTTCCACGGCATGATGCTCTGCACCACACCGTCGGCGGGCGAGATGACCCGGCCCTGCGCGATCTCGCGCTCGGGGTCGCGGAAGAACCACAGCATGCCCGCCGCGAGCGCGGTGACGGGCACTGCGACGGCCTTGGCGGCGCCCGAGCGGCGGGCGCGGACCAGGCTGAGGGCTGCGGTGGCGACGGTCGGGAGAAGCCACGGCGATGCTCCGCGCGCGAGGCGTGCGCCTACCAGGCTGTCGCGGTGTGCAGAGGTTTGGCTGTGGGGCATGGATGACCTTCGTAGCGGATGATGCCGCGCTCTGACGGGGGACGGCGGCTTTCCGGGATCGTACCGGTCGCGGGCCACAACTGGGCAAGCCAGGCAGTCGAGTCGGCGGCTGAAGCCCGTTCACGGGGTGTGATCTTCTTCTCGGAGAAAACACCCCGTACCCGGACAATCAGCCCTGGAAGCGGTACTCTTCGAGCAACCTGCGCCCGATGATCATTTTCTGGATCTCGGCGGTACCTTCACCGATGAGCAGCATCGGGGCCTCGCGGTAGAGGCGCTCGATCTCGTACTCCTTGGAGAAGCCGTAGCCGCCGTGGATCCGGAAGGCGTCCTCCACGACCTCCTTGCAGTACTCGGAGGCCAGGTACTTCGCCATGCCCGCTTCCAGGTCGTTTCGCTCCCCGGAGTCCTTTTTGCGCGCCGCGTTGACCATCATCGCATGCGCGGCCTCGACCTTGGTGGCCATGTCCGCCAGCTTGAACTGGATGGCCTGGTGCTGGGCGATCGGCTTGCCGAAAGTGTGACGTTGCTGGGCGTAGCGGACACCCAGTTCGAAGGCGCGCTGAGCGACGCCGCAGCCGCGTGCCGCCACGTTGACGCGACCCACCTCCACGCCGTCCATCATTTGGTAAAAACCTCGGCCGGTGACCCCGCCGAGCACCCGGTCGGCCGGTACGCGCAGGCCGTCCATGATCAGCTCGGTGGTGTCGACGCCCTTGTAGCCCATCTTGTCGATCTTGCCGGGAATGGTGAGGCCCGGGCGGACCTCGCCGAAGCCCGGCTCCTTCTCGACCAGGAAGGTGGTCATCGACCGGTGCGGCGCCGTGCCCTCGGGGTGTCCTTCGTCACTGCGGACGAGGACGGCCACGAGCGAGGACGTACCGCCGTTCGTCAGCCACATCTTCTGGCCGTTCAGGACGTACTCGTCGCCGTCCTTCACCGCCTTGGAGGTGATGGCCGACACGTCGGAGCCCAGTCCCGGCTCCGACATCGAGAACGCGCCGCGGATGTCGCCGGCCGCCATGCGCGGCAGGAAGTGGTCCTTCTGCTCCTGCGTGCCGTGCTGCTTGAGCATGTACGCGACGATGAAGTGGGTGTTGATGATGCCGGACACCGACATCCAGCCGCGGGCGATCTCCTCCACGCACAGCGCGTAGGTGAGCAGCGACTCGCCCAGGCCCCCGTACTCCTCGGGGATCATGAGTCCGAACAGGCCGAGTTCCCTCAGGCCGTCCACGATCGCTTGCGGGTACTCGTCGCGGTGCTCCAACTCGGTCGCGACCGGGATGATCTCCTTGTCGACGAAGTCCCGGACGGTGGAGAGGATCTCCTGCTGGACGTCGGTCAGACCGGCGGTCTGGGCGAGACGGGCCATGGCTTACTTCTCCTGCTGCTCGAGCTCCGGGCGGCCGGGCTGCTCGCCGCCGCGCTCCTTGATGTACGTCTCGGTCGGCACCATCACCTTGCGGCGGAACACGCACACGAGCGTGCCGTCCTGCTTGTAGCCCTTGGTCTCGACGTGGACGATCCCGCGGTCGTTCTTCGACTTCGAGGGCCACTTGTCGAGCACGGTCGTCTCGCCGTAGATCGTGTCGCCGTGGAAGGTCGGCGCCACGTGCTTGAGCGACTCGATCTCCAGGTTGGCGATCGCCTTGCCGGAGACGTCCGGGACGGACATGCCGAGTAGCAGGGAGTAGATGTAGTTGCCCACGACGACGTTCTTGCCGAAGTCCGTCGTGCTCTCCGCATAGTTCGTGTCCATGTGGAGCGGGTGGTGGTTCATGGTGAGGAGACAGAACAGGTGGTCGTCGTACTCGGTGACCGTCTTGCCCGGCCAGTGCTTGTACGTCGCCCCGACCTCGAACTCCTCGTACGTGCGTCCGAACTGCATCGCGCTCAGCCCTCCGGGATCTCGAACTTGCTGGTGCGCTGCATGCCGGCGGCGCGTCCCTTGCCGGAGACGACCAGGGCCATCTTGCGGCTGGCCTCGTCGATCATCTCGTCGCCGAGCATCGCCGAGCCCTTCTTGCCGCCCGCCTCGGACGTGTAGTAGTCGTACGCGTCCAGGATCAGCTCGGCGTGGTCGTAGTCCTCCTGGGAGGGCGAGAAGACCTCGTTGGCGGCGTCCACCTGGCCGGGGTGCAGCACCCACTTGCCGTCGAAGCCGAGCGCGGCGGCCCGGCCGGCGACCTCGCGGAAGCCGTCGACGTTGCGGATCTGGAGGTAGGGGCCGTCGATCGCCTGGAGGTCGTTGGCGCGGGCGGCCATCAGGATCTTCATCAGGATGTAGTGGTAGGCGTCCGCCGGGTAGCCGGGCGGCTGCTCGCCCACCACGAGGGTCTTCATGTTGATCGACGCCATGAAGTCGGCCGGGCCGAAGATGATCGTCTCGATGCGCCCGGAGGCCTGCGCGATCTCGTTGACGTTGTTCAGGCCCTGCGCGTTCTCGATCTGCGCCTCGATGCCGATCCGCCCGACCTCGAAGCCCATGGTCTTCTCGATCTGCGTCAGCAGCAGGTCCAGCGCGACGACCTGCTGGGCGTTCTGCACCTTGGGCAGCATGATGCAGTCCAGGTTCGGGCCCGCGCCCTCGACCACCGTGACGACGTCGCGGTACGTCCACTCGGTCGTCCAGTCGTTGACGCGGACCACCCGGGTCTTGCCCGTCCAGTCGCCCTCGTTGAGGAACTTGACGATGGTGTGCCGCGCCTCGGGCTTGGCCAGCGGCGCGCACGCGTCCTCCAGGTCCAGGAAGACCTGGTCCGCCGGGAGGCCCTGCGCCTTCTCGAGGAAGCGCGGGTTGCTTCCCGGGACCGCCAGGCAGGAGCGGCGGGGACGCAGACGGTTGACGGTCATGCGGGGACCTCCAGGGGGTCGAGCTTGTTCGCTTTCCGGATCTCGTCGACGATGCGGCCGATGATCCCGGTGATGTCGAAGTCCTTCGGGGTGAACACCGCGGCCACACCGGCGGCCCTGAGCTGTTCGGCGTCACCGTTCGGGATGATGCCACCTGCGATCACCGGTATATCTGTGGCACCGGCCACACGCAGCCGCTGGAGCACGTCCGGGACCAGCTGGGCGTGGGAGCCGGAGAGGATCGACAGGCCCACGGCGTGGACGTCCTCCGCCAGGGCCGCGTCGACGATCTGCTCCGGAGTGAGCCGGATGCCCTGGTAGACCACCTCGAACCCGGCGTCACGGGCGCGCACGGCGATCTGCTCGGCCCCGTTGGAGTGCCCGTCCAGGCCCGGCTTGCCGACCAGGAAGCGCAGCTTGCCGGAGCCCAGCTCGCGGGCGGTGGCGTCCACCTTGGCGCGGACCCCGGCGAGCGCCGAGCCGGCCTCGGCGGTGACGGCCACCGGCGCGGAGGAGACCCCGGTGGGCGCCCGGTACTCGCCGAACACCTCGCGCAGGGCGCCCGCCCACTCGCCGGTGGTGACGCCGGCGCGGGCGCACTCCAGGGTGGCCTCCATCAGGTTGCCCGTGCCCTTGGCGGCCTCCTTCAGCCGTTCCAGCGCCTTGCAGGGGCGCGGATGGTTGAAGGGCGGCTGGTAGCGGGTGTCGCGCCAGTGCCGCAGGGACTTCACGACGCGGGCCTCGACCTCCGGGTCGACCGTCTGGATGGCGGTGTCCAGGTCGGCGGTCAGCGGGTTCGGCTCGGTGCCCTGGAAGACGTTGACGCCGATGATCTTCTCCTGGCCGGACTCGATCCGTGCCCGGCGTTCGGCGTGCGAGGCGACCAGCTGCGACTTCAGGTAGCCGGACTCCACGGCGGCCATCGCGCCGCCCATCTCCTGGATGCGGTCGATCTCCGCGAGGGAGTCCCCGACCAGCTGGTCCACCTTCGCCTCGATCACCTTCGAGCCCTCGAAGATGTCCTCGTACTCCAGCAGGTCGCTCTCGTAGGCGAGCACCTGCTGGATGCGCAGCGACCACTGCTGGTCCCAGGGGCGGGGCAGGCCGAGAGCCTCGTTCCAGGCCGGCAGCTGCACGGCACGCGCGCGTGCGTCCTTGGACAGGGTCACGGCCAGCATCTCCAGCACGATCCGCTGGACGTTGTTCTCCGGCTGTGCCTCGGTCAGGCCGAGCGAGTTGACCTGGACGCCGTACCGGAACCGGCGCTGCTTGGCGTTCTCGATGCCGTACCGCTCGCGCGTGACCTCGTCCCAGATGCGGCCGAACGCCCGCATCTTGCACATCTCCTCGACGAAGCGGACACCCGCGTTCACGAAGAAGGAGATGCGGGCCACCACGTCGCCCATGCGCTCCCGGGGCACCTGGCCGGAGTCGCGGACGGCGTCCAGGACGGCGATCGCCGTGGAGATCGCGTACGCGATCTCCTGCACCGGCGTGGCCCCGGCCTCCTGGAGGTGGTAGCTGCAGATGTTGATCGGGTTCCACTTGGGCATGTGGGAGACCGTGTACGCGATCATGTCCGTCGTCAGGCGGAGCGACGGTCCCGGCGGGAACACATGGGTGCCCCGGGACAGGTACTCCTTGACGATGTCGTTCTGCGTCGTGCCCTGGAGCTCGGTGATGTCCGCGCCCTGCTCCTCGGCGACGACCTGGTAGAGCGCCAGAAGCCACATGGCGGTGGCATTGATCGTCATCGAGGTGTTCATCTGCTCCAGGGGGATGTCCTGGAACAGCCGGCGCATGTCACCGAGGTGCGCGACGGGCACGCCCACCCGGCCGACCTCGCCGCGGGCGAGGATGTGGTCGGAGTCGTAGCCGGTCTGCGTCGGCAGGTCGAACGCCACCGACAGACCGGTCTGGCCCTTGGCGAGGTTGCGCCGGTACAGCTCGTTGGACGCCTCGGCCGTCGAGTGGCCGGCGTACGTCCGCATCAGCCACGGACGGTCCTTCTGACGCTCTGTCATCTAAGGCCCTCAGATGTTCCGGAAGCGGTTGATGGCGTCGATGTGCTTGGCCCGCATCTCCTCGTCGCGCACGCCGAGGCCTTCCTCGGGGGCGAGGCAGAGCACGCCGACCTTGCCCTGGTGCAGGTTGCGGTGGACGTCGTACGCCGCCTGGCCGGTGTCCTCGAGGGAGTAGACCTTCGACAGGGTCGGGTGGATCTTGCCCTTGGCGATGAGGCGGTTGGCCTCCCAGGCCTCGCGGTAGTTGGCGAAGTGCGAGCCGATGATCCGCTTGAGCGACATCCACAGGTAGCGGTTGTCGTACTGGTGCATGTAGCCCGAGGTCGAGGCGCAGGTGGTGATGGTGCCGCCCTTGCGGGTGACGTAGACGCTCGCGCCGAAGGTCTCGCGGCCGGGGTGCTCGAAGACGATGTCGATGTCCTCGCCGCCGGTGAGTTCGCGGATGCGCTTGCCGAAGCGCTTCCACTCCTTGGGGTCCTGAGTGTTCTCGTCCTTCCAGAACTTGTAGCCCTCGGCGTTGCGGTCGATGATCGCCTCGGCGCCCATCGAGCGGCAGATGTCCGCCTTCTGGTCACTGGAGACGACGCAGATCGGGTTGGCGCCGCCGGCCAGCGCGAACTGCGTGGCGTAGGAGCCGAGGCCGCCGCTCGCGCCCCAGATCAGCACGTTGTCGCCCTGCTTCATCGCCGCGCCGTTGCGGGAGACCAGCTGGCGGTAGGCGGTGGAGTTGACCAGGCCCGGGGCCGCGGCCTCCTCCCAGCTGAGGTGGTCCGGCTTGGGCATCAGCTGGTTGGACTTGACCAGCGCGACCTCGGCGAGACCGCCGAAGTTGGTCTCGAAGCCCCAGATGCGCTGCTCGGGGTCGAGCATCGTGTCGTTGTGGCCGTCGGAGGACTCCAGCTCGACCGAGAGGCAGTGCGCGACGACCTCGTCGCCCGGCTTCCAGGCGTTCACGCCCGGGCCGGTGCGCAGCACGACGCCCGCCAGGTCGGAGCCGATGATGTGGTACGGCAGGTCGTGGCGGCGGGTCAGCTCGCTGACCTTGCCGTAGCGCTCCAGGAAGCCGAACGTCGAGAGCGGCTCGAAGATCGAGGTCCACACCGAGTTGTAGTTCACCGAGGAGGCCATGACGGCCACCAGGGCCTCCCCGGGCCCCAGTTCGGGCACGGGAACCTCGTCGAGGTGGATCGACTTGCGCGGGTCCTTGTCGCGGGTCTCGAGGCCCGCGAACATCTCCGTCTCGTCCTTGTGCACGGTGATCGCGCGGTACGACTCGGGGATCGGCAGAGCGGCGAAGTCGGCGGACGTGGCGTCCTTCGACTGGATCGCGTCCAGGATGTCCTTCACGGTCACGGTATTGCCTCCGGCGGTGAGCGCCCTGAGGGCGGGGCGCTGGGGATTCGTCGGTGTTGCTGAGAGGAGTGCTGCTGAGGGTTTTCGGGTGTGCCGTCGGTTCGGCTCGGTGGTGCTTCGGCAGCGCTTTGTGGCGCGGGAGGGTGCCTGTGACGCAGGCGTCCGGGCGCGCAGGCCAGGGGGCTTGCGGGGACAGCCGGCGAGCGTCTGGTCGCTGCTCGCCGGCCGCCCGGACCTCTTCAACGTATGACACCGCGTGTCAGGTGACAAGGCACTGAGTGCCAGAACTTGCTCTCAGATGAAATCTTTACGTAACAAATGAGCGATGATCGATCGAACGGCCCCTGAAATCTCCCCGAAAACGGCCCCTGACGCGCCAAAACGGCCACCCCGGAGGGTGGCCGTCCGCACAGCGTGTGCGTGCCGTCAGCGCTCCTTCAGCGCCTCCTCGATGGTCCGCATGACCTCGTCCAGGGAAGCGTCGGTGCGGGCGACCGTCACCAGGACCTCGCCGTGCGCGGAGACCGCCGCCGGGGCGGCGGGAGCCGCCTGCGCGGCCTGCCCGGCCGGGCCGCGGCCGGCTCCGATACCGCTGCCGAAGGTCTTGCGCACGATCGCGAACGCGTGGTCCAGCTGCGCCTCCACGTCGCCCTGGCCGCCCGCCCGCAGCCAGCGCCTGAGGACGTGGTTGTGGGCGGTCACCACGGCGGAGGCGGCGACCTCCGCCAGCAACGGGTCGTCGTTGGCGTCGTCGGCGTGCGCGTGCTCGTCGAAGTGGCCCAGCAGATAGCGGGTGAACAGCCGCTCGTAACGGGCCACAGAGGCGATCTCGGCCTCGCGCAGGGTGGGCACCTCGCGGGTGAGCTTGTAGCGGGCGACCGAGATCTCCGGCCGCGCCGCGTACATCTTCATGACTTCCTTGATGCCGCGGCACACCGTGTCGAGCGGGTGCTCGTGCGCGGGGGCGGCGTTCAGCACCGCCTCCGCGCGGACCAGGGTGTCGTCGTGGTCCGGGAAGATCGCCTCTTCCTTGGAACGGAAGTGACGGAAGAAGGTGCGGCGGGCGACCCCGGCGGCGGCCGCGATCTCGTCGACGGTGGTCGCCTCGTACCCCTTGGTCGCGAACAGCTCCATGGCCGCCGCCGCCAGTTCGCGGCGCATCTTGAGCCGCTGGGCGGCGGCACGGCTGCCCGCGGCGCTCTCCGGCGCGTCGGGTGCGGCGGGTGTACGGGAGGACCTGGCGGACTGCGACATGACCCGAACGTACTGCATGGGCGCGGTCCGGTGCGCAGGTGCGGGCGTTCCCCCGCCGCGGGAGGGCGGGGGCCCGCCGGTCCGGGAGGGCGGGGGGACCCGGCGCCGCGCGGGCGGCGCGAACACGCCGGGATCCAGCAGCCCGCCCCAGTCGGTGTCCGCGCGGGTCAGGTCGCCGGCGCCGTCAGCGGCGGGCATACTCGCGGAAGCCGCGGCCCGTCTTACGGCCCAGGCAGCCCGCGGCCACCAGGTGCTCCAGCAGCGGGGCCGGGGCGAGGCCGGGGTCGCGGAACTCGCGGTGCAGCACCTTCTCGATGGCCAGCGAGACGTCCAGGCCCACCACGTCCAGCAGTTCGAACGGGCCCATGGGGTAGCCGCCGCCGAGCTTCATCGCCGCGTCGATGTCGTCGAGCGTCGCGTAGTGCTCCTGCACCATCTTGATCGCGTTGTTGAGGTACGGGAACAGCAGCGCGTTCACGATGAAGCCCGCCCGGTCCGTGCAGTCGACCGCGTGCTTCCTGATCCGGCCGCACACCTCGCGCACCGTCGCGTGCACGTCGTCCGCGGTCAGCACCGTGCGCACGACCTCGACCAGCTTCATGGCCGGGGCCGGGTTGAAGAAGTGCATGCCGATCACGTCCTGCGGGCGCGAGGTGGCGCGGGCGCAGGCCACGACGGGCAGCGAGGAGGTGGTGGTGGCCAGCACCGCGCCCGGCTTGCACACCTTGTCCAGCGTCCCGAACAGCTGCCGCTTGACCTCCAGGTCCTCTGCGACCGCCTCGACGGCCAGGTCGACATCGGCGAAGGCGTCGTAGGAGCCCGCCGGGGTGATCCGGTCCAGGACCTGCGCGGCGGCCTCCGCGGTCAGCCGGCCCTTGTCGACGGAGCGGGCCAGCGACTTGCCGATCCGGGCCTTGGCGGCCTGGGCCTTCTCCTCGCTGCGGGCGGCCAGCACGACGTCGTAACCCGCCTTGGCGAACACCTCGGCGATGCCGGAGGCCATGGTGCCGGAGCCCGCGACACCGACGGAGCGGACCGTACGGCCCGGGGCGAGCGCACCGTCCCCGGCCGGGCTCGTCGCGTCCGGCACCACCGTCGCGCTGCCCGGCGCCTCGTAGGTGTAGAAGCCGCGCCCGGACTTGCGGCCGGTCAGACCCGCCTCGCTGAGCTGCTTGAGGATGGGGGCGGGGGCGTGCAGCCGGTCCCGGGACTCGGCGTACATGGCCTCCAGGACCGTCCGCGCGGTGTCGACGCCGATCAGGTCCAGCAGGGCGAGGGGGCCCATCGGCAGGCCGCAGCCCAGCCGCATGGCGGCGTCGATGTCCTCACGGGAGGCGTACTTCGCCTCGTACATCGCGGCGGCCTGGTTGAGGTAGCCGAAGAGCAGCCCGTCCGCGACGAAACCGGGGCGGTCGCCGACCGCGACCGGCTCCTTGCCCAGCTCGATCGCGAAGTCGGTGACGGCGGCGACGGCCTGCGGCGCGGTGAGCACCGAGGAGACGACCTCGACCAGCCGCATCGCCGGCGCCGGGTTGAAGAAGTGCAGGCCGAGCACGCGCTCCGGGCGGGCGGAGCCGGCGGCCAGCCGGGTCACGGACAGCGCGTTCGTCCCGGTCGCGATGATCGTCTCCGGGCGGACGATGCCGTCCAGTTCGCCGAAGATCTGCTGCTTGATCTCGTACGACTCCGGGGCCACCTCGATGACGAGGTCGGCGTCGGCCGCCGCGCCGAGGTCGGTGGCGGTGCGCACCCGGGCCAGGGCGTCGGTGCGCTCCTGGGCGGTGAGCCGGCCGCGGGCCACGGCCCGGTCGGTGGCGGCCTCGAGGTCGGCCAGGGCCCGGGCGGTGCGGGCCTCGCTGATGTCGATGCCGATCACCTCGCGGCCGGCCTTGGCGAGGACCTCGGCGATGCCGGTGCCCATGGTGCCGAGGCCGACCACGGCGACCGTCCGGAACGGGGACACGGGGGTGCCGGGCTGGGGGGACAGGGGAGTGGCCATCGCGGGACTCCAGGAATGAGGGGTGACGACGAGGAGCGCCCCGGGTGCGCCGGAAGGGCGCACCACGGTGCGAGGAGGAGTGCGGGTGTTTCCGGGCTGCGAGCGCACACGCCCGGTGCTGCCGGTGCCGCGGGCGTGCACACGCCCGGGAGCGGCGGAACGTCGACCGGCCCTGTCCCGGAGCCGGGTCGTACTGCGGTACACATGGCGTACCGAACCGACTGCACCGTCGACGGCCGCGTCACCAGACCGTCGTCGGCGGATAAGCAAGAGGGTTACTCGCTCGTATGAGCTTAACCGGCCGGTAACGAGCGCGCCAGCCCCCGGGGGAAACCGACCGTGTGATGTACCTCCCCCGGCCGCCACGACCCGCCTACGCTGGACCTCGTGGACCAAGAGTTGCGATCGCTCACCGAGCGCTTACGGCAGGAGTCGGGCGGCACGCCGGCGTTCGACCGCCTGAGGGCCACGCGGGACCACGCCGAACTGGCCGAGGTGCTCACCGCGCCCGGACAGCCCCTGTGGGCCAGGGAACTGGCCGCCTTCCGCCTCGGCCTCGCCGGCGACCGGCGCGCCTTCGAGTCCCTCGTGCTGCTCCTCAACCACCGCGACCCGCCGCGCTGCGCCTCCGCCGCCCACGCCCTGGCCCGGCTCGGCGACCCGCGCACCGCCCGGGCCGCCGCCGCCCTGGCCACCAACGAGCTGCGCGTCGCCTACGCCCTGCACCCGGTACGGCTCCTGGCCGCCCTGCGCGCCCCGGAGTCCGTGCCCGCGCTGATCACCACCCTGGAGCGGCGGCTGCGCCCGCACGACCCCTACCGCAAGGTCGCCCTCGCCTGTGTGGAGGGCCTGGGCGCGCTCGGCGACGCCCGCGCCCGCCGGGTGCTGAACGAGGCCATGGCCCATCCGGCGCTCGCCGAGGCGGCGGTGCACGCGCTGGCCCGGATCCCGGAACAGCAGCGCAGATGACCGGGGTGACGCCGGGTCAGCCGCCCAGCGTGGCCGCGTACCGCACCTCGGACACGGCGGTGCCGTCCACCTCGAACGGCTCCTCGGCCCCGTCGGGCCGGAATCCGGCGCGCTCGTAGAAGCGGCGGGCCGAGGTGTTGTGCCGGAGCACCCACAGGAGCATGCGCGGATACCCCGGGCACCGCTCGACCGCCGCGGCCAGCAGGACCCGGCCGATCCCGCCGCCGAGGTGCGCCGGATCGACGTACAGCGCGTACAACTCGGCGTCCAGGGCGGGCGCGTCGCCGTCCCGGTACGGCCCGTGCGCCGCCCACCCCAGCACCCGGCCGTCCCGTTCGGCGACCAGGTTCACCACGGAGCCGTCCCCCTCGGCGAACCGGTCCCGGCGCCGCTCGGCGTCGGCCGCGACGTCCAGTCCGTCGAGGTAGGAGTCCGGCATGAGCCCCCGGTAGGCGTGCTGCCAGCCCCGTACGCGGATCTCGGAGACGCGGCCGCAGTCGGCGAGGGTCATCTCGCGGACCGTCAGGGCGCCCACGAGCCGCTCGGCGAACCCGCCGGGGGCGGCGGTACGAACCGGGTCACTCATGCCCTCATGGTGCCCCATGCCGCCGCCGGCACCCCGGCGAGCCCCGGCGGTCGCTAGCGGCGGAAGCCCAGCAGGCCGTGCAGTGCCGAGCCGCGGGACGACGTCCACGCCGCCTTGGTGGTGAGCGGTTCCGGGTCCGGCGACTTCGCGCAGACCGCGTCGGCCGGGCCGCCGCCGCGCGGCACCGTGCCGTCGGCGAGATACGCGGCCAGGTACCTGTCCAGGCAGGCGTTGCCGCTCAGCGTCACGCCGTGGTTGCCGCCGCCCTCCTCGACCACCAGGCTGGAGCCGGCCAGCAGCCGGTGCACCGTGACACCGCCGGAGTACGGCGTGGCCGCGTCGTCCGTCGCCTGGAACAGCAGCGCGGGCGGCAGCTCGCCGTTGGTGATGTCCACCGGCTGCCGCGCGGCGACCGGCCAGAACGCGCAGGGCGCGTTGTACCAGGCGTTGTTCCAGGCCATGAAGGGCGCCTTCGCGTACACCCTCCAGGTGTCGGCGCGCCACCGGTTCCAGGAACGCGGCCAGGGGGCGTCCCGGCACTGCACGGACGTGTAGACGCTGTAGCCGTTGTCGCCGGAGGCGTCCACGGCGGCGAGGTGTTCGTACGCCTCCACCAGCGGCCCGGTGTCCTTGTGGTGGACGTAGGCCGCGAACGCCTCGGCCAGGTAGGGCCAGTAGCCGTTGTAGTAGCCGCCGGGGACGAAGGTGTCCTCCAGTTCGGCGGCGCCGACCTTGCCGCCGGCCGGTGTCCGCGCCAGCGCGGCCCGCATCGCGTACCACGCGGCCTCGATCCTCGCGGGATCCCGGCCGAGCCCGTACGCGGCGTCGTGCCGGGCGATCCAGGCCATGAGCGCCCGGTGGCGCCCGTCGAAGGCGTAGTCCTGCCCGAGGTTGTCCTCGTACCAGACGCCGGCCGGGTCGACGACCGAGTCCAGCACCAGCCGGTGGACCCGCCGCGGGTAGAGCTTCGCGTAGACCGCGCCGAGGTAGGTGCCGTACGAGTAGCCGAAGTAGCTGATCCTCGGCGCGCCCAGGGCCTGCCGGACGGAGTCGAGGTCCCGGACGGTGTTCAGGGTGTCGATGTACGGCAGCACGCCGGCGTACGTACGGCCGCAGGCGGCGGCGAAGGACCGCGCCCGCTCCAGGCCGGCCCGTTCCAGCGCGGGCGTGGCCGGCACGGTGTCCGGGCGCACCGCCCTGAAGTGGCCGGGCGCACAGTTCAGGGCCGGGTCGCCGGCGCCGACGCCGCGCGGGTCGAACCCGATGACGTCGTACCGGGACGCCACGCTGCGCGGCAGCGCCGAGGCGACGAAACCGGCGAGCGTCAGCCCGCTGCCGCCGGGGCCGCCGGGGTTGACCAGCAGGGGGCCCTGGGAGGTCCGCGCGGTGTGCGGGACGCGGGACAGGGCGAGGGTGAGCTGCCGGCCCGACGGGTCCGCGTGGTCCAGGGGGACCTTCAGGGACGCGCACTGGAGCCTTGGGTGGTCGCTGGTGCCGCATGCGCGCCAGGAGAGTCCCGGCACGGGAGCGTTGGTGGCCGCCCGGACGGGAACGGCGGTGACCGAGCCCGCCACCATGGCGGCGGCTGCGCACAGCACGGCTGCGCGGTGTCTCATGTGGGTCCTCCCGGGACGGAGGTGTCGGCGGACCGCGAGGCTCACGGTTCTGGCCGCATCGTCCCGGCGCCGGGCCCCCCGGGAACGCGTTCCGGCGATACTTGACCCGATTGGGCCGGGGGATCCCCCTAACGCCCCGGACGTGCTCACATGAGGGTGAGCTGGGTGGGTTCCGGGCCGGCCGGGGGCGGTGCGGGCGCCGGACGGATCCGGCGGGCCCGCCCCGCGCGCGTGGGCCCGATGCCGTACTCCTCGGCCAGCTCGTGCACCTGACGGGTGATCCGGCGCTGGTACCAGCGGGGCGCGTAGGCACCCTCGACGTACAGCCGCTCGTACCGCCCCACCAGGTGCGGGTGGTGCCGGCCGAGCCAGGCCGCGAACCACTCGCGGGCGCCCGGGCGCAGATGGAGCACCAGCGGCGTGACCGAGGTGGCACCGGCCGCCGCGATCGCCCGTACGGTCTCCCGCAGCTGGGCCGGGGCGTCGCTCAGGAACGGGATCACCGGCGCCATCAGCACGCCGCAGCCGATGCCGTGCTCCCCGAGGGTCCGTACCACGTCAAGCCGGCGTTCGGGCGCGGGTGTGCCCGGCTCCACCGTGCGCCACAGCTCGGTGTCCAGGAAGCCGACGGAGACCGAGATGCCCACGTCCGTCACCTGGGCCGCCCGGACCAGCAGGTCCAGGTCGCGCAGGATCAACGTTCCCTTGGTGAGGACGGAGAACGGGTTCGCGTGGTCGGTGAGGGCGGAGATGATGCCCGGCATCAGCCGGTAGCGGCCCTCGGCACGCTGGTAGCAGTCGACGTTCGTGCCCATCGCGACATGGTCGCCCTGCCAGCGGCGGGAGGCGAGCTGGCGGCGCAGCACCTCCGGCGCGTTGACCTTGACGACGATCTGGGTGTCGAAGCCGATGCCGGTGTCCAGGTCCAGATAGCCGTGCGTCCGGCGGGCGAAGCAGTAGACGCACGCGTGCGTGCAGCCCCGGTAGGGGTTCACCGTCCACTCGAACGGCATGCGCGAGGCGCCCGGCACCCGGTTCAGCACCGAGCGCGCCCGGACCTCGTGGAAGGTGATCCCACGGAACTCCGGCGTGTCGAACGTACGCGTCGTGACGGAGTCCGCGCCGAACAGTGCCGCGTCGGCGGCCCGGCCGTGCTCGGCGGGCTCCCCGGGCGGGCCGGACTCCACGGTGAGGTTCTCCCAGCGCATGACGCCTCCTCGGTAGCACTGGCCACAGAATAGAACACATGTTCCCATGATCGTGCGCACCCCGATTTGGGCGGCCGGGTGCCGGGGTGGTTGGCTTGCCCCCACCCCCGAGCAACCAGGTCCTGGAGGAAGCAATGGCGCAGGTCGAGGCCACTACGGAGCGGGTCGTCGCGGCGGACGCGGAGAAGGTGTTCGACGCCCTCGCCGACTACCGCGGTACCCGGCAGAAGCTGCTGCCCGAGCACTTCAGCGAGTACGAGGTGCGCGAGGGAGGCGACGGCGAGGGCACTGTCGTCCACTGGAAGCTCCAGGCCACCAGCAAGCGCGTGCGCGACTGCCTCCTCGACGTGACCGAGCCCACCGACGGCGAACTGGTCGAGAAGGACCGCAACTCCTCCATGGTCACCACCTGGCGCGTCACCCCGGCCGGCGAGGGCGGCTCCCGGGTCGTCGTCACCACTACCTGGCAGGGCGCCGGCGGCGTCGGCGGCTTCTTCGAGCGCACCTTCGCGCCCAAGGGCCTCGGCCGGATCTACGACGCCCTCCTCGCCAACCTCGCCGCCGAGGTCGAGAAGTAGCCCCAAGACCCGGACGGTGAAGGGGTGTTGACCCCTTCACCGGTTCGGGTGGATCTCCCCCCGGCCCCGGGTGGTGCCGTAACTCGCCGCAGTTGTTCGCAGTTGTCGCCATACGCGGGAAATGTGACAGGCGTGACGAGGGGAGCGGTACGTGGGCGGGACGACACTGGTGCAGCACGAGGCGGTCGTGGCACCGGCTGCCGGCAGGACGAGCACCGCCGGCGAGGGACACATCGCCGGTGAGGGGCACGCCGCCGGCCAGGAGAGCGCCGCCCCGCCCCTCGCCGCACTCGCCCCCCGCCGGGTCCGCCTGGTGTTCCTCGGACTGATGCTGGCCCTGCTGCTGGCCGCGCTGGACCAGATGATCGTCGCCACCGCGCTGCCGAAGATCGTCGGCGAACTGCACGGCCTGGACCGGATGTCCTGGGCGATCACCGCCTACCTGCTCACCTCCACGATCGGCCTGCCCCTCTACGGCAAGCTCGGCGACCTGGTCGGCCGCAAGGGCGTCTTCCAGTTCGCCATCGCCGTCTTCGTCCTCGGCTCCGCCCTCGCCGGCCGGGCCGGGACCATGGACCAGCTCATCGCCTACCGGGCACTCCAGGGTGTCGGCGCCGGCGGCCTCATGATCGGCGTGCAGGCGATCATCGCCGACATCGTGCCGCCCCGGGAACGCGGCCGGTACATGGGCCTGATCGGCGCCGTCTTCGGCCTCGCCTCCGTCGCCGGCCCGCTGCTCGGCGGTTACTTCACCGACCACCTCTCCTGGCGCTGGTGCTTCTACGTCAACGTCCCCTTCGGCCTGGTCACCCTCGCCGTCGTCACCGCCGTCCTCCGGCTCCCCCGGCCGCGGGTCCGCGCCCGCCTCGACCTGCCCGGCGCCCTGCTGCTCGCCACCGCGTCCACCTGCCTGGTCCTGCTCACCAGCTGGGGCGGCACCGAGTACGCCTGGGACTCACGGCAGATCCTCGGCCTCGCCGCCGGCGCCCTCGCCGCCACCGCCCTCTTCCTCGTCGCCGAGCACTTCGCCGCCGAACCCCTCATCCCGCTGCGGCTGTTCCGCGACTCCGTCTTCGTCACCAGCGGCCTGGTCGGCCTGGTGATCGGCGTCGCCCTGTTCGGCGCGGCCAGCTATCTGCCGACCTTCCTCCAGATGGTCGACGGGGCCAGCGCCACCGAGTCCGGGCTGCTGATGCTGCCCATGATGGCCGGCATCGTCGGCGCCTCGGTCATCGGCGGACAGCTCATCAGCCACACCGGCCGGTACCGGATCTTCCCCGTGCTCGGCAGCGCCGTCTCCGCCGTCGGCATGTGGCTGCTGTCCCGGCTGGAGACCGACACGCCCCGGCTGCACTACAGCATCTGGATGGCCGTCCTCGGCACCGGGATCGGCCTGGTGATGCCCGTCCTCGTCCTCGCCGTGCAGAACTCCGTACGCCCCGCCGACCTCGGCACCGCCACCAGCGCCAACAACTACTTCCGGCAGATCGGCGGCAGCGTCGGCGCCGCCGTCTTCGGCACCCTCTTCGCCGGCCGGCTCACCGACGCCCTGCGCGACCGGCTGCCCCCGCACGCGGGCACCGGGCTGCCCGACGCTGACTCCCTCACCCCGCAGCTCGTCCACGCGCTGCCCCCGGCGCTGCGCGACGCCTACATCCGCGCCTACGCCGACGCGATGCCGCGGATCTTCCTGTACCTCGTGCCGGTGCTCGTCCTCGGCCTGCTGATCGCCTTCTTCCTCAAGGAGAAACCACTGGTGTCCCACAACGCCGCCGGAACGGACCCCGTGTCCGTGACCGCCCCCGTCCCGCAGGCCCGCCACCAGCCGCCGGGCGCGGGGACCCCCGCCCCGTCCCGCTCGCCGTACACCGCCGGCATCCCGGTCTGCGGCACCGTGCAGCACCCCGACGGCACCGTGGTGCCCCGCGCCGCCCTCACCCTCATCGACGTGACCGGCCGGCAGATCGGGCGGGGCGCCAGCGGCGACGACGGGCGGTACGCCCTCGGCACGCCCGGCTCCGGGTCGTACGTGCTGATCGCCGCCGCCGGCGGCCATCAGCCGCAGGCCGTCTCCGTCACCGTCGGCGAACGCCCCGTCGAACTCGACGTAGTCCTCGGCGGCGCGGGACGCCTCGCCGGCAGCGTGCTCACCGCCGACGGCACCCCCGTCCGCGACGCCACCGTCACCCTGACCAACGTGCACGGCGAGGTCGTCGCCGCGACCCGCAGCGGACGCGAGGGCGGTTACGTGATCACCGAGCTGGTCGCCGGCGAGTACACCCTCGCCGCCAGCGCCCCCGTCTTCCGGCCCGCCGCCCTCCCGGTCACCGTGCAGGCATCCCGCGAGACCCGGCAGGACATCGAACTGGCGGGCGGCGCCGTGCTGAAGGGCACGGTGCGGGCCAGCGGCGGACGGGCCGTGGAGGACGCGCGCGTGACACTGCTCGACGCCGCCGGGAACGTCGTCGACACCCTCACCACCGGAGCCGACGGAACCTTCCGGTTCGTGGACCTCTCCTCCGGCGAGTACACCGTCATCGCCGCCGGTTACCCGCCGGTCGCCACGGTGTTGCAGGTCGCGGGCGGCGGACGCACCGAACGGGACCTCCAGCTCGGGCACGAGGACTGAGGGGCGCACGTGCGGCGGCGGGCCGCGCGCCGGTGCGATCCGGTGACATCAATTCCAGGATTGCCGCACATCGCGACCGGCCGTCGCCTTACCGTGGTGGCGGGCGGCACAGATCGTTCTGCGTACAGCCGTGGGGAGAGAGGGCCTGGGCCATGGACCGTGGCAGCGAGCGGGACACCGTCCCCGGGCACGGCACCGGTGACGCCGCGGCGGGCCGGATCCCGCTGGCCGTGGTCGTCGTCGACCGCGCCGGAGTGGTGTCCCACTGGAGCAGCGGCGCGCGGCGCCTGTTCGGCGTGGGCCGGGAGGAGGCCGTCGGGCATCCCGTGACGGACCTGCTGCCCGTCTCCGGCGCCCTGCCGGACGACCTGCGCGCCGCGATGCCGGACGCGTACGAGGCGGGCGACCCGCACGCCGGCGCCCTGCCCGACGCGTACGAGGCGTACGACGGGCCGGGCCCCGACCTGGAGACCTCGCTCGGCGGCCACACCGGCTACGCCACCGCGGGCCGGGCCCGGCTGGTCCCGCCCCGGCAGGACCCGGACGCCGAGCGGCTGGACGTGCTGTGGTGGGCCTACCCGCTGGTCGGGCCGGGCTCCTCCCGGCTGCTCGTGCTCGCCGCCGACGCCACCCGGCTGCGCGACGAACGCGGCTACGACGACGAGACGGCCGAACGCATCTCGCCCGGTTTCGCCCGCCACACCGAACTGCCCGCCTTCGAGGAGCTCGAACGGCGCCTGCCCGAGATCCTGCCCAGCATGGGCCCGGGACTCAGCGCCCGCATCGTCTCCCAGGTCCTCGAACTCGGCTATCCCGTGCTGGAGTTCAGCCAGTTCGAGCGGGTGCCCGTCACCCCGTACTGGGGCGTGCCCCGCCGCGCCGGACGCGCCCGCGCCGAAGCCGTCGCACCGCTGGACCGGACACCGGTGGTCCGCGTCCCGGCCGGCGCCGAGGAGGACCTGGAGTACGCCGCCGTCCGCGAGCGGCTGGAGTTCCTCAACGAGGTCAGCTCCCGCATCGGCTCCTCCCTCGACCTCGGCGAGACCATCCGCGAGGTCACCAGCGCCGCCGTACCCCGGTTCGCGGACTTCGCAGGCACCCATCTGCGTGCCGCCGTGCTGGCCGGCGAGGGCTTCCCGGACGGACCGCCGGACGCCACCACCGTGATGTTCCGCGTCTGGGTCGAGCACAACGACGAACCGGGCCGCTGGGACGACACCGTGCCGGTCGGCGAGGCGTTCGCCTTCCCCGAGCACACCCCGTTCTACCGCTGCATGGACAGCGGTGAGCCGGTGCTCGTCCCACGGGTCACCGAGGAGCTGTCCGAGCGCATCGCCGGCGAGTTCGAGAAGCGCGACCTCAGGCCGCTCATCGGCGGCCGGTCCCTGCTGATCGTCCCGCTCAAGGCGCGCAACGTCGTCCTCGGCTTCATGGTGCTGATGCGCCGCCCCGACCGGCCGCAGTTCGACGACATGGACCGCACCACCGGCGCCGAACTCGCCGCCCGCGCGGGCCTGGTGCTCGACAACGCCCGCATGTACACCTACCAGGAGAACGTCGCCGACACCCTCCAGGACAGCATGCTGCCGCAGGTCTCCCCGCGGATGGCCGGCTGCGACGTCGCCACCCGCTACCTGCCCGGCGCCCGGCTCGGCCGGATCGGCGGCGACTGGTTCGACAGCATCAAACTGCCCGGCTCCCGCACCGCCCTCGTCGTCGGCGACGTCATGGGCCACGGCCTGAACTCGGCCGCGATGATGGGCCAGTTGCGCACCGCCGTGCAGACCATGGCCGCCATGGAGACCCCGCCCGCCCAGCTCCTGCGCAATCTCGACGACCTGGCCCGCCGGCTCGGGGACACCTACCTCGCCACCTGCCTGTACGCCGTCTACGACCCGATCCGCGGCGAGTTGACCCTCGCCAACGCCGGTCACATCCCGCCGGTGCTGGTCCGTGCCGAGGACGGCGGCAGTCAGCTGCTCGAACTGCCCACCGGTGCGCCGATCGGTGTCGGCGGGGTCCCCTTCGAGGTGTCCCGGGTCAAGGTCGCGCCCGGCGACCGGCTGGTGCTGTGCACCGACGGCCTGGTCGAGGTGCGCGGCTCCGACATCGGCGAGGGCATGGCCGCGCTCTGCGAGTCCGCCGCCCACCCCGCCGCCTCCATGGACGACGCCTGCGACACGATCATCCGTGCCCTCAACACGCGCGGTGGACGCAAGGACGACGTCGCCCTGCTCATGGCCCGCCTCAACGGCATCCCCGACGACGACGTCGCCGAGTGGTGGCTCGACGCCGACCCGCGCGGGGTGGCCCGGGCCCGCCGACTGGTCCGTGAACGGCTGCTGCACTGGGGCCTGGAGCACGCCGTGGAGACGGCGGAACTGCTGGTCAGTGAGGTCGTCACCAACGCCGTCCGGCATGCGGGGAGTGCGCTGATCGGGCTGCGGGTCGTCCGCACCGACGCCCTGCTGTTCGAGGTGACCGATGACGAACCCGCCCTGCCCGGCCTGATCAGCGCCGGCCCCTACGACGAGTGCGGCCGCGGGCTGCGCGTGGTCAGCCGGCTCGCCCGGGAGTGGGGCGCCAGCGCCAGCGGGCACCGCAAGACCGTCTGGTTCGAACAGGCCCTCACCGGCACCGCCTGACCCGCGAGGCGCGCGCAGGGCCGCGCGCCTCGCGGGACGACCGGGGCCCGTACATCTCGTGAAGGTGGCCTCCAGGCTCTTGCCCCGCTCCGGGCCGCCGCGATATCCCGATCACGGAACCGAACCGTGGGGAGATCGCATGAACGTCTCGACCGACTACCGGAACGCCTGGGAAAGTTACTGGAGCGAAACCTCTGACACCCGGGGCGAGGCGATATGGGACGCCGACCCCTCCCTGAGCGCCGCACCGCACAGCGAACTGCTCCTGCCGTACGCCGACGCCACACGTACGATCGTCGACCTCGGCTGCGGCAACGGCACCCAGACGCACTACCTGGCCACCCGGTTCGCCCACGCCGTCGGCGTCGACCTCTCGCACGCCGCCGTGGCGCACGCCCGCCGCGCCGCGCACACGGACAACGTCGAGTTCCAGCAGCTCGACCTCACCGACACCGACGCCGTACACGCCCTGCACGAGCGGCTCGGCGACACCAACGTCTACATGCGGGCCGTCATCCACCAGAGCGAGCCGGCCGCCCGTCCCGCGGTGGCCGCCGCCGTCGCCCGGCTCATCGGCGCCGAGGGCCGCGCGTTCGTGGTGGAACTGACCTCCGCCTCCCGGGACGTCCTGCGGCGCGCGGCGTCCGAACCGGCCGGCCCGCCGCCCAAGCTCCAGCGCGTCTTCCACCACGGGCTCAAGCCCGCCGACGCCGACGACGACGAGATCCCGCGCCTGCTCACCGAGGCCGGCCTGACCGTCCTGGCCGACGGCGGGACGGCCCTGCCGCAGACCGAGTACCTCGCGGACGGCACCCGCATCGACCTGCCCGCCCGCTGGTTCGTCCTCGCGGGCGCCTGACCGGGACCCGGCGGCCCTCGGCAGGCGCGTGAGCGTGCCCGGGTCGTAGCCCGACCGGCGCCCGGCGCGTAACGTGACGGAGATGAAGATCCTCATCAGTGCCGACATGGAGGGGGCCACCGGGGTCACCTGGCCCGCCGACGTGCTGCCGGGGACGCCGCAGTGGGAGCGGTGCCGGACGATGTTCACCTCGGACGTGAACGCCGCCGTGGAAGGTTTCTTCGACGGCGGCGCCGACCGGGTGCTCGTCAACGAGGCCCACTGGACCATGCGCAACCTCCTCCTGGAGCGGCTCGACGAGCGGGTCGAGATGCTCACCGGCCGGCACAAGGCGCTGTCCATGGTGGAGGGCGTCCAGCACGGCGACGTGGACGGCATCGCGTTCGTCGGCTACCACGCGGGCGCGGGCATGGCGGGCGTCCTCGCCCACACCTACCTCGCCAACCAGATCACCGGCGTGTGGCTGAACGGCGTCCGCGCCAGCGAGGGTCTGCTCAACGCGCACGTCGTCGCCGAGTACGGCGTCCCCGTCGTCCTCGTCACCGGCGACGACGTGGCCTGCGAGGACGCGCTCGGATACGCGCCGGAGGCTTGGAAGGTCGCCGTCAAGGACCATGTGTCGCGGTACGCGGCCGTCTGCCGGACCCCGGTCCGGACCGCCGCGGACATCCGCGCGGCGGCCAAGGAGGCCGCCGCGCTGGCGGTCCGCCACGAGCCCGCCGAGGCCGGCCCGTTCACGGTCGCCGTCGAGTTCGACGCCGAGCATCTGGCGTCGGCCGCCACCGTCGTCCCCGGCGTGGCGCGGACCGGTGAGCGGAAGGTGGCGTACACCGGCGCCACCATGTACGAGGGGATCAGGACGTTCAAGGCGGTCACCACGATCGTCTCCGCCGCCGTGGAGGAGCAGTATGGCTGATTGGCAGGCCCTGGACGAGGTCGTGGAGTTCACCTCCGGCCTGATCCGCATCGACACCACCAACCGCGGCGGCGGCGACTGCCGGGAACGGCCCGCCGCCGAGTACGCCGCCGAACGGCTGGCCGGGGCCGGTCTGGAACCCCTGCTGCTGGAACGCACCCCGGGCCGCACCAACGTCGTCACCCGGATCGCGGGCACCGACCCGTCCGCCGACGCCCTCCTGGTCCACGGCCACCTCGACGTGGTGCCCGCCGAGGCCGCCGACTGGAGCGTGCACCCGTTCTCCGGCGAGGTCCGCGACGGGGTCGTGTGGGGGCGGGGCGCCGTCGACATGAAGAACATGGACGCGATGATCCTCGCCGTGGTCCGGTCCTGGGCCCGGCAGGGTGTGCGGCCCCGCCGCGACCTCGTCATCGCGTTCACCGCGGACGAGGAGGCCAGCGCCGAGGACGGTTCCGGGTTCCTCGCCGACCGGCACCCCGAACTCTTCGAGGGCTGCACGGAGGGCGTCAGCGAGTCCGGCGCGTTCACCTTCCACGACGGGGCCGGCCGGGAGATCTACCCGATCGCCGCGGGGGAGCGCGGCACCGGCTGGCTGAGGCTCACCGCGCGCGGCCGGGCCGGGCACGGCTCCAAGGTGAACGAGGAGAACGCGGTGACCCGGCTCGCCGCCGCCGTCACCCGCATCGGCGAGCACCAGTGGCCGATCCGCCTCACCCCGACCGTGCGGGCCGCCCTGACCCGGCTCGCCGGCCTGAACGGCATCGACGCCGACTTCACCGACGTGGACCGGCTGCTGGAGAAGCTCGGGCCGACCGCCCGGCTGGTCGAGGCGACCATCCGCAACAGCGCCAACCCGACCATGCTGGACGCCGGTTACAAGGTCAACGTGATTCCCGGCGAGGCCGTCGCGTACGTCGACGGCCGCTGTCTGGTGGGCTTCGAGGAGGAGTTCGCCGCCACGATCGACGAGCTGGTGGGCCCGGACGTGCGGTGTGAGTTCGCCCACCGGGAGGTGGCCCTCCAGGCGCCGCTGGACACGCCGGTGTACGCCGCGATGCGGGCCGCGGTGGAGGAGTTCGCACCCGGCGGGTACGTGGTGCCGTACTGCATGTCGGGCGGCACGGACGCCAAGCAGTTCTCCCGGCTCGGCGTCACCGGCTACGGCTTCACCCCGCTGAAGCTGCCCCCGGACCTCGACTACCAGGCGCTGTTCCACGGCGTGGACGAGCGGGTGCCCGTGGAGGCGCTGCACTTCGGTGTCCATGTCCTGGACCGCTTCCTGCGGACGGCCTGACCGATGGAGGACACGATGCACGAGGCGCCTTACGGATCGTGGCCGTCGCCCGTCGACGCCGCGCTCGCCGCCGCGCACGACGGGCGGCCGGACTGGGTGGGCATCGTCGGGGACGAGACCTGGTGGACCGAGCCCCGGCCCGCCGAGGGCGGCCGGCGGACCCTGGTGCGGCGCCGGGCCGACGGCGTCGAGGAGTCGGTGCTGCCCGCGCCGTGGAACGTGCGCAGCCGGGTCATCGAGTACGGCGGCCGGCCCTGGGCCGGGACCGAACGGGACGGGCGGCCGCTGATCGTCTTCGTCCACCTCGCCGACCAGCGGCTGTACCGGTTCGAGCCCGGTGGCGAGCCCCGTCCGCTCACCCCCTCCTCCCCGGTGGCCGGCGGGCTGCGCTGGGCCGAGCCCCGGGTGGACCTCGCGCGCGGTGAGGTGTGGGGCGTGCTGGAGGAGTTCACCGGCGACGGCCCCGACGACGTACGGCGGGTCCTGGCCGCCGTCCCGCTGGACGGCTCGGCCGCCGGCGACCGCGGCGCCGTCCGTGAACTCACCCCCGCCCGGCACCGGTTCGTCACCGGCGCCCGGCTCTCACCCGACGGCCGGCGCGCCGCCTGGCTGGGCTGGGACCATCCCCGGATGCCGTGGGACGGGACGGAACTGCTGGTCGCCGACGTGGGGGAGGACGGCCGGCTGGAGAACGCGCGCACGGTCGCCGGCGGCCCCGAGGAGGCCGTCGCCCAGGCCGAGTGGGCGCCGGACGGCAGGCTGCTGTACACGAGCGACCGCGGCGGCTGGTGGAACCTCTACCGCGACGGCACCCCGCTGTGCCCGCGCGAGGAGGAGTTCGGCGGACCGCTGTGGCAGCTCGGGCTGCGCTGGTTCGCGCCGCTCGACAACGGCCTGCTGGCGGTGGTGCACGGCCGGGGGCCGGCCGTGCTCGGCATACTGGACCCGGAGTCCGGTGAGATCGTCGACGCCGCCGGACCCTGGACGGAGTACGCCGCCACCCTCGCCACCCACGGCGAGCGGGTCATCGCGGTCGGCGCCGGCCCGCACACCGCCTTCGAGGTGATCGAGCTGGACACCGTCACCGGCCGCGCCCGCGCCGTCGGCGCCCGGCACCGGGACCCCGTCGACCCGGCGTACTATCCGCGACCGCGGCAGCGCAGCTTCACCGGCCCGGGCGGCCGCGAGGTGCACGCCCACATCCACCCGCCGCACCACCCCCGGCGGACCGCGCCCGACGGCGAGCTGCCGCCGTACGTCATCTGGGCGCACGGCGGTCCCACCGGCCGGGCACCGCTGGTGCTTGATCTCTCGATCGCCTACTTCACCTCACGGGGCATCGGGGTCGCCGAGGTCAACTACGGCGGCTCCACCGGATACGGGCGGGCCTACCGCGAGCGGCTGCGCGAGCAGTGGGGCGTGGTCGACGTCGAGGACTGCGCGGCCGTCGCCCGCGCCCTCGCCGACGAGGGCATCGCCGACCCCGCCCGGCTCGCGATCCGGGGCGGCAGCGCCGGCGGCTGGACCGCCGCCGCCTCCCTGACCACGACCGACGTCTACGCCTGCGGAACCGTCCTGTACCCGGTGCTCGACCTCACCACCTGGGGCCCGGGGGAGACCCACGACTTCGAGTCCCGCTACCTGGAGACCCTGATCGGCCCGCTCGCCGAGGTGCCGGCCCGCTACGCCGAGCGCTCCCCGATCGCGCACGCCGACGGGCTCAGCGTGCCCTTCCTGCTGCTCCAGGGCCTCGACGACGTCATCTGCCCGCCCGCCCAGTGCGAACGCTTCCTCGCCCGGATCGCCGGCCGGGGCGTGCCGCACGCCTACCTCGCCTTCGAGGGAGAGGGGCACGGGTTCCGGCGGGCCGAGACGATGATCCGCGTCCTGGAGGCGGAACTGTCCCTGTACGCCCAGGTGTTCAAGCTGCGTCCGGCACCGCCGGTGCCCAAGGTGGAGCTGACCCCGTGAACGGACTCGTCCGGCCCCGCCGGCTGGCACCGGGCGCTCGGGTGGCCGTCGTCGCCCCCAGCGGGCCGGTGCCCGAGGAGCGGCTCCAGGCGGGACTCGACGTGCTGCGCGGCTGGGACCTCGACCCCGTGGCCGGCCCTCATGTCCTGGACCGGCACCCCGAGTTGGGGTACCTCGCCGGCACGGACGCCGACCGCGCCGCCGACCTCCTGAACGCCTGGTGCGACCCGGCCGTGGACGCGGTGCTGTGCGCCCGGGGCGGCTACGGCGCACAGCGCGTGATCGACCTGCTCGACTGGGAGGCGATGCGGGCGGCCGGCCCGAAGATCCTCGTCGGGTTCAGCGACGTCACCGCGCTGCACGAGGCGTTCGCCACCCGTCTGGGACTGGCCACGCTGTACGGGCCGATGGCGGCCGGCGTCGACTTCGTGAAGAACGCGCGGGCGCAGGAGCATCTGCGGGCCACGCTCTTCGCGCCCGAGACGGTCCGTGTGATTGCCTCCGGCGGTACGGCCCTCGTGCCCGGCCGGGCACGGGGTGTCACCCTCGGCGGCTGTCTGTGCCTGCTCGCCGCGGAACTGGGCACCCCGCACGCCCGGCCCTCGGCGCGCGGCGGACTGCTCTGCCTGGAGGACGTGGGCGAGGAGACGTACCGGATCGACCGCTATCTGACCCAACTCCTGCGGGCCGGGCTGCTGGAGGGGGTCCGGGGCGTGCTGCTCGGCTCGTGGGAGGGCTGCGCCGACGAGGCCCGGCTGCGGCCCCTGCTGGCCGACCGGCTCGGCGGACTCGGCGTCCCGGTCGCGGAGAACGTCGGATTCGGCCACTGCGCGGGCGCGTTGACGATCCCGTTCGGTGTCACCGCCGAACTGGACGCCGACACCGGCACGTTGACCCTGGACGAACCCGCGCTGCGCTGACGGCCGCCCGCCCGGCCGCCGGGCGGCCGGCTCACCCGGACGGCGGCGCCCGCCGTGCGGACACGCCCCCCGGGTCACACCCTGGTCGCATGAGCCGGAAGACCAAGGAGAGCGAGGACCGGAGCGAGCTGACCACGCCCGCCCGCATGACCGTCCTGGCACTGGCCGTCCTGGCCCTGGTCTTCGTCTTCGAGAACACCGGCACCACCCGCATCCGGCTGTTCGGGCCAGAGGTCACCCTGCCCCTGTGGACGGCCCTGCTGGCCACCGGGCTGATCGGCGGGCTGTGCGGGGCCTATCTCATGCGACGCCGCGGCCAGTGACACCCTAGGCTGGCCGGATGTCGCACACCCCGCCACCGCGCCTCCCCGAAGGCCCCCGCGTCGCGCTCCGCCGCTTCACCCTCGCGGACGGCCCCGAGTTCACCGCACGGGCCCGGGAGAGCCGGGAGCTGCACCGGCCCTGGCTGTTCCCGCCGGACAGCGACGAGGCGTACGCCGACTACGCCGGCCGGCTGATCGAGGACCCGGCCCGGGCCGGCTTCCTGGTGTGCGAGAAGGGCGACGGCTCCATCGCCGGGTTCATCAACATCAACAACATCGTCCGGGGCGGCTTCCGGTGCGGCGCCCTCGGCTACGGCGCCTTCGCGCACGCGGCCGGGCGCGGTCTGATGCGCGAGGGCCTGGAACTGGTGCTCGGGTACGCGTTCGGACCCCTGGGCCTGCACCGGCTGGAGATCAACGTCCAGCCCGGGAACACCGCCTCCATCGCCCTCGCCCGGGGCGCGGGCTTCCGCCTGGAGGGCTTCTCCCCGGACATGATCCACGTCGACGGAGCCTGGCGCGACCACGAACGCTGGGCGCTCACCGCGGAGATGCGCGTCTCCGGCTGACGTACCGGACCGGGGACCGCGGGCCGGGACCGGGCCGCGGTCCCCGCGGGTTCAGCCGCGCCGGTCCACGTACTCGAAGACCGACCCGTCCGGATGCACGGCCAGCAGATTGCGGCCCCCCGGCGTCGGCACCGGCCCGGCGACGACCCGGGCGCCCAGCTCGGCCAGCAGCCGGTGCGCCTCGTCCACGTCCCGCACGGCGATCGTCGCCGACACCTTCCGCAGGATCTCCAGCTCCGTCTCCGGTCCGCTCATCAGCAGGAAGGAGCCGACCGCGGCGACCTCGACCTCACCGCGCCGGAAGCGCTGCGCCCTGCCGCCCGCCAGACGCTCGTAGAAGGGGACGGCGGCTTCGAGGTCGTCGACGCAGATGCGCAGCGAGGCGCCCAGAATCTCCATACGGCAGAGCCTAGTTGGGGCTGCCCGGACCGCGCAGCGCCACGGCGTTACCGGCTGTGCGCAGCGGGTACCCGCAGGGTATGGACCGCATCGATCACCTGGAACATCTGGACAAGCACCTTGTCGAAGAACTGGCACAGGTGGCACGCGAGACGGTACGGGACGAACTGCGCGAGCAGAGCCGCAAGCAGCGGCGGACCGCCATGCTCTACGCCGCGTCGGGTGCCGCCGCCCTGTACGCGGGCGGTGCCGTGGCCCTCGCCGTGGGCCTCGCCCTGGCGACCGGACTGCCCGGCTGGGCCGCCGCGCTGATCACCGCCGCACTGCTGGCCGTGGTGGCGTACGTGCTGCGCGGCGCCGCCCGTCCCGGCCACGGTCACCGGGGCGACACCCCGCACGCCCCGCACCGGGTCATCGGCGGCACCGAGCCGGGCGCCCCGCCCGGCGGCCTGGGCGGCATGCCGTACCCGCCGGCGCCGCCGCAGCCCCCGACCGACCCCGACACCCCGCACCACCGGGCCTGACCCGGTCCGGGCCGTCCCGGTCACTGCCCCGGCCCCCGGCGGAGGCCGGGGCCCGCCGGGGGCCGGGGCAGTCGGAGGCCGTGACGGCACCCGGTACCGGCGCTCAGTCCCGGTCGAGACGCGGCAGCACCTTCGTGCGGTAGAAGTCGAAGAACCCCCGCTGGTCGGGGCCGATCTGGTTCACGTACACCCGGTCGAAGCCGGCGTCGGCGAACGCCCGCAGCGTGGCGGCGTGCTGGTCGGCGTCGTCCCCGCACACCACCTTCTCCCGCACCATCTCCTCGGTGACCAGCTCGTGCAGCTGCTCGAAGTGGCGTGGCGAGGGCAGCACCTGACCCATCTCGCCGGGCAGCAGCTCGTTGTACCAGAGCCCGTGGACCGTACGGACGCAGCTTTCGCGGTCGGTGCCGTAACAGACCTTCGTGCCGCCGCTGACGAGACCGGTCCCGCCGCCGCCCTTGCGGTAGCGGGTGACCATCTCCTCCTCCGGCATCATCGTGATGTAGCCGTCGCCCACGCGGGCGGCCAGCGCGGTCGCCTTCGGGCCGAAGCCGGAGATGTCGATCGGTATCGGCTCGTCGGGGACGGTGTAGAGACGCGCGTTCTCCACCGTGTAGTGGGTGCCGTGGTGGTTGACCTCCTCGCCGGTGAACAGCCGGCGCATCACCTGGATCGACTCCTCCAGCATCTCCAGGCGCACGTGTAGCGGCGGCCAGGCGTCGCCGAGGATGTGCTCGTTCAGCGCCTCGCCGGTGCCGACGCCGAGCCGGAAGCCCTCGGTCATCACCGCGCTCGTCGCCGCGGCCTGTGCCACCACCGCGGGGTGCATGCGTACGGTCGGGCAGGTCACGGCCGTCTCGATGGGCAGTGACACCGCCTGGGAGAGCGCGCCGATCACCGACCACACGAAGGGGCTCTGCCCCTGTGCGTCGTTCCACGGGTGGTAGTGGTCGGAGACCCACAGGGCCTGGAAGCCGGCCTGCTCGGCCATCCGGGCCTGCTCGACGAGGGCGGCGGGATCGTGTTCCTCGCACGCCAGGAAATAGCCGTACTCGGGCATGGGGTACCTCCGCGCGGGCGGCTCGGGATGCGATGGGAGTCGGTCCGGGGCCGGGTAACCGGGAGCGGCCCCGGCGAAACGCCGCCACGGCCCGCGCGCCCGGCGTACGGGTGACCCGCCCGGCGTTTGGGTGCCCCTGCCTCGGTTACGCGGAAGTCCTCGGGGGAGCACACCTCCGGAAGGCGCCCCGCACGCGAACGCGTCCGGGGACGCCGCCGGCCGGGTACCGGACGCCGTACCGCCGCGCCAGGGCGTCCGGCGGGCTCGCACGGGCCGGCCGGTTCCCCGGACCCGGCCCCACCGTCAGCGGTGCGGCCACCGGGCGGCCCGGACCGGCCGTCCGCACACCCCCGGGAGGCGAACCATGACGCGCGAGACCGGCCGGACCCGCGCCGCGCACGAGGAGGACCGGCGCGGCGCGGAGCCCGCACGCGACCAGCCCGGCGGCGAACCCGCCAGGAACCGGCCCGGCGGTGAGCCCGCACGCAACCAGCCCGGCGGTGAGCCCGCCGAGGCCGGGCCGGAGCGTCCGGCCCCCGGCCCCGTCAGGCGCACCGACACCTCCGGGGCCCGTGACACCGGCGACACCCCCGGCCCCGCGGACCGCGCTGCCCCGCCTGACTGAACGCAGCACGCCGTACGCAGCACGCCGTACGCAGCACGCCGAACGCCGTACGCAACACGCCGAACACCGAACGCCGAACGCCGTACGCCGAGACCAAGGAGATTCATGAAGACCGCCGAACTGGCCGAACTGGGACAGCAGCTGCGTGTGGACAGCGTGCGGGCGTCCGCCGCCGCGGGATCCGGGCATCCCACGTCCTCGATGTCCGCCGCCGATCTGGTGGCCGTCCTGCTCGCGAACCATCTGCGCTACGACTTCGAACGCCCCGAGCACCCCGCGAACGACCGCTTCGTGCTCTCCAAGGGACACGCCTCGCCCCTGCTGTACGCCGCTTACAAGGCGGCCGGCGCCATCGAGGACGGCGAACTCGTCACCTTCCGCAAGCTCGGCAGCCGGCTGGAGGGCCATCCGACACCGCGGCGCCTGCCCTGGGTCGAGACGGCCACCGGCTCGCTCGGCCAGGGCCTGCCGGTCGGGGTCGGCATCGCCCTCGCCGGCAAGCGGCTGGACCGCACCGACTACCGGGTCTGGGTGCTGTGCGGTGACAGCGAGCTGGCGGAGGGCTCGGTGTGGGAGGCCGCCGAACACGCCGGCTTCGAGAACCTCGACAACCTGATCGCGATCGTGGACGTCAACCGGCTGGGGCAGCGCGGCCCCACCCGGCACGGCCATGACCTGGACGCCTACGCCCGCCGCTTCCAGGCGTTCGGCTGGCACACCATCGAGATCGACGGGCACGACGTCGACAAGATCGACCGGGCGTACGGCGAGGCGCTGTCCACGAGCGGGCAGCCCACCGTGATCCTCGCCCGCACCCTCAAGGGCAAGGGCGTCGCCGCCGTCCAGGACCGCGAGGGCCTGCACGGCAAACCGCTGCCCGAGGCCGAGGACGCCATCGCCGAACTCGGCGGGCCGCGCGAGCTGCACGTCCGGGTCAGCGAACCGCAGGCCGCCGCCGCGCCGCGCTCGGTCACCACCGAGGCACTCCAGCTGCCGTCCTTCGACGTGGGGGAGGAGGTCGCCACCCGGGACGCCTTCGGCAAGGCCCTCGCCGCACTCGGCGCCGCCCGCGGCGATGTCGTCGCCCTGGACGGCGAGGTCGGCGACTCCACCCGCACCGAGGAGTTCGGCAAGGCCCACCCCGACCGGTTCTTCGAGTGCTACATCGCCGAGCAGCAGCTCGTCGCGTCGGCCGTCGGCATGGCCGCCCGGGGCTGGGTGCCGTACGCCTCGACGTTCGCCGCCTTCTTCTCCCGGGCCTACGACTTCGTGCGTATGGCGGCCATCAGCGGCTCCGGGATCAACCTGGTCGGCTCGCACGCGGGTGTCTCGATCGGGCAGGACGGGCCCTCGCAGATGGGCCTGGAGGATCTGGCGATGTTCCGGTCCGTGTACGGCTCGACCGTGCTCTACCCCTGCGACGGCAACCAGACCGCCAAGCTGGTCGCGGCCATGGCCGGTCTCGACGGCATCCGTTATCTGCGCACCTCCCGCGGCAAGTCCCCGGTGATCTACGGGCCCGACGAGGACTTCCCGGTGGGCGGCAGCAAGACGCTGCGCTCCAGCGAGGACGACCGGCTGACCGTCGTCGCGGCCGGGGTCACGGTGCCCGAGGCGCTGGCCGCCGCCGACCGGCTCGCCGAGGACGGCATCCGGGTGCGGGTCATCGACCTGTACTCGGTCAAGCCGGTCGACGCCGAGACCCTGCGCCGGGCCGCCGAGGAGACCGGCTGCCTGCTCACCGTCGAGGACCACCACGCTGAGGGCGGTCTCGGTGACGCCGTCGCGGAGGCGTTCGGCGACGGCGGGCCCGTGCCCCGCCTGGTCCGGCTGGCGGTGCGCACCATGCCGGGCTCCGCCGCCCCCGACGAGCAGCTGCACGCGGCCGGCATCGACTCCGTGGGCATCGTGGCCGCCGCCAGGATGCTGGTCGAGGAGGCGGTCGTGCGATGAGCGACGGCGGCGCGCTGACGTTGCGCGCGGGCCGCCGCACGGTGGAGATCCGGCGGCCGGGGAAGGTCCTCTTCCCCGGCGGCGGAGGTGCGAAGGAGTACACCAAAAGCGACCTCGCCGACTACTACCGGTCCGTCGCGCCGTACATGCTGCCGCACCTGCGGGGCCGTCCGCTGATGCTGGAACGCCGTCCGGACGGCCTCGGCGGACCCCGTTTCATGCAGAAGAACACCCCGGAGCACTACCCGGAGTGGATCACCCGGGCCGAGGTCGCCAAGGAGGGCGGCACGGTCACCCACCTCGTCTGCGACGACACCGCGACCCTCCTCCACCTCGCCGGCCAGGCCTGTGTGACCCTGCACCGCTGGCTCTCGCGGACCGACCGCGCCGGCGGCCTCGGCCACCCCGACCGATTGGTCTTCGACCTCGATCCGCCCGGCGACGACTTCGCCGCCGTCCGCGAGGCCGCCGGCCGGCTGCGCGAGCTGCTGGACGAGCTGGGTCTGCCCACGGCGCCGATGACCACCGGCTCGCGCGGACTGCACCTCGTCATCCCGCTCGACGGCCGCCACGACTTCGACGAGGTACGCCGATTCGCCCACGAGGTGGCCGAGTTCGCCGTCTCCCGGCATCCGGACCGGCTCACCACCGCCGCCCGCAGACAGGACCGCGGCGACCGCCTCTACCTCGACGTGCAGCGCAACGCCTACGCCCAGACCGCCGTCGCCCCCTACAGCGTGCGCGCCCTGCCGGGCGCGCCCGTCGCGGTGCCCCTGACCTGGGAACAGGTGGACGACCCCGGCACCCACGCGCGGCGCTGGACCCTCGCCGACGCCGTGGACCAGGCACGCACCCGCCCATGGGCCGGCGCGCCGGCCCGCGGACGGTCCCTGAAGGCCGCCATGAGTCGCCTCGCGGCACTGCGTGGGTGACACACGTACCCGTTCTGACCAGGCGCGACGGTATGCGAGTGGCATGCATGTGCTCCTGAAGGTTTGGCCAGGGGTGTGGCGGCCACACGCAGGGAGAGGTGGCCATGTCGAACACAGAGAACACATCGCAGTCACAAAAACCGCGGAAAAGGCACGACTCCGAGGAAGTGCAGGCGTCACACGAGAGCACAGAAGGGCCCGCGTCGGGCGGCCGCCGCCCGGCCCTCATCGAGGTGCTGCGCCAAGCGCGCGCCCAGCTCGCCGAACTCACCGGCCTCGAACCCGAGTCGGTGTCCTCGTTCGAGCAGACGGAGGACGGGTGGTCTCTGGAGGTCGAGGTCCTCGAACTGTCGAGGGTCCCCGACACGATGAGCCTGATGGGCAGCTACCAGGTCGAACTGGACCCGCAGGGCCAGCTCACCGGGTACCGGCGCGTCCGCCGCTACGAACGGGGCAGGGCCGACGCGCGCGGCGGCCGGTGAGCCGCCGACCGCACCGGCCCGTACACGCCGACCTACCGCGACCTACTGGACAGCGACCGACTACACATGAGGAGGAATCGCCGGCATGACTGTTGTTCCGGCTCAACAGAGTGGAGGTGGAGGCGGCAGCAGCGGCCTCTACGACGTTCTTGAACTGGTCCTGGACCGGGGCCTCGTGATCGACGCGTTCGTCCGCGTCTCTCTGGTCGGCATCGAGATCCTGAAGATCGACGTCCGGGTCGTCGTGGCCAGCGTCGACACCTATCTGCGGTTCGCCGAGGCCTGTAACCGCCTCGACCTGGAGTCCGGCCCGAACAAGAGCCCGGGCCTGCCCGAGATCGTCGGCGAGGTCACCGAGTCCGGCGCCCGCGGCAAGTCCAAGGGGGCGCTGTCCGGCGCCGCGGAGACCATATCCGACGCCTTCAAGCAGGCGCGTTCGGAAGGGGAGACCCAGTCCCGGCCGCGTGCCCGCAAGGCCCCGGCACGCCGGAAGGAGGAGCAGGAGTGAGCACCTACGTCTACGGGATCACCGCACGGTCCCACCCCGCGCTGCCCGAGGGCATGACCGGCGTGGGCCAGCCCGCCCGCCCGGTGCGTCTCCTCACGGCCGGGGAGCTGACCGCCGTGGTCAGTGACGCCCCCGAGGACCTGCGCCCCAAGCGCCGGGACCTGCTCGCGCACCAGAACGTGCTGGCCGAGGCCGGCGCGGGCGGCTGCATCCTGCCCATGCGCTTCGGCAGCGTCGCCGACGACGACGAGTCCGTCACCCAGGTGCTCGGTGCGCGGGCCGAGCACTACCAGGAGCGGCTGCGGGAGCTGGACGGCAAGGTCGAGTACAACGTCAAGGCCACTCACATCGAGGAGGCCGTCCTGCACCTGGTGATGGCCGAGAACGCGGACCTGCGCTCCCTCGCGGAGGCCAACCGCCGGTCCGGTGGCGGCAGCTACGACGACAAGATCCGCCTCGGCGAGATGGTCGCGTCCGCCGTCAAGGCCAAGGAGGCCGTGGACGCGCGCGAGGTGCAGAGCCTGCTGACACCGTCCGCCGCCGCGGTCAGCGTGGGCCCCGAGTCCACCGGCTGGCTGCTGAACGTGTCGTTCCTGGTCGCGCGGGACTCGGCCGAGCGTTTCCTGGCCGGCGTCGAGCAGGTCCGCGAGAGCCACGCCCATCTGGAGCTGCGGGTCAACGGACCCTTGCCGCCGTACAGCTTCGTCGAACCCGGCCCCGCCCAGTCGGCCGGCAGTACGGCCGGCGCGGGCGCCGGAGCGCAGTAGCGCTCCCGGCCCGGACGGAAAGGAGAACACCGTGGGACTGATCGGCGAGGTGCTGATGCTGCCGTTCGCGCCCGTACGCGGCAGCGCGTGGGCCATCAGGCAGGTGCTCCAGGAGGCGGAACGGATCTACTACGACCCCTCCACCGTACGGGCCGAGCTCGCCCGCCTCGAGGAACAGCTGGAGGCGGGGGAGATCACCGAGGAGGAGTTCGACCGACGCGAGGACGAACTGCTCGACCGGCTGGAGACCACTGCGCGCTCCGGCGACACCACAGGCAACGGGACGTGACATGAACCGAACGGCACTGGGCCTCGCCGTAGGGGCCGGATACATGCTCGGACGCACGAAGAAACTGAAGATGGCGCTCGCCGTCGGTTCGTTCGTGGCCGGCAAGAAGCTCAACCTCAGTCCGAAGATGCTCGCCGACGTGGTGAGCCAGCAGCTCCAGAACAATCCCCAGTTCAAGGAGATCGGGGACCAGCTGCGCAAGGACATGCGGGGCGTCGGCAAGGCCGCCACCGGGGCGATGGCCGAGCGGCAGATCAACGCGCTCGCCGACCGGCTGCACGGCCGCACCGCCCAGGTCCGCGACCAGCTGGCCGGCGTGACCTCCGGCGGCTCCGGTGACGAGGCGGACGAGGAGCGGGGCGAAGAGGACGACGAGGACTACGAGGAGTCCGCGGACGAGTCCACCGAGCCGGAGGACGAGCAGGACGAGGAGCCGGACGAGGACGAGGAGCCGGACGAGGAGGAAGAGCCGGACGAGGGCGAGCCGCGGGACGAGGAGGAGCCCGAGGAGGAGGAGCCGGACGAGGAGGAAGAGCCCGAGGAGGAGGAAGAGCCGGACGAGGAGGAGCCGGAGGAGGAGCCGGAGGAGGAAGAGGAGCCGGAGGAGAAGCCGGCGAAGAAGGCTCCCGCCAGGAAGGCTCCCGCGAAGAAGGCCCCTGCCGGGAAGGCTCCTGCCAAGAAGGCCCCTGCCGGGAAGGCTCCCGCCAGGAAGGCCCCTGCCCAGAAGGCTCCCGCCAAGAAGGCCGCGGCCAAGACCGCCCCGGCCAAGAAGACGGCTCCCGCGAAGAAGACGGCGGCCAAGAAGACGGGCACGGCCGGCAGGACGGCCGCGAAGAAGACGGGTTCCGCCGGCCGTACCACCCGGCGCGCGACCTCCCGGCGTTCGAAGGGCGGCGATGACCGATGACGGAGAACGTCGGATCGGCCACCTCCGCGGCCAAGGAGAACCCGCTGAGCGCCCTCGCGCACAGCGAGGCCGCCGACCGGCTGAAGGAGGAGGCCCAGGAGTATCTGTCCGCACAGGCCACCCGGCTGCTGAGCGGCCTCGGCCGCAAGCTCGGTGAGACCACCGGCAAGCTCAACGACATCGCCGAGGGCAACAGCCCGGGCTTCGCCAAGATGGCGCTCGACGGCGGGCGCAAGCTCGCGGAGGGCAAGGGGCCCGTGCGCTCGGCGCTGGAGGTGGGCGCCTCCCGCGTCAAGGAGAACGTGATGGACGCCGTCAAGAACCTGGGGGGCGGCAAGGGCAAGAAGGGCGGCGCGGGCAAGAAGCCGGTCGTCATCATGGAGTCCGTCGACGTCGGCGTGCCGCTGCGCACCGCCTACGACCAGTGGACCCAGTACCAGGACTTCTCCACCTTCGCCAAGGGCGTCAAGAGCGCGGGCCGCTCCGACGACACCCAGTCCGACTGGCAGGCCAAGGTGTTCTGGTCCAGCCGCAGCTGGAAGGCGAAGACGACCGAGCAGGTGCCGGACTACCGCATCCAGTGGACGTCGGAGGGTGCCAAGGGCACCACCAAGGGCGTGGTCTCCTTCCACCGGCTGGAGGAGAACCTCACCCGGGTGCTGCTGGTCATGGAGTACTACCCGGTCGGCCTCTTCGAGAAGACCGGCAACATCTGGCGCGCCCAGGGCCGCCGGGCCAGGCTGGACCTGAAGAACTTCGCCCGCTTCATCACCCTCAAGGGTGAGGCGGAGGACGGCTGGCGCGGCGAGATACGCGACGGCGAGGTGGTCAAGAGCCACGAGGACGCCGTCGCCGAGGAGGAGGCCGAGCAGTCCGAGAACGACGAGGACGGCGAGGACTCCGGCGAGCCCGAGGCCGAGGCGGAGGACCAGGAGGACGACGAGGCCGAGGAGGGCGACGAGGAGGGCTACGAGGACGAGGACGAGCCCGAGGCGTACGAGGACGAGGAAGAGGGCCCGTACGAGGACGAGGAGGCTGAAGAGGACGAGGAAGAGCCCGCGGAGGACGCGTACGAGGACGAGGAAGAAGAGGACGAAGAGGAAGAGGAGCCTGAGTACGCCGAGAGCCGGGGCCGTCGATGACGATGCCCGGCCGCTTCCCCGAGCCCTATGGCCAGGGCTCGGGGGCCAACCTCGCCGACATCCTCGAGCGCGTGCTCGACAAGGGGATCGTCATCGCGGGTGACATCAGGATCAACCTGCTCGACATAGAGCTGCTCACCATCAAGCTGCGGCTCATCGTCGCCTCGGTGGACAAGGCGAAGGAAATGGGCATCGACTGGTGGGAGACGGATCCGGCTCTCTCCTCCGGTGCCCGCCGGGACGAGCTGGCCCGGGAGAACGCCGAGCTGAGAGAACGCCTTGCCCGGCTGGAGGAACTGGAGTCGGGCCGCGCACCGAAGGAGGCCCCATGACCGGACTGCGGTACGTCTACGCCGTCTGCCGCCCCTTCGGGACGCCCCTACAGGCCCAGCTGACGGGTATCGGGGGCGCCCCGCCGGCTCTCGTGCGCCATCACGGGCTGGTCGCGGTCGTCAGTACGGTCCCGGAGGCCGACTTCTCCGAGGGGGCGCTGAAGGCCCACCTGGAGGATCTGGACTGGCTGTCCGCGACCGCGCGTGCTCACCAGGGCGTGATCGACGCGCTCACCACGGTCACCACTCCGCTGCCGCTGCGGCTCGCCACCGTCTTCCGGGACGACAGCGCCCTGCGCACCATGATCGAGACCCGGGAGGACAGCTTCCGGCGCCTGCTCGACCGCCTGGACGGCCGCGTCGAGTGGGGGGTGAAGGTGTACCTGGAGGAGGAGCCGGCGGCCGAGCCGGCTCCCGCCGCCGCGGCGAAGCCCGCGAGCGGACGGGACTACCTGCGCCGCCGGCGCGAGCAGAGCCACGCCCAGGAGGACAGGTGGCAGCGGGCGGAGACGTTCGCGCGGTCCCTGCACGAGCGCCTCTCCGGCCCCGCCGAGGACCACCGGCTGCACCCCCCGCAGAACGCGGCGCTCTCCGGCGCCACGGGGCGCAACGTGCTCAACGCGGCCTATCTCGTGCCGCGCGCGCATTCCGAGGAATTCGTGGAACTGGTCGACCGTACGAAGGACGAGGAGCCCGGAATCCGGGTGGAACTCACCGGCCCCTGGGCCGCGTACTCGTTCTCACAGGACGTGGCGGCGGAGGAGGTGCGGTGACCGTAGTCGAACGCCGCGAGATCGCCCTGGTCGACCTCCTGGACCGGCTGCTGGCCGGCGGGGTCGTCCTCACCGGCGACATCACGCTGCGCATCGCGGACGTCGATCTGGTCCGCATCGACCTCAACGCCCTGATCAGCTCCGTGAACGAGCAGGTCCCGTCGCCCTTCGAGGAACTCACATGACCGAGAGCCCGGCCGAGGGCCCGCGGCGCAAGCGGCTCGACCTGGAACCCGACACCGTCGAGCGCGACCTGGTGAAACTCGTGCTCACCGTGGTCGAGCTGCTGCGCCAGCTCATGGAGCGCCAGGCGGTGCGGCGCTTCGACACCGGGGACCTGACCGAGGAGCAGGAGGAGCGGATCGGGCTCACCCTGATGCTGCTGGAGGACCGGATGGCCGAGCTGCGCAACCGCTACGGTCTGCGGCCCGAGGACCTCAACCTGGACCTCGGGCCGCTAGGGCCGCTGCTTCCCCGCGACTGACCCAACCGGCCGCCGGCCGGCGTCACCACCGGTACCAGCGGCCCCGGCCGCCGCCCGCGCCCGTGCCGCGGAACAGGAACCCCAGCAGCCAGATGATCAGCACCGCCAGGGCGACCCACCAAAGGATCTTCAGCGCGAATCCGGCACCGAAGAGGAGCAGTACCAGAAGCAGTACGAGCAGGACGGGGACCATGGTGCGCACCTCCTGCGCGCCGGGTTTCCCGCGATGCGTGGATCAGGCTTCCTTCCGGCACAGGATCTCCCCGTGCAGGACGGCGAACCAGCCGTCCTCCCGCCGGCCCCACTCCCGCCAGGCCTGCGAGACCGCCCGCAGCTGCTCCGCCGTGGCGTGACCGCCCTCCCTCACCCGGTCGGCGTAGGCGGAGGCGAGGGTGCGGTCCGCCCACAGGCCGCTCCACCAGGCCCGCTCGTCGGGCGTGGCGAACGTCCAGGTGCTGGAGGTGGCGGTGACGTCCCGCAGCCCGGCGGCCCGCGCCCACGCCGTCAGCCGGCGCCCGGCGTCGGGTTCGCCGCCGTTGGCGCGGGCCACCCGCTCGTACAGGTCCAGCCAGTCGTCCAGGCCGGGCAGCGCCGGATACCAGGTCATCGCCCCGTAGTCCGCGTCGCGTACGGCGATGAACCCGCCCGGCCGCGTCACCCGGTGCATCTCGCGCAGCGCCTGCACCGGGTCGCCCACGTGCTGGAGCACCTGGTGGGCGTGGACCACGCAGAACGTGTCGTCCGGGTGGTCCAGGGCGTGCACGTCGGCCACCGCGAAGTCCACGTTCGTCAGGCCGCGGGCGGCGGCGGTGGCCCGGGCCTGCTCCAGGACGCCGGGGGCGTGGTCGACGCCGGTGACATGGCCGTCCGGGACCAGCTCCGCCAGGTCGGCGGTGATGGTGCCGGGGCCGCAGCCGATGTCCAGGACGCGCATGCGGGGCTGGAGCGCGCCGAGCAGATACGCCGCGGAGTTGGCGGCGGTCCGCCAGGTGTGCGAACGCAGCACCGACTCGTGGTGCCCGTGCGTGTAGACGGCGGTCTCCTGCGCCTTCGGCATGGCTGTACCCCTTCACCCCTCGTCGGCGGACCGGACGGCCCGTCCACCGGTCCGCCTCACGGTACGCCCGTCAACCGAATGATGAGATACGGATTTCGCCATGCGGACTGACGGGCTGTCAGGCGCACGCGTCCAGCGGGCAGTACACCGTCAGGGCCTCGGGCAGCTTCTCCAGCCGCACCTCGCCCGACACGGTCGTCACCTCGCCGTCGTAGGCCAGCGGGGTGCCGGGGGCGATGCCGGTCAGCCGAAGACGGTTCACCTGCACCGCCGCGTGCGCGGGCGACCGGGTCAGCGGGCCCGCGGCCGCCGCCGCGAGCAGCCGCAGCGCGGGCCTGCGGCTGCCGTGCACCGCCCGCACGTCCAGCAGACCGTCCGCGAGATCGGTCCGGCGGCCCGGTGCGAGACCCATCCGGTGGTAGACGCCGTTGCCGACGAACAGCAGCCACAGCGGTCGCCGTTCACCCCCCGCCACCACCTCCAGCGGATGCCGGCCGGCCCGCAGCACCCGCAGGGCCCCGAGGACCCCGGCCGACCAGCCGCCGATCCGGTGCGACCAGCCGTCCCGCGCGCGCACCAGCTCCGGGTAGACACCGAGGCTGAGCGTGTTCAGGAACACGCCCTCCGTGTCCCCGGAGGCGAACCGGCCCACGTCCACCCGGACCGCCTCGCCGTGCCGGACCGCCCGGGCCAGCTGCCGTTCGTCCTCCACGCCCAGGTCGTAGGCGAAGTGGTTGAGAGTGCCGCCGGGCAGCACCGCGAGCGGCAGACCGTGCCGCAGGGCGGCCCCGGCCGCCGCGTTCACCGTGCCGTCACCGCCGCACACCCCGAGCACCCGCGCCCGGGCCGCCGCCTTCTCCAGCTCTTCGGCGACGTCCTCCGGCGCGCACTCGACGATCTCCGCCTTCGGCAGCGCGTCGTGCAGCGCGCGCACCCGGTCCGCCGTGCCCGACCCCTGGTTGGCGACCACCACCAGTCCGTCGCCCTCGGGCAGCGCCGGGGCCGCGGCCCGCGGGCGGGCGGAGTCCCGGACCTGCGCACGGGTCGGCACCAGGCGCCGTACCAGGAAGGCGGCGCCCGCCCCGAGCGCGGCCCCGGCCAGCACGTCGCTCGGGAAGTGCACCCCCGTGTACACGCGGGACGCCGCCACCGAGAACGCCACCGGCGCCACCGCCGCGCCCCACGCCGGCGACTCAAGGGCGACCCCGGTCGCGAAGGCAGCGGCGGAGGCGGCGTGCCCGGACGGGAAGGAAGTGGTGATCGGCTGCTGCTTCAGCCGGCGCACCAGCGGCACCGGATCCAGGGCCGGCCGTGCCCGGCGCACCGACGCCTTGCCGACGGTGTTGATCGTCAGTGAGGCCAGGCCGAGCGAGGCCAGCCCGCGGACCGCCGCCCGGCGGCCCCGCGGCGTGCGGCTCGCGGCCATCGCGGCGGCCACCCCGCACCACAGCACGCCGTGGTTCGCGCCGCGGCTCAGCCGGGGCAGCACCCGCTCGGCCCCCGGCCAGTGCCAGCCGGCGGCGGCCTGGAAGAGCCGGCCGTCGAGTGCGAGGGCCGTGCGCAGCGGGGTCCGGGCCGCGGAGGCGGGGACAGTCAGGTCCAGGTCTGGGCTCATGGGGTGCGCTTACCCGTAAGCGCCCGTTTCTTGTGCTCCGCACGCCGGGCGCTCACCGCCCCGGGGGCCCGCGCAGGGGCCCTGACGCCGCCGGGGCCGGCGCGGGCGCCGCCCGGCGCCTTCGATAACGGTTTGCCCCGGGTCCCGGGCGACCCGGAGAATGCCTGCCCATGGGACATCTGGAAGCCGCGCACCTCGAGTACCACCTCCCCGACGGCAGGACGCTGCTCGGTGACGTGTCCTTCCGGGTCGGCGAAGGCGCCGTGGTGGCCCTGGTCGGCCCGAACGGCGCCGGCAAGACCACCCTGCTGCGGCTGGTCTCCGGCGAGCTCAAGCCGCACGGCGGCACGGTCACCGTCGGTGGCGGCCTCGGCGTGATGCGCCAGTTCGTGGGCTCCGTACGCGACGAGACGACCGTACGGGACCTGCTCGTCTCCGTCGCCCCGCCCCGACTCCGCCAGGCCGCGAAAGCCGTCGACGAGGCCGAGCACGCCCTCATGACCGTCGATGACGAAGCCGCCCAGATGGCGTACGCGCAGGCCCTCTCCGACTGGGCCGAGGCCCGCGGCTACGAGGCCGAGACCCTGTGGGACATGTGCACCACCGCCGCGCTCGGCATGCCCTACGAACGCGCCCAGTGGCGGCAGGTGCGCACCCTCTCCGGCGGCGAGCAGAAGCGGCTCGTGCTGGAGGCGCTGCTGCGCGGCACCGACGAGGTGCTGCTGCTGGACGAACCCGACAACTACCTCGACGTGCCCGGCAAGCGCTGGCTGGAGGAACAGCTGCGGGAGACCCGCAAGACGGTCCTGTTCGTCTCCCACGACCGTGAACTCCTCGCCCGCGCCGCCGAAAAGATCGTCTCCGTGGAGCCGGGCCCGGCCGGCGCCGACGCCTGGGTGCACGGCGGCGGCTTCGCCACCTACCACGCGGCCCGCCGGGAGCGCTTCGCCCGCTTCGAGGAACTGCGCCGCCGCTGGGACGAGAAGCACGCCCAGCTGAAGAAGCTCGTGCTCAGCCTCCGGCAGGCCGCCGCCGTCAGCCACGAGATGGCCTCCCGCTACCAGGCCGCGCAGACCCGCCTGCGCAAGTTCGAGGAGGTCGGCCCGCCGCCGGAGCCGCCCCGCGAGCAGGACATCACCATGCGCCTGAAGGGCGGCCGGACCGGCATCAGGGCCGTCACCTGCGAGGGGCTGGAGCTGACCGGCCTGATGCAGCCGTTCGACCTGGAGGTCTTCTACGGCGAACGGGTCGCAGTCCTCGGCTCCAACGGCTCCGGCAAGTCGCACTTCCTGCGCCTGCTCGCCGGCGAGGACGTGACGCACACGGGGCAGTGGAAGCTCGGCGCGCGCGTTGTACCCGGCCACTTCGCCCAGACCCACGCCCACCCCGAACTCCGGGGCCGCACCCTCCTCGACATCCTGTGGAAGGAACACGCCCAGGACCGCGGCGCCGCCATGTCCCGGCTGCGCCGCTACGAACTGACCCAGCAGGCCGAACAGAGCTTCGACCGGCTCTCCGGCGGCCAGCAGGCCCGGTTCCAGATCCTGCTGCTGGAACTCGCGGGCGCCACCGCGCTCCTCCTGGACGAGCCGACCGACAACCTCGACCTCGAGTCCGCCGAGGCCCTCCAGGAGGGTCTGGAGGCGTTCGAGGGAACGGTCCTCGCGGTCACCCACGACCGCTGGTTCGCCCGCTCCTTCGACCGCTTCCTGGTCTTCGGCAGCGACGGCCGGGTCCGCGAGACCCCCGAACCGGTCTGGGACGAACGCCGGGTCGAGCGCGCCCGGTGACTCCCCGGGCAGAACCTCCGGGGGCAGCGGGCGCCGGGCGGGGTACCCGGACCCCATGAACGAACACGATGAGCGGGGCACCACCACGACCGGAGTCGATCCCAGCCGGCTGGACGACCAGCAGCTCATGAAGGAGCTGGAGACGATCCACCGCACGCGTCACGACACCCTCCTGTACGGCTCGAACGACGCGCTGCGGGCCCACAACGAGCGCATGGCGCAGCTGGAGGGCGAGTTCCTGCGCCGCAACCCGCGCCGCCTGGTCAGCTCGTCCCGCACCCGCGAGGGCGCCCGGGGGCGGGGCAGCGGCGAGACGGCGGTCCCGGGCACCTCGGGCACCTGACTGCCCGCGGCGACCGGCACCGGCAGCGCCCCGGGCAGCAGCAGGGGCCGGCCCCCACGGGCCGGCCCCTGCTGCGTCCGGGTGACGGTCAGCCGGCCGTCTCGGCGGCGAACACGTGCAGGAACGCGTCGCAGAACGCCTTCAGGTCGTCCGGTTTGCGGCTGGTCACCAGCTTGTTGGAACCGTGGTCGCAGATCTTCACCTGCTCGTCCACCCAGGTGCCGCCGGCGTTCTCGATGTCCGTGCGCAGACTCGGCCAGGACGTCAGCACCCGGCCACGCACGACACCCGCCTCCACCAACGTCCACGGCGCGTGGCAGATCGCGGCGACCGGACGGCCCTGCTCGAAGAAGTCCTTCACGAACGCGACGGCCTTCTCGTCCATCCGCAGGAAGTCCGGGTTCGCGACGCCGCCCGGCAGCACCAGACCGCCGAACGACCCGGCCGACGCCTCGCCCACCACCTCGTCCACGGGGAAGGTGTCCGCCTTGTCCAGATGGTTGAACGCCTGGATCTTCCCGGGTTCCGTCGACACCAGCACCGGCTCGTGCCCCGCTGCGGAGGCCGCCTGCCACGGCTCGGTCAGCTCCACCTGTTCGACGCCCTCGGGGGCCACCAGAAACGCGATACGCATGATCCTCAGCTTCCTTTCACTCTCCGCAGCACGGCCCGGTGCGCCCGGGCACGCCGCTTCCTGTCCCGGGCAGCCCGCCGGCACCGCACCAGTTCCTCGCCGTACGGCAGCAGCACGCACGCCCCGATCGCCACACCGATGCCCGCGAGATAGCCAGGCGACAGCGGGCGCCGGCGCGGCACCAGCCGCCACGCGTCCGGGTCCCCGCGCCCGCCCCGCAGCAACGACCGCACCTGATCGGCGTGCAGACACATCAGCGCGACCAGTCCGCCGAACGGCAGCGACTCCAGGAAACTGTGGATGTGCTGCTCGACCGGCCTGACCTCCCGGTCACTGCCGACGGCCGTCCGCACGTCCCACAGCGCCGTCGCCTCGTGCACCGCCGCCGCGCCCAGCTGCACGGTCAGCAGCAGCGGATTGACCTCGTAGCGCAGCGTGAGCGCGATGGGCGCGCCCACCTCCGCCATCATCAGGGAGTGCAGCAGGGACTCCTTCGTCCCCGCCGTGTCCTCGATCCGGGTCCGCCGGTGCATCACCCAGTCGGCGAGCCCGGGGACGAACCAGCCGGGCAGCAGCCCGTACAGCAGGAACCGCGTGGTGACATCTCCCACGTCGACGGTGTCGACCGTGCCGCCACCCGCGATCCGAGCCGCCTGGCCCCCGCTCACTCGCCGCCCGCCAGCGCCTCCGCCAGCTGCTGCGCGTTCTCGTAGCGCTCCCCGTGCGGCAGGGCGGCCACGGCGTCGATCAGGCCGCCCGGCGCGTTGTTGCGCCGCAGCGCCCGGGCGACCTCGCCCGGCTTCGCCGGGAACGTGTGCCGGCTCAAGTGCCGGGCGAGCTCCAGCCTCGTCCGCTCCAGCGACGCCGGGGAGCCCAGGCCGCCCACCGGGCCGCTCCAGACCTCCGGATCGTCGTCCGCGGCCGGTTCGGGGTCGTGCCACTCCTCGACGCGCGTCGGATGCCCGGACCTCAGCAACCCCCTCAGCTCATGCTTCATCTCGTCGTCACGGTGGACGCTCAGCCGGTCACTGCCTCGCTGCATGTCTCCCTCCAGAGGGTCGACGGTCCGCACCGCGTACCCGGATGGGCTCTCCCGTAACAGCGGTCGGCGCCAAGAGGGACGCAGCTCGCCGGACCGGCGTGCTGCCACGGTGACCGGAATGCCGACCACAGTTGAATAACGAACAGATGACTACTACACCGAAACGGCACACGGTCTTCACAGGGGGCGTTACGGTCAGCGCTCCGACGCGCCCTGGGGGGACACATGACCGACCCGTACACCATGCCGCCACAGCCGCCTGTCAGAACGGCGCCGAGGTGGGCGCGGAAGCGCTACGTACTGCCCGCCCTCGGGCTCGCCTTCTTCATCGGCATCGGCGCCGGTGCCGACGGCCGGAGCAACGACAACGGCAAGGATGTGAAGGCGGCGGCCGCGAAGGTGCGGCCGACCGCGACCGCGACCGTCACCGCGACGGCCACGGCCACGGAGACCGCGACGCCCGCGCCCGCGCCGACGGTGACGGCGACGAAGACGGTCAAGGTGAAGGTGAGGGTCACCGTCACCGCGCACGCGGCCGCCGCGGGTTCGGGAGGCGGTGGTGACGCGTCGGGCGGGTCGTCCGGGAGCGGGAGTTCGAGCTCCTCGGGTGGTTCCGGCGACGCGTCGAACGGCGCCACCGCTCTCTGCAACGACGGCACCTACTCGTACGCCGCCCACCATCAGGGCGCGTGCTCGCACCACGGGGGCGTAGCGGTCTTCTACCGGTAGGCCGGTGCCGTGCCACAGCCGCGCGGCTACTGCTTGTCCCGCCCCGGCAGGAACTCCTGGACCTTCGCCTTCAGGCCCTGCCTGATCATCGAGCCCCGGTCGGCGTCGCCCTTCAGGACCGACTTGGCCGTCGCCTCCATCTGCTCCCAGGTGGCGTGCGGCGGGATCGGCGGTACAGCCGGGTCGGTGAGGAACTCGATCACCGCCGGCCCGTCCGCCTCCAGGGCCGCCCGCCAGCCCGCCTCCACGTCCTCGGCCTTCTCCACCCGGATGCCGGTCAGGCCGAGCGAGCGGGCGAACGCCGCGTACTGCACGTCCGGGAGGGACTGCGACGGCAGGAACGACGGGGCGCCCTCCATCGCGCGCATCTCCCAGGTCACCTGGTTCAGATCCTGGTTGTTCCACACGGCCACCACCAGCCGCGGATCGGACCAGCGGTCCCGGTACTTCGCCGCGGTGATCATCTCGGCCAGGCCGTTCATCTGCATCGCCCCGTCCCCGACGAGGGCGAACACCGGCCGGTCCGGGTGGGCGAACTTCGCCCCGATCGCGTACGGCACCCCCGGACCCATCGTCGCCAGCGTCCCCGACAGCGAACCCCGCATGCCCGGCCGCATGGTGATGTGCCGCGCGTACCAGTTCGCCACCGACCCGGAGTCCGAGGTCAGGATCGCGTTGTCGGGCAGCAGCGGATCCAGCGCCCGGGCCACGTACTCGGGGTTGATCGGGTCGGCCGACTGCGCGGCCCGCCGGTCCATCGTCTCGTGCCAGCGCCGCACGTTCGCGCACACCGTGTCGCGCCACTCGCGCCCGCCCCGGTCCGTCTTCAGCAGCGGGATCAGCTGCCGCAGCGTCGCCCGGGCGTCCCCGACGAGGTTCACCTCGTAGGGGTAGCGCATACCGATCATGTGCGGGTCGATGTCGATCTGCACGCCGCGCGCCTTGCCGAACTCCGGCATGAACTGCGTGTACGGGAACGACGAACCGATCGTCAGCAGCGTGTCGCAGTCCCGCATCATCTCGTACGACGGCCGGCTGCCCAGCAGCCCGATCGGCCCCGTGACGTACGGCAGTTCGTCGCTCAGCACGTCCTTGCCGAGCAGCGCCTTCGCCACCCCTGCGCCGAGCAGCTCGGCGATCTCCTGCACCTCCGCGACCGCGCCCGAGGCACCCTGGCCGATCAGGACCGCGACCTTGTCGCCCTCGTTCAGCACGTCCGCGGCCCGGCGCAGCGCCTCGTCCGTCGGGGTCGTCGTGTAGTCGCTCATGCCCAGGCTGGAGGGCACCATCTTGAACTCGTGCGTCGGCGGCGAGTAGTCCAGTTCCTGCACGTCACCGGGGATGATCAGCGCCGTCGGGCAGCGCCGGGCGTACGCGGTGCGGATCGCCCGGTCGAGCACGTTCGGCAGCTGTTCCGGCACCGTCACCGTCTCCACGAACTCCGAGGCGACGTCCTTGTAGAGCGTGTGCAGGTCGATCTCCTGCTGGTAGGAGCCGCCCATCGCGGTCCGGTTGGTCTGGCCGACGATGGCCAGCACCGGCACATGGTCCAGTTTGGCGTCGTAAAGGCCGTTGAGCAGATGGACGGCGCCTGGCCCCGACGTCGCCGCGCACACGCCGATACGGCCGCTGAACTTGGCGTACCCCACCGCCTCGAAGGCGGACATCTCCTCGTGCCGCGACTGGATGAAACGCGGCCGGTCCTCGGCCCGGCCCCAGGCGGCCAGCAGGCCGTTGATCCCGTCGCCCGGGTAGGCGAAGACCTGCTCCACACCCCAGGCGCGCAGGCGCTCGAGAATGTGGTCGGAGACCTTGATGCTCATGGAGAGACCTCCCCGGTGCGGTGCGGTGCGGTGCGGTGCGGACGATCCGGTCAGCAGGGTCCGAGTCACCTGCCCGGGGGACGGAAAACCTCGGGCCGGCTCCTCCGGCGCGCCCGTCACCCGCCTGGCCCCGTGTGTCCCGCGAATGGGGTCCGGCCGCGCGCGGTACGGCGCCGGGCGGGCTGTGATGGCAGCGAGGGCACGACCCGTGCCCCGTACCCGGGCGCCGCACGGCGTTGCCGTCGTACCGGTGCGCCGGCGTACCGCCCCTCCGACCGCCCCGCCGCCCGCCGAGGAGCCCCTCCCATGCGCCGCACCGTCCGCACCCTGTCCGTCGCCTTCGCCGCCGGTGCCGCGCTCGCCCTGACCGGGCCGACCGCCGTCGCCGGCCCCGCCGCCGTCCCCCTCTCCGTCCCCTGCGACGCCCTCTCCGGAGAGGCGCCGGACCCCCTCGGCGCCGCTCCGCCGGACGGCGCCTGCCCGTCCGCCGCCGCGGGCACCGCCGACGCGTGCGACGGGGGCGCACCCTGCGCCGGTGAGGCGGGCGCGCTGTGCGAGCAAGGGGGTGCCTGCCAGGAGGACACGCGCTGCCCGCAGGACGAGCTGTGCCCGGAGCGGTCCGCGTGCGGGCCGGGCGAGCAGTGCCACGAGCCCGGCAAGGACGACACCGGCAAGCAGGACGGGGGCGGCAGGCAGGACGTCGGCGGTAAGCAGGACGGTGGCAAGCAGGACGGCCAGAAGCAGGACGGAGGCGGGGGCAAACAGGACGGGGGCGAGGGCAAGCAGGACGGCCAGAAGCAGGACGGGGGCGGGGGCAAACAGGACGGGGGGAAGCACGACGCCGGCAAGCAGTGTGCCGGCGCGGCGTCCTGTGCCGATGGGGGGCACCGCTGCGGACAGACCCCCGGCGGGGCCTGCCCGGACGGCCGTCCCGACTGCCGCGAGTCCCACGACGGCGCCGGATGCGCCCCGGCCACCGTCCAGCGCGGGGTGGAGGCGGGCGAGGGCGGCACCTTCGCCGGCTCCGTGCCCGCGCTCGTCACCGGCGGCGTGTTCATCGCGGCGGCCTGCGTGGGAGCCGGGTACCGGCTGTACGGCCGCAGGCGTTCCGCGGGGGACCGGTCCACGGGAATGTGACCAGGGCGACCGTGCCGCCGCTCATGGAGAGCGACCGGGCGGGTAGACACCTTCGCGACGGCACGGCGACGGAACGGACCGACGGCACACGACACACGGCACACGGCACACACGGCGGCACCCCCGGCAGCCGGGACGGCGGCGGCTGACGGGAGCGGCGGGACCCGGACGGACAGCGCGGCCCCACCGGGCGGCACGACGGCACGACGGACTGCGCGGAGGCGGACATGCGGCGGACGGATCCCGGCGAGGACCACGGCCCCGTCCGCTACGGCCCGCCCCTCCCCGCCGACGGGCTGCCCGTGCTCCCCGAACTGTCCGCCGTCCTCGCCGCCGCCGCGAGCCGCTCCGACGCCCAGCCCGTCGGCGGCGCCCCCGCCCTGCTGGAGGCGGCCTGCGGCTACTGGACCCGGCGCGGACTGCCCACCGTCCCCGACCAGGTGGCCGCCGGTCCCGGCGCCCCCGCCCTGCTGCTCGCCCTGACCGCCGCGCTCGCCGGTGACGGCGCCGACGTCCTCGTGCCCCGCCCCTGCGCCGCCTGGTGGGCACCGTACGCCCGGATCCTCGGGCGGCCCGTCTACCACGTGCCGACGACCGCCGAGAGCGGCGGCGTCCCCGACCCGTACGCCCTCCTGGAGACCGTCCGCCGGGTCCGCGCCGAGGGCGGCGACCCACGGCTGCTGGTGCTGTCCGTCGCCGACGACCCCACCGCCACCGTCGCCCCGCCCGAACTGCTGCACGAGACCGTGGAGGCCGCCGCCGCCGAGGACCTGCACCTGGTCAGCGACGAGACCTGGCGCGACACCCTGCACGACCCGCACGGGACGGTCCTGCTCAGCCCCGCCGAGATGCGGCCCGACCGGGTCACCGTCGTCACCGACCTGGCCGGCGCCCTGCTGCCCACCGGCTGGCCCGCCGCCGTCGCGCGGTTCCCGGACACCGGCACCGGACGGCACCTGCACGCGCGCGTGCTCGACATCCTCACCGCACTGGGCGCCCGCATCGCCGCACCGGTCGCCGCGGCCGCGGGCTACGCCCTCGACGAGCCCCCGCCCGTCACCGAGCGGCGCGAGGCCACCGTACGGCTGCACGCGCGCGTGGCCGCCGCCGCGTACACGGCGGTGGTCGCCGCCGGCGCGCTCGCCCGGCCGCCGCGGGCCGGCCGCCACCTGTACGCCGACCTCGGGCCGCTGCGCGAACCGCTCGCCGCCCGGGACGTGGGGGACGCGCAGGAACTGGAGGACGTCCTCACCGCCCGGCTCGGCATGCCCGCAGCCGGCGGTCACCGCTTCGGTGACGATCTGGGGGCGCTGCGGGTACGGCTCTCCACCGGAGCCCTGCTGGGCGGCACGGCTCAGGAGCGCCTGGAATGCCTCACGTCCCCCGCACCGCTGGAACTGCCCCACCTTCACCGCGCGTTGACCTCATTGAGGTCGGCCTTCGGCGATCTCCGCGACGACGCTCAGCGACGGGAGTCTCCTCGATGACGCAGACGCACGAGCCCGGTCCGGCCCCGACGGCCACGCCGGCCGGCACACCCGGCACGCCGGTCCCGCTCGCGCCTCCGTCCCCGCCGCCGGCCGGGCCCCGCCCGCTGGGCGAGCACCGGGTGTGGCCCCGGACCTTCCACGACCGGCTGACCGCCCCGCTGCCCGGCCTCAGGGCCATGGCCCGCTTCGCCCGCGAAGGCGCCCTACGCCCCGGCCCGGACGGCCTCGCCGACCTCCCCCGGCTGCCGTACGCGCCGGCGCCGCTGCCCCGCGTCGACACCCGTACCGTCGCCGTCACCTGGGCGGGGCACGCCAGCTGGGTCGTCCGCATCGGCGGGCTCACCGTCCTCACGGACCCCGTCTGGTCCCGACGCATCCTCGGCACCCCGGCCCGCATCACCCCGGTCGGCGTGCCCTGGGACTCCCTGCCCCGCGTCGACGCCGTCGTCATCAGCCACAACCACTACGACCACCTGGACGCTCCCACCCTGCGCCGACTCCCGCGTCACACCCCGGTGTTCGTACCCGCCGGGCTCGGCCGCTGGTTCCGCCGGCGCCGGTTCACCCGCGTCACCGAGCTGGACTGGTGGGAGGGGGCCGAACTGTCCGGCGTCCGCTTCGACTTCGTGCCGGCCCACCACTGGTCCAAGCGCACCCTGACCGACACCTGCCGCAGCCTCTGGGGCGGCTGGGTCCTCACCGCCGCCGAAGGACAGCGCCTGTACTTCGCCGGCGACACCGGCTACGGCCACTGGTTCTCCCGCATCGGCCGCCGCTACCCCGGCATCGACCTCGCCCTGATGCCCGTCGGCGCCTACGACCCGCGCTGGTGGCTCAGCGACGTCCACTGCGACCCCGAAGAGGCGGTGCAGGCCACCCTGGACCTGGGCGCCCGCCGCATGGCCCCCATGCACTGGGGCACGTTCGTCCTCTCCGCCGAACCGGTCCTCGAACCCCTCATTCGCACCCGGGCCGCCTGGCAGCGGGCCGGCCTGGACCGGGAGAACCTGTGGGACCTGCCGGTGGGGGCCTCCAGCGTGCTGGACTGACGCGCTGTCAGGGCCCGACGCCGTCGGCGGGAGGACTACCGCACCCGCCGCACCACCCCCGGCACGGCGCTGACCAGGACGGTCAGCGCGATCGCGGCGACGACGCCCTCCCACGGTTCGCTGAACAGCGAGCCGCCCAGAATGCCGATCACCTGATAGGTCACCGCCCAGGCCAGGCACGCGGGCAGGTTGCCCCGGCTGAACCTCCGCAGCGGCCACTCGGCCAGCAGACAGGCCAGCATCACCGGTATTCGCCCGGCCGGGACGAGCCGCGACAGCACCAGTACCGCCACCCCGTGCCCGGCCAGCTTCTCCTGGGCCTGCCCGAGCCGCTCCTCCGGTGCCCGCGACCGGATCGCCTTCAGCCACCGCGATCCGTTCTTCGACCGCAGTCCGCGCCGGCCCAGCCAGTACAGCGCCGCGTCCCCCAGGAACGCGGCCAGCGACGCCGTCAGGAACACCAGCAGCAGCGAGAAGGGTGCCGTCCGGTGGAAGGCCACCACCGCCGCCGCGCTCACCAGCGCCCCGGTCGGCACCACCGGCACCAGCGCCCCGGTCAGCACGAGCAGGAACAGCGACGGATAGCCGAGCGCCTGCCGCGTCGGGTCGGGCACGGTCGACGTCATGGCGGTGGCGAGCACCGCGGCGGCCGGCCATCTCACCGGGCGACCTCCAGCCGCACACTCTCCCCGTGCCCGAGCCGGTGCACCGCCACCCGGGGCGCGGCCTCGGCCGCCAGCCGCACGAACTCCTCACCCGGGGCGTGGAACTCGTGCGGGCGCACCGCGTCCATGCCGATCGGCCAGTACGTGCCGTAGTGCACCGGGACCGCGGCCCGCGGTGCCAGCCGGGCCAGCGCCCGCGCCGCCCGTCCCGCGTCCAGATGCCCCTCCCCGAGGTACGGCCCCCAGCCGCCCACCGGCAGCAGTGCCACGTCCACCGGCCCCACCTGCTCGGCCATCGCGTCGAACAGCCCCGTGTCCCCGGCGAAGTAGGTCCGTGCCTCGCCCTGGACGACGTAGCCCAGCGCGGGGGAGCGGTGCGGTCCCACCGGCAGCCGCCGCCCGTCGTGCAGCGCCGGCACCACCCGTATCAGCAGGCCGCCGGCGCGCACCTCGTCACCGGGCGCCACTTCCGTGATCCGCAGCTGCCGCAGCCGGCGCAGACCCGGTACCGACCGTGGTGCGCCCCGGGGCACGAGCAGGCGCGTGCCCGGTTCCAGGCAGGCCAGCGACGGCACATGGAGATGGTCGGCGTGCAGATGGGAGACGAGCACCACGTCCGCGCGACGGGCCCCGGCGGGCGGCACGGCACCCCGGCGGCGCCGCAGATGCGCCAGCCGGCGGGCGAACAGGGGATCGGTGAGCACCCGTGTGTCCGCGTCCTCCACCGTGCAGGTGGCGTGACCCCACCAGGTGATCTCCACCGGCACCTTCTTCGCCTCCTTCACGCGACTCCCCGAAGCCTACGGGCAGGAGTAGGGTCGGCGGCGAAACCCGGAGGTGAGGGGTAGGCGATGGGACAGCTGCTGGGTTGCTTCGGCGCGTTCACGCCGGTGCGGGTGACCGCCATCGCCAGCCTGACACCTCTGGAGGAGCTGGAGGCCGACCCCTTCCTGGTGGATTCGCGCAGTCAGCACGCCATGTGCGCCCACTGGGCCGCCGAGCACGGCTACGTCATCGCCCGGGAACTCCTCGTCGGCGGGCTGCGGTTCGACCACTGCGCGCTGTGGGACGGGGTCCGGCCCGGCGTGGACCTGTTCGTGGCCCCCAGCCTGCGGGTGCTGCGGCGGGCCCTGTCGTCGGTGGACGAGTTCACCGCCGAGTGCGCCCGCCGGGGGGTGCGCGTGGAGACGGTCGGGCGGGCCGAGCCGTCGTACGACGCGCAGGCGAAGGCACGGGTGCACCGGCGGCTGTCGATGCCCACGGCCGGCTACGACGGACGGTGACCCTCGCAAGGCCCCTCCCGGGCCCGGTCGGCCCATATGACAAGGTGGAGCCGGCCCGGTAGGCGGAGCGGGCCGGGACGTGGGGGGTACGGGGCGTGCGGGGCCTACGAGACGTACGGTGGCGGCGGACCGCCGGTCAGATCGGGCGGAGCATCGCCGTGTGGGCGGTCTCCACGGCCACCATGCTGGCCCTGGCCGGCCTCCTGCCCGACTTCCGGCTCCAGTCCCCCGACGGCGACAGCGCCACCCGCATCGCCGTGACCGCCGCGTGCGGCGCCGGCGCCTTCGGTGTGCTCTCCGCCGTGCTCTGGCCGCTCCTCGTCCGGCTCCTGCTGCTCGTCCCCGCCCTCGTCCTCGGCCTGCTCGTCTTCTTCCTCAACGGCTCTCTGCTGCTGCTCGCCCTGTACATCAGCCCCTCCGGCCGGGCGGAGGCCGCGCCCGAGACCGCGGTCATCGTCGCCGCCGTGATGTCCGCCGTCGCCTCCGCCACCGGCGCGGCCCTCACCGTCCGCGACGACGAGCCCTACCGGCGGCGCCTGCTCCGCCTCGCCACCCGCGACCGCCGGTTCTCGCCACCGTGCCCGAGCGCCCCCGGGCTGGTCTGTGTGCAGCTCGACGGCGTCGGTCACGACGTCCTCGTCGACGCGGTCCGGGAGGGCCTGATGCCGACGGTCGCCCGCTGGCTGTCCCCGCGGGACGGCATGTCCCCGGCCGCCGCCGGGGAGGAGCGGGCGGGCGGCGCACGGCCCACCCACCGTCTCACGCCCTGGCGCACCGACTGGTCCAGCCAGACCGGCGCCAGCCAGCTCGGCATCCTGCACGGCAGCACCTTCGACGTGCCGGCCTTCCGCTGGTACGAGAAGGACCGGGGCGAGGTGATGGTGTGCAACCGCCCGACCAGCGCGGCCGAGCTGCAACGCCGGGCCGTCCTGCGCACCGGCGACGACGGGCTGCTCGCCGTCGACGGCGCCAGCCGCGGCAACCTCTTCAGCGGCGGCGCCGGTGAACAGGCCCTCGTGCTGTCGATCGCGATCCGCCGCCGCGGCCGCCAGAACCGTTCCCGCGCCGGGTACTTCGCCTACTTCGGCGACCCCGCCAACGCCGTCCGCACCGCGCTCAGCTTCGTCGCCGAGGTGGCGCGCGAGATCGGTGAGTCGACCCGGGCCCGTATCCGCCGACAGCGCCCGCGGGTCGGCCGGGGCGGCCTCTACCCGTTCATCCGCGCGTTCGCCACCGTCATCGAGCGGGACGTCGTGGTGGCCGCGGTCATGGGGGACATGCTCGCCGGCCGCACCGCCGTCTACGCCGACCTCGTCGCCTACGACGAGGTCGCCCACCACTCCGGCCCGCGCAGCCGCGACGCCGAGAAGGTCCTCCAGCGCCTCGACCGGTCCCTCGCCCTCATCGAACGCGTCGCCGAACACGCCCCGCGCCCCTACCGCATCGTCGTCCTGTCCGACCACGGACAGAGCCCCGGCGAAACCTTCCGCGCACGCTACGGCCTCACCCTCGGCGACCTCGTCCGGGCCGGCTGCGGACTGCCCGTGTCCCGCCGCGCCGAACGCACCCGCAGCGGCGCCGAGGCCCGCGCCACCGTCCGCGCCGCACTGCGCCGGCCCGAGCGGCCCAAGGACGAGGGCCACGGCCCGGACCGCGAGTTCGAGCCGATCGTGCTCGCCTCCGGCAACCTGGGTCTGGTCTCCTTCCCGGACGTCCCGCACCGCATGACCAAGGAGGAGATCGACGCCCGACACCCCGCGCTGCTCACCACCCTCGCCAACCATCCCGGCGTCGGATTCCTCCTGGTGCGCAGCGCGGAGCACGACGGCGTGGTGCTCGGCGCCGACGGCGCCCAGACACCGCTGGCCCGGCTCGACGACGAGCCCGGCCCGCTGGCCCCCTTCGGCCCCGGTGCCGCCGACGCCGTCCGCCGCACCCACTCCTTCCCGCACACCGCGGACATCATGGTGAACTCCGCCTACGATCCCGCCGACGGCGAGGTCCTCGCCTTCGAGGAACAGATCGGCTCCCACGGCGGCCTCGGCGGCGCCCAGTCCCGCCCGTTCCTGCTCTTCCCGCGGGAGCTGTCCGCACCGGTCGAGGACGGCGGGGAACCGGCCGGCGCCGAGCACGTCCACCGCGTACTGCGCCGCTGGCTGCGCGAACTGGACGGACCGCAGGTGCCGCTCACCGCCGCCGCCGAGGAGGAGCAGGCCGCCTGAACCCGCCGTCCCGCCGCCCGATGTGCCTCCCGTCCGGGCCGCGTGGGCCGTCCGCAGCGTGCGACGAGCCCGGATGTGATCGGATAGGGCCACGGGGAACCCCGTACGCGACACTCGCGAAAGGAACCATCGTGGCAACCACGCGCACCGCGCACACCGTCTGGGAAGGCAACCTGCTCGAGGGCAACGGCGTCGTCACCTTCGACTCCTCCGGCATCGGCCAGCAGCCGGTGTCGTGGCCCTCGCGCGCCGAGCAGGCGAACGGCAGGACCAGCCCCGAGGAGCTGATCGCCGCCGCCCACTCCAGCTGCTTCTCCATGGCCCTCTCGCACGGCCTGGCCGGCGCCGGCACCCCGCCCACCCGGCTGGAGACCAAGGCCGACGTCACCTTCCAGCCGGGCGAGGGCATCACCGGCATCCACCTCACCGTGCGCGGCGAGGTGCCGGGCGTCGACGCGGAGGGCTTCGCCTCCGCCGCCGAGGACGCCAAGAAGAACTGCCCGGTCAGCCAGGCCCTGACCGGCACGACCATCACCCTGACGGCCGAGCTGGCCTGACGCTCGTCCGTCCCCGGATGCCGCGCCCCCGCCGGGGCGCGGCATCGCGGTTCCCGGGCGGGCCGCCGGCCGTACCGCTCAGCCGTGGGCGGCCGGGAGGGTGGCGCACACCGCGTCCAGCACACCGGCGTACGGCGTGCCGTCCTCGGCCAGCCGCGCGCGCAGCCGCTCCAGGCCGTCGCGGTACTCGGTCAGCACGCTGGTGTCGCCGGTCCGCGCGGTGAGCTCCAGCACCGCGGGCAGGAAGTCGGGCGGTCGCCCGCCGTCGCACTCCAGGCCGTGCCGGCGGTAGAGGCTCTCGAAGCGGTCCAGTGCCGCCCGCCGTGGGGTGGGGCCGTCGCGCCACCGGCTCAGGTACAGGCCGTGCCGGTGCCCGGCGGCGAAGACCCGCTGGTAGTGGGCGGCCAGCTCCCGGGCGGGGGTGACGGCCGCGTGGTCGGTGAACCCGCGCAGCTGCGGGGCGGCCTCGCGCAGCAGTGGCAGACGGGCGATGAGGTCCTCGTCCGGATAGGTCAGACAGAGGGCGGCCGCCTGGTGGAGCACCGCGTCCGAGGGCATCAGGGCTCCCGCACCGGACTGCCCGGGCCGTACGAGCCGGCTGGGGAAGGGCCGGGTACGGCCGGCCCCGGCCGGAGGAGACGGGCGGCGGCGAGCGGGGCCGCACCGGACTGCCCGGGCGGTGTCTGCGTGTCGGTCACGTGCGCTCCCTCGGTCCGCCCCGTACTCAGAACCTAGGGCCGCGTCCCGGAACGCACCCGTCACCGGACCCGTACGGGTCACACCGGACGGGCCCGCGGCCTCAGAGGCGGTCGCGGTACTCCAGCAGCAGCTCCCGCGTGCGCCGGGCGGACCCGGCCCGGGCCGTCATGTGGTCCAGCACCTCCAGGTGCGTGGCGACCTCGCGGCGCGCGTCCAGGTAGAGCGCGCCGGTCAGGTACTCGGTGAACACCATGTCCGGCAGTTCGGGCTCGGCGAACCGGAACAGTGTGAACGGCGCGTACGTCCCCGGGTGCGGGCCCGCCGCGAACTCGGCGATCTGGAGGGTGACGCGGTCCCGTTCGCCGTACTCCAGCAGCCGGTCCAGCTGGTCCCGCATCACCTGGGGCCGTGCGCTCACCGGGCGTCTGAGCACCGTCTCGTCCATGATGACCCACAGGTGGGGCGGGTCGTCCCGCTCCAGCAGCCGCTGCCGTTCCATGCGCAGCGACACATGCCGCTCGATCGTCTCCGGCGAGGTCTGCCCGATCGTCCCGGCCTCCATGACGGCGCGCGCGTACGCCTCGGTCTGGAGCAGTCCGGGCACGAAGTGCGGCTCGTAGGAGCGGATGATCCGGGCGGCGCCCTCCAGGCTGACGTACAGGCTGAACCAGTCCGGCAGCACGTCGTGGAAGCGCTGCCACCAGCCCGGCTGGTTCGCCTCCTCGGCGAGCCGCACGAACGCGTCGGTCTCCTCCCCGGTCACCCCGTAGGTGGACAGCAGCACCTGCACGTAAGGGATCTTCAGCGCGACCTCGGCCGTCTCCATCCGCCGTACGGTCGCCGACGCCACCCTCAGGACGCGGGCGGCCTCCTCACGGCTGAGCCCCGCCGCCTCGCGCAGTTCCTGAAGCCGTTTGCCGAGCACCACCTGACCCACCGTGGGCGCGGCCCGCCGCTCACTCACGCCACGCCCCTCCCCTGCGACCGACGTACGCGGGCAGCAGTCTGTCATGTGCCGCCGTCCCGTACCCGCCCCCGGGGCGGCCGGCGGCCGGGAGGACGGCTCAGCCGACCAGTGTGTGCAGGTACTTGGCGGTCGCCGGGTCCGCCGGCAGGAACGTCTCGATGGCGAGTTCGGCGACCGTGACGTCCATCGGCGTGTTGAACGTCGAGATCGAGGACACGAACGACAGGATCCGGCCGTCGTGCTCGATGCGCAGGGGCAGCGCGAAGTACGGGACAGGTGCGGCCGGTTCGGCGCCGGGCGGCTCCTCGGGCACCGGGTACGCCGCCACCTCCTCGTACAGGGCGCGGAGCCGGTCCGAGCGGTGCAGGGCGATCTCCCGCTCCATCTGCGCCAGCAGGTGCCCGCGCCACTCGCGCAGGTTCCGGATGCGCGGCGCCAGCCCCTCGGGGTGCAGGGTCAGCCGCATCGCGTTCGGCGCCGGTGCCGTCAGCTCCTCCGGCACGCCCTCCAGCAGCATCGCGATGCCCCGGTTCGCGGCGACGACCGTGTACCCGGCGTCGACCACCAGCGCGGGGTAGGGCTCGTAGCCCCGGATGAGGCGTTCCATGCCGTCACGCAGCGCGTCCAGCGCCGGGTCGTCCAGCGGGGTCTCCGGATAGCGCGGGGCGTAACCGGCCGCCAGCAGAAGGGAGTTGCGCTCCCGTACCGGCACGTCCAGTTGTTCGGCGAGCCGCAGCACCATCTCCTCGCTCGGCCGGGACCGCCCGGTCTCGATGAAGCTGATGTGCCGGGCGGAGGAGTCGGCGCGCAGCGCCAGCTCCAGCTGGGAGATCCGGCGCCGCTCCCGCCAGGCGCGCAGCAACGGCCCGGCCCCCTTGCCCGGGAGGGCGGCGGCGGAGGCGGTCGGGCTCGACGCGACGATCGTCATACCGCCGACCCTAGTCGAGGACGGCGGAGGGCATCGAACGGCGGACGCGCCGGTCCCGACGCGTCGCCGTACCGCGCCCCCCGCCCCCGTGGCACGCTGGACCGCCGGACCCGTGTCCGGCACCCCGCACCTCACGAAGGGAGCCCGGCCATGGCCGTGGAACCGCTGTCGCAGCAGGAGATCGAGGACCGGCTCACCGAACTGCCCGGCTGGTCGGCCGACGGTGACCGGCTGACCCGCTCCTACCGGCTCCCCTCGCATGTCGCGGCGGCGGCGCTGGTCGTGCACATCGCCGCCGTCCAGGACGAGCTGGACCACCACTCCGACCTCACCCTCGGCTACCACAGCGTGTCCCTCGCCGTGCACACCCACAGCGCGGGCGGCGCCGTGACCGCGAAGGACTTCGCTCTCGCCCGCAGGGTGGAGGACATCGCGCCGGGCCACGGAGCACACTGAGCGATGTGCTGGACTACGAGAAGGAAGCCGGCCGTTACGACGCCCTGCGCGGCGGCGAGGCCCGCGCCGCGGCTGCCGCGGAAGCCGTCCTCGGTCTGATACCGGGCGGTCCGGGCCGCCTCCTGGACGTCGCCTGCGGCACCGGAATCGTGACCAGGCGATTCGCCGCCGTCCGCCCGGAATCGCGGGTGACGGGCGTGGATGCCACCCCGGCCATGGTGCGCAGGGCCGCGGCCCGGCTGCCCGGCGCGATCGTCCGGGCCGACGGCCGCCGGCTGCCCTTCCGCGCCGGCACCTTCGACGCCGTCGTCACCGTCTGGCTGCTGCACCTGCTGCACGACCCGGAGGACGTGCGGGCGGTGGTCGCCGAGTGCGCGCGCGTGCTGCGGCCCGGCGGGACGTACGTCACCACCGTGGACAAGGCCGCCGCGCACGACGTCGGCAGCGACATCGACGCCGTCCTCGCCGCCCGCCCGCGCCGCCCCGCCGCGGACGCCCCCGGCGCCGTGACGGCCCACGCCGTCCGGCAGGGGTTCCGGCCGGCCGGCCGCACCGCGTTCCGCGGCGCCGGACAGGGCCGCAGCCCCCGCAGCACCATCGCCGACCTGCGCCGCGGCTGGTTCACCCTGCTGCCGCCGGGCGAGCCGCGCACCGAGGAGTTCGCCGCACGGCTGGCCGGACTCCCGGACCAGGACCGCCCGCGCCCCGACCCGCGCTTCGGCTTACTGGCCTTCCGGAAACCGCCGGCCCACGAACGCCCCGGCCACTTCCGCGTGAGCGACGGCGACTGACGGACCGGGACGGCCCCGGGAGGACGGCGGGCGTCACGGGGGGGAATCGTGGCGCGTCCGGGGGCGGGCGGACGCGCGGACCGGGCGGCCACCTGTGCGGGTGGTGGCCGCCCGGCCGGGTGGCCCCGTCGTCCGGTGACGGGGCCGTGCACGCGGAGCGTCAGCGGGGACTATTCGAGCAGCTCCGCGTACGAGCCCATGGCCATGGCGATGTCCGCCTCGGCCCAGAACCGGTGGTACGTGAACACGGGCGCGGCGCCGCCCTTGAGGTAGGCCTCGACCTTCGACCAGTTCGGGTCGCTCTTGTAGAAGGACCGCAGCGAGGCGAACGTGGACGAGGAGTTGATCGCGTCGCCGTTCGGCATGGTGCCGGTCCAGCCGCTCGGCACGTACACGCTGTCGTTGAACCGGCTGTAGTCGCTGCGGGTCTCGGGGACGGCGATGCCCAGGCTGTCCTGGTGGTTGTTCCACATGCCGTCCAGCAGCGCCTTCGCCGTGGACTTGGCGGTCGCGTCACCGGACCTGGCGGCGTAGTACGTCAGGGTCTTGGCGTACGCGGCGGCCACGCCGACGTCCTCGGTGTAGTCGGCGACCGTCACGTGCAGCCCGCTGTTGGAGCCGGGGCTCGACGCGTTCCAGGTGTCGGGCTGCCCCGACCACTGGAGGGTGGAGGGGATCTTGAAGGTGCCGTCCGGGTTGACCGTGGTCTTGGACAGCGCCCACTTCACCCACTTGTCGAGGACCGCCTTCGCCTGGGCGTTCCCGGTCTGCTGGTAGTACTCGGCGACCCGTTCCATCGACCACGCCTGGAAGCCGAACCACTGGTTGGACGGCGGGTCGTGGTAGACGGGAGCCTCGTCGTAGTACATGCCGTAGAAGGTGGACGTGCCCGCCGGCGGGGTCGCGTACCGGCCCTGCCAGCTGTTGGTCGCGCCGCCCGCGATCGCGCCCTCGGACGACTGGAGCCACTGGTAGAACTCCAGCTGCCGCTGGAGCGACTTGCTCCAGTCGGAGGCGCCCGTCGCCGACTTGGGCTTCAGGTCGGCGTAGGAGCTGAGCGCGTACGCGGCCAGGGGGTTCTGGTAGCCGCCGTGGACATGGCTGGAGCCGATCCGCCAGGCCCAGCCGGCGCTGGTGTCGTTGGCGCCGCCCCAGGCGTAGTACCAGGACAGCAGGTAGTGCGAGGCGTCCTTGCCGGTGCCGGCGGCGCAGGACGAGGGTCCGGCACAGTTGCCGATCTTCTTGAAGTACTTGTCGTACATCGCGTACCGCAGGTAGTCGCCCATCTTCGCGGCCTTGGACACGGTCGTGGCGACGTCACCGCCCTTGCCCTGCGCCTTCGCCCACACGTCGGCCCAGTACGCGGCCTGCACGGCGCGCGCGTCCGCGTCCGGGGCGTCGGTGTACTTCCACTGCTTGGCGTAGGAGGAGTCGCCGGTGAACAGGTCCAGGTAGCCGTTCTTCCCGCCGTACTTGAAGGCGTCGCAGGTCGGCTGCGGCACCGTCTCCCAGACGGACTCCTGCGGCCCGCGCTGGAAGGTGTTGATGTACGACGGTCCGGTGGCCGTCGGTCCGGCCTCGCACTTGCCGGGCTCGTCACCGTAGCCGTAGACGTTGTCCACGTCCTCGATCCAGTGCATCCCGTAGACGTCGTCCGTGCCGTACGCGCTCTTCAGCTCGCCGGCTATCGGATCCGTGCCCACCGGCACGGACGTGTCGAGCTTCGCCGGGTACTCGTTCGGCGTGTCCGCCTCGGGTGCGTACGTCGCCGGCTTGGAGGCGTTGTAGAAGGAGTTCGTCGGCTGGTCGGCGTGGGTGGGGATCATGTACTTCTCCATGACGTCCCACGCGCCGTTGAACTTCGACCAGTCACCGGTGACCTTGCCGTACATCGCCTGGAGCCACAGCAGGTAGCTGTACGCCTCCGACGTGCTCTCATGGCCCTGGTCCGGGGCCTCCACGATCAGCGTCTCCACCGAGTGGTACGGAACGCCCTCGGGGGAGAAGTAACCGTTAGCCGGGTTGGTGATCTTTCCGTACAGATCCAGGAAGCGGGCGTCGTACGCCTTCGACGCGGGCAGCTCCGTGACCGTGACCGTCGCCTTGGTGTGCCCGGTGGCCGACGCGGTGAAGGTCGCGCCGCCGGTGCCGGAGGAGTCCGCCGTGATGGTCACCGGCTGCGCGGTGTTCCAGTTCGACGGGGTGAAGGTCAGTGCGGAACCGGCCGTCACGGACAGGCCCGCGTTGCCGTCGGTACGGGCGGTGCTCACCGTCACGTTCGCGCTCGGCTGCGTCGACAGCTTCACCGAGAACGTGCCCGACTTGCCCTGCTGCACGCCAAGTTGGGAGGGCGAGGCGACCACGGCGGGCCCGGAGGCGACCGTGATGCCCACGGGGGTGGACGCGGCGGACGCGCCCAGGCTGTCGTACGCCTTCGCCACCAGCGAATGGCTGCCCGCGGCCAGGCTGGAGACCGAGAGCGAGTAGGGCGCGCTCGTGTCCGTGCCCAGCAGCGTGGTGTCGTCGTAGAACTCCACCTTGCCGATCGTCGCGTTGTCGGCCGCCGCCGCGGTCGCCGCGAGCGGCACCGCCTCGCCCTGGGTGTAGACCGCGCCCGCGCTCGGGCTGGTCAGCACGGTCACCGGCGGCTGGTGGGCGCCGGTGCAGGAGGTGCCGTTGACCGCGAAGGACGTGGGGGCGGTGTTGGTGCCGCTGTAGGTGAACTGGGCGCCGGTGGTGACGGCGGCGCCCGCGGCGACGGTGCCGTTGTACGAGGCGTTCTTCACGGTGACCGTCTGGCCGGACTGGGACCACGTGCCGTTCCAGCCGTTGGACAGCTTCTGGTTGCCCGTGTAGCCGTAGGTCAGCGTCCAGCCGTCGAGGGCGGCGGTGCCACGGTTGGTGAGGGTGAGCTCGGCGGTGAAGCCGGAGCCCCAGTCGTTGGTCTTGTAGTCGACGCTGCACTGCACGGTGGCCGCGTGGGCGGTCTCCGTGCCGGTGGCGAGCATCGACAGCGGCAGGGCGAACGCGGCGGCGACCGCGGTCCACCACCGCCGCCCGGCTCTGCTCTTCCGTCCGGGATCCATGGTGCTGGTTCCTCCTTGCGGCGTGCGGCTCGGGAAGAAGTCAAGGCTTGAACCAGTGGGAGCGCTCCCATAGTGGGGATGCGGGCGGGGGCGGTCAAGATGCTTGAAGAATCGAAAAGATTCGACTGGACCGGTTGGAGAAAAGTCGAGCAACTCCCCTGGGCACGGCGGCGAGTTGGCGCTACCTTCCATCGCACCAGTGGGAGCGATTCCATTCAGTCGACGCGTCCGTCACGGCGCGCCAAACTGCAAGGAGTCGCTCATGCGACACCCCCCGCGTTCAGTACTTCTAGCCGCCTCCGGTGCGATCGCGCTCGTCACGAGCGCGATCGTCCCGGTGGTGTCGGCCCAGGGAGCCACGCCCGCGTGCTCGGTGGAGTACTCCGTCACCAGCCAGTGGGACAACGGCTTCCAGGGGTCGGTGAAGATCACCAACAACCGCGCCGCGCTGAGCGGCTGGAAGCTCACCTTCGACCTCGCCGGCGGGCAGAAGGTCACGCAGGGCTGGAACGCCTCATGGTCCCAGTCCGGCACCACCGTGACCGCTGCCGGCGAGAGCTGGAACGGCGGGCTCGGCACCGGCGCGAGCGTCAGCGCCGGGTTCCTCGCCTCCTGGTCGGGGAGCAACGCCACGCCCACCGTGTTCAAGCTCAACGGCACGACCTGCAACGTGGACACCGAACCGACGACCCCACCCCCCACGACCCCGCCACCGACGACGCCACCCCCGTCCGGCGGCACCGCGCCCGCACTGCACGTCTCCGGCAGCAAACTCGTGGACGCCGACGGCCGGACCCGCCGTCTGCTCGGCGTCAACCGGTCCGGCGGCGAGTTCATGTGCGTGCAGGGCTACGGCATCTGGGACGGCCCCGTGGACGACGCGGCCGTCAAGGCGATCGCCGACTGGAAGGCGAACGCGGTCCGCATCCCGCTCAACGAGGAGTGCTGGCTGGGTCTCGCCAACGTCAAACCCGAGTACGCCGGCGCCAACTACATCACCGCCGTGAAGGAGCTGGTGGCCCGCGTCGAGGCGCACGGCATGACGCCGATCCTGGACCTGCACTGGACCTACGGCCAGTACACCGGGAACTCGGCGGGCTGCTCCGACGTGCACGCCACCTGCCAGAAGCCGATGCCCGACATGCAGTACAGCCCGTCGTTCTGGGCGTCGGTGGCGAACACCTTCAAGGACGACCGGGCCGCCGTGTTCGACCTGTTCAACGAGCCGTACCCGGACCGGGCGACCAGCACTGCCGCGGACGCCTGGAAGTGCTGGCGGGACGGGGGCACCTGCCCCGGGATCTCCTACGAGGTGGCCGGCATGCAGGACCTGGTCGACAGCGTCCGCGGCACCGGAGCCAAGAACGTCGTCATGGCCGGCGGTCTGGCCTACTCGAACGACCTCAGCCAGTGGGCGGCGTACCGGCCCACCGACCCGGCCGACAATCTCGCCGCCGCCTACCACGTCTACAACTTCAACACCTGCTCGACCGAGAGCTGCTGGAACTCCACGCTCGCCCCGGTGGCGGCCCAAGTGCCGCTGATCGCCGGGGAGATAGGTGAGAACACCTGCTCGCACGGGTTCGTCGACCAGGTCATGAAGTGGTTCGACGACCACGGCCTGTCCTACCTGGGCTGGACCTGGAACACCTGGGACTGCTCCTCCGGGCCGTCCCTCATCTCCGCCTACGACGGCACACCCACCGCGTACGGCGCCGGGCTGCGTGACCACCTGCGCGCCCTGAACCCCTGAGCCCCGCACCCACGGAAGAAGGAAACCCGCACCCATGAGCCGTACCCGAACAACACTGCTGGTGGCCCTCGGCCTGCTCGCCGGAGCCTCCGGGACGGCGTTCGCGGCCCTGCCGGCCGGTTCCGCCGACACCGCCGCCGCCGTGCCCTGCACGGTCGACTACAAGATCCAGAGCCAGTGGGACACCGGCTTCACCGCCGCCGTGACCGTCACCAACAACGCCGCCGCCAAGTCCAGCTGGGCGGTGAAGTGGTCGTACGGCGGCACCCAGAAGGTCACCAGCGGCTGGAACGCCAAGCTCACCCAGAGCGGCACCGCGGTCACCGCTGCCAACGAGAGCTACAACGGCTCGCTCGCGACCGGCGGTTCGGTCAGCTTCGGCTTCAACGGCACCTACAGCGGCACCAACGCCGTCCCCGCCACCTTCACGCTCGACGGCGTCACCTGCAACGCCGACGGCGGCACCGGTGGCAGCACTACCGGTGGCAGCACCGGCGGCAGCACCGGCGGGGACACGGGTGGCAGCACCGGCGGCAGCACCGGCGGCACCACCGGTGGCAGCACCGGCGGGGACACCGGGGGCAGTACGGGCGGCGGAGGCGGCGGGGACACCGGCAGCCGCGCCGACAACCCCTACACCGGCGCCAAGGTCTACGTGAACCCGGAGTGGTCCGCCAAGGCCGCCGCGGAACCGGGCGGCAGCCGCGTCTCCAACCAGCCCACCGCGGTCTGGCTCGACCGGATCGCCACCATCAACGGGGTCAGCGGCAGCATGGGCCTGCGCGCCCATCTGGACGAGGCCCTGAAGCAGAAGGGCTCCGGCAACCTCGTCGTCCAGCTGGTCATCTACGACCTGCCCGGCCGGGACTGCGCCGCCCTCGCCTCCAACGGCGAGCTCGGCCCGAACGACATCGACAAGTACAAGTCGCAGTACATCGACCCGATCGCGTCCATCCTGGCCGACGCCAAGTACGCGGGCCTGCGCATCGCCACCGTCATCGAACCGGACTCGCTGCCCAACCTCACCACCAACGCCGGCGGCACCGCCGGCAGCACCGACGCCTGCGCGACCATGAAGGCCAACGGCAACTACGAGAAGGGCGTCAGCTACGCCCTGGACAAGCTGGGCGCCATCCCGAACGTCTACAACTACATCGACGCCGGCCACCACGGCTGGCTCGGCTGGGACACCAACCTCGGCCCGGCCGCCCAGGAGTTCTACAAGGTCGCCACGACCAACGGCGCCAGCGTGAACGACGTCACCGGCTTCATCGTCAACACCGCCAACTACAGCGCCACCAAGGAGCCGTACTTCAAGGTCACCGACAGCGTGAACGGGCAGACCGTGCGCCAGTCGAAGTGGGTGGACTGGAACCAGTACGTGGACGAGCAGTCCTTCGCCCAGGGGTTGCGGGACAAGCTGGTCTCGGTCGGCTTCAACTCCGGTCTCGGCATGCTGATCGACACCTCCCGCAACGGCTGGGGCGGCGCCGCCCGGCCCACCAAGTCCGGCCCGCTGACCTCCGTCGACGACTACGTCAACGGCAGCCGCACCGACCGGCGCATCCACGTCGGCAACTGGTGCAACCAGAGCGGTGCCGGTCTCGGTGAGCGGCCGACCGCGGCCCCCGCGGCCGGGATCGACGCCTACGTGTGGGTGAAGCCCCCGGGGGAGTCGGACGGCGCCAGCTCCGCCATCACCAACGACGAGGGCAAGGGCTTCGACCGGATGTGCGACCCCACCTACGGCGGCAACGGCCGCAACGGCAACAGCCCCTCGGGCGCGCTGCCGAACGCGCCGCTGGCCGGGCACTGGTTCTCCGCCCAGTTCCAGCAGCTGATGCAGAACGCGTACCCGGCGCTTCCGTAGCCGGATGAGGATCCGCCGGGGTCCGGTCTCGTCGGCCGGGCCCCGGCGGCGCACCCGGTTTTTGCCGTATCGGCAACATGGGTGGCCCTCGTCCGGTGTGCCGTCGCACGCTGACCGCATCCGGAAGAGAGGCTGACCACCATGGCGCACGACCACCACGACCACCACGGCACCGCCCATCAGCACGGCCACGGCCACGGGCACGGCACGGACCTCGACTGGAACGAGCTGGGCCCCCTGCTGGAGACACAGGCGGAGCTGTTCACCCCCGTGTACGAGCAGGCCATGGCGTGGCTCGCGGAAGAGGTGACCGAGCCGGGCCTGATCGTGGACGCGGGCAGCGGTCCCGGAGTCGTCTCCTGCCTGTTCGCCGAGGCCTTCCCCGGCGCCCGGGTCGTCGCCGTGGACGGCGCCGCACCGCTGCTGGAGCGTGCCCGGGCCCGGGCCGCCCGCCAGGGCGTCGCCGACCGCTTCGGCACGCTCGCCGGTGAACTGCCCGGCGTACTCGACGAGCTGGACCGCCCTGCCGGCCTGCTGTGGGCCAGCCGCAGCCTGCACCACCTCGGCGACCAGCGTGCCGGGCTCACGGCGTTCGCCGGGCGGCTCGCCCCCGGCGGCACGCTGGCCCTGCTCGAGGGCGGCCTGCCCTCCCGTTTCCTGCCCCGGGACATCGGCATCGGCCGTCCCGGACTACAGGCGCGGCTGGACGCGCTGGAGGAGGAGTGGTTCGCGCGGATGCGGGCCGACCTGCCCGGTTCGGCCACCGAGACCGAGGACTGGCCCGCCCTGCTGAGGGCCGCCGGCCTCGGGCGCACCCGTACCCGCACCTTCCTGCTCGACCTGCCCGCCCCGGCCGCCGGCCGGACCCGCGCCTACGTCGCCGCGCACCTGTCCCGGCTGCGCGACGGTTTCGGCGACGCCCTCGACGCCGGGGACCGGGCCACCCTCGACCGGCTGCTCGACCCCTCCGACCCGGCGAGCGTGCACCTGCGGCCGGACCTGTTAGTCCTGGGCGCCTACACGGTGCACGCCGGGGTACGGCCCGTCTGACACCCCGCAGACGGCGGGTGGTGTCAGTTGTTCGACAGGAACTGCTGGGCCAGCTGGTTGCCGAGGCTGACCGCGGCGCTGTGGCTCTCGATGGGGGAGACCTTGGAGTTCTTGAACAGGATGTAGGTCACGCCCGAGTCGGCGCCGCCGGTGGCCGGGTCGGGGTCGATGCCGAGCGCCTTGGCGGTGGCGTACGAGGCCTCGCCGATGATCTTCGTGGGGCCGGTGTCGCCGACGACGGCGTACTCGACCTTGTTGTTGTAGATGACGGCGACCACGCCGCCGCCCTTGATGCCGGCGTTGGAGTAGTTCCAGATGCCGCTGGTGCTGGGCACGACGATGTACGGCAGCGTCTCCGCCTTGAGCGGCTTGCCGTCGGACTGGTGGAAGGCGGTGTCGTCCTGGTACCAGGGGTCGCGGTCCTCGTTGCAGTTGGTGGTGCGCTGGCCGTCGCAGTCGATGTCCAGGTCGGCCTTCCAGAACACCGCGCCGTTCTTGCCGCACACGGGGACGGTGGCCGACGTCTCCTCGTCGGTCTGGTACTTGCCGTTGGAGACCTGGGAACAGGACGTCACCTTCGAGAGCAGGTCGGCGGCGCTGACCGTGCCCTCCTGCGCCGACCTGGGCGTGGGGACGGCGGAGGCGTGCGCGGGCAGGAGTCCGGCGGCGAGCAGGGCGGTGCCGGAGGCCGCGGCCAGGGTCAGGGAGCGGAGGCGCATGGGAGGGACCTTTCTGTTAGGAAAGTTTCCTTACCAGATGTCCTCCACCGTGCCCGGCCGCCATGCCCGCGTCAAGCGCTGGGTGGCGAACGGCTGAATCCCGTGCGCATTGCGGGGTTTTGCCCCACCCGTGAGACTGGAGGGGTCGGATGTGCTGCACCTGTCCGGCGGTGCCGGGCGGCCACAGCCCTCGGGAGGCGAGGCTCATGTTCGTGCGCACGGTGTACGCGACCGGCGATCCGGCCCTGCTCGGCACGGCCGTACGGTCCCTGAACAGTCAGGGACGGGACCTGCTGGAGGAACGCCCCGGATACCGCGGGGCGAGTGTGTTCGCGGACCGGGTCCTCGGCAAGATCTTCACCGCGAGCTGGTGGGAGACCGAGGAGGCGCGCCGGAACAGCGACGAGGTGATGCGCGAGCGGCGTGCGGGACTCCTGGAGCCCTTCGCGGGAACGGTCGCGGTAGCCGCCTACGAGGCCGCGGTGGTCCACCACCTCGCACACCCCCTCCAGGGCGGCGGACTGCGCGTCACCCGGCTGGAGTTCGACCCCCCGGACGCGGACCTGGTCATCGACACGTTCCGGTCGACGGTGGTACCCCGGGCCGAGTCCCTTCCGGGACTGGCCAGGATCTCGCTGCTGATCGACCGCGAGGGGGGCCGGGGCGTCGCCGGGGCCCTGTTCACCGACCGTACCTGCCTGGCCGCCTCGCGCGCGGCCATGGCCGGCGCGCGCCACGCGGCGACGGCGAAGGCGCACGTGGACGTGGTCGGCCTGGAGGAGTTCGAGGTGGTGTACGCGGACGCGCGCCTCGATTGAGCGGACGGTGAGCGAGGGACCCGGACCCGGACACGGCCGTGCGCCCCGCTGCTGAGCGGGGCTGACGCGACGGGAACGCGACGTCGTGGGGCTTGTCGCACTGGGACTGTCGAACGACGAGATCGCCGGGC
>NZ_JBEXRO010000029.1:0-84242 GCF_040613095.1 Streptomyces sp. NPDC006309 | reverse complement strand
GCTGCCGCTGTGCGTGGGCGTGGCCGTCGCCTCGGGTGTCCCGGCCGAACTGGGCCTGGTCACCGGCATCGTGGGCGGCCTCGTCACCGGGCTGAGCCCCGCCGGGGGCGGTGCGCGGGCCGTGCGGGGACGGGGTCAGTGCCGGCTCATGCGGTTGGCGATGGCGTGGCCCACGAAGAGGTAGACGACCGCGGCCAGGCCGTACCCGGCGACCACCCGGGCCCACGCCTCGTCGAAGGTGAACAGGTCGTGCGACCAGCCTGCCAGCCAGGAGGCCGCGTCATGGACGAACTGCACCAGGCTGTTCGCCCGGTTCGCGTCCAACAGGTACATCAGGATCCACAGGCCGAGGATGAAGGCCATGACGTCGGCGACGATCGCGATGACCGTCCCGGCCTGATTCGCACCGTTGCGATATCTAGGGGACATGCCTTGCGGATTGCCGGGCGGCGGGCGGTGAAACCCGGACGGCGTCCCCCGGGTGGCGCGTCCGGGCTTCCCGGGAGAGGCTGCCGGAGGAAGCCAACCGCTCGGGGAGACACGTCCGGAGGATCTCGTGCCCGTACCGATGCGGCGCCTCGCCGTGGCGCTCACCCTGTGCTGCGCCCTGCTCGCCGGTTCCACCGCCTGCGGAAGCGACGGGAAGAGCACGACGAAGAACAGCGCGGCGACCCAGGCCGTCCCCGCCGCCGAGAGTCCCACCCCCAGCCCCAGCACGTCCACGGAGAAGCGCAAGTTCGCCAAGACGCGGTTCGTGCTGGACGCGGGGCTCGCCGCAGGCGCCACCTACCAGTGGATCGTGAAGCCCTGGAAGGCCGGCAAGTTCAAGAAGGGCGCCCACGGCCGCAAGCTGGCCCTGGTGAAGGCCGGAGTCGCCGGCCTGTTCACCTACAACAGGCTCAAGGCGGCCAAGAAGAACGCCCAGGCCGACCCGGCGCTGTCCAAGGCCCTCGCACCGCTGTCCGCCGGCATCGAATCCCTGAAGAGCCTGCCGTCCAAGCTCCGCAAGGGTGACGAGGGCGCGGCCGGCTCGTTCGACGACATCATCAACAAGGTCAAGGGCGCGGGCAAGAGCGCCGGCGCACCGGTCGAGAACAAGGTGCCCTCCGCCTCCCAGCTGTCCGGCGGCTGACCGTAACGGACACCTCGTCAACGCCTTCCAGGTACGGCCGTACGGCGACGGCCCCCCGCCACGAGGGCGAGGGGCCGTGCGGTACGGGGGTACGGCTCAGCCGCGCTGGATGCCCGAGCTGTCCTGGAGCACACCACGACGGCCGTCCTGGGTCTGCGCGATCAGCGCGGCACCGCGCTGCTCCACGGCCAGGTACCAGGTACCCGGCGCCAGTTCGGCGATCTGGTTCGGCGAGCCGTCCTCCGCGAACAGCGGGCGGGCCACCGGCACGGCGAACCAGAACGGGGAGAAGTCCCCGGCCGCAGGCTGCGGTGCCGGAGCGCCCTGCGGGGCGGCCGGCTGCTGCTGCCCGAACGGCTGACCCGGCTGCGGCTGAGCACCGTACGGCTGCTGCGGCTGGGCACCCGGGTAGCCGTAACCGCCGGGCGGCTGGGCGCCGTAGGGCTGCGGGGCGGCCGGCTTGGGAGCCGGGACCAGGGCGGCCTGGAGGGCGGGCACCAGGGGCGTGGCGATGGCGGCCGCGGCCAGCAGCAGAGCGGCGATGAGCCCCAGGACCAGTCCGGCGCCCGCGCCGACGTCGAACCGGTCGAAGTCGTCGAAGGCGCCCAGCGGGTCGAGGATCGACCAGAACGCGGTCCACGCGGCGAACACCGTGAGGATGACGCCCACTTGGCCGAGGTCGAAGCCGATGACCTTGCGCGGCTGCGGCAGCGCGCGGGCGACGACGATCAGGACCGCGCCGATGATGCCGCCGACGTACATGCTCATCACGAGGCCCAGGTTGTCCCAGGCGCTGGTGCTGTCGCTGCCGGTGTCGAACGTGTCGAGAAACGACGCGATGAACAGCACCACCGCTGCTCCGATCACCACGCCGTCGCCTCTAGTGAGGGAGCGGATATTCACTTCAGGTCCTTCGTAGGTCGTCTCGTCGTCGGTAGACACTATCGTTCACAAGATCGGGCCGTACGGCCGGATCCGCCCGCCGGTCAGGACCGACGCAGGAACCCCACGATTCCCTCGGAGATCCCCCGCGCCGCCTTCTGCCGCCAGGCGCCGCTTGTCAGCAGTGCCGCGTCCTTGCTATCGCGCATGTTGCCGCACTCGAGGAACACCTTGGGAACCGTTGACAGATTGAGACCGCCCAGGTCCGTCCGCGTGACCAGACCGGTACCTTCACCGAGGTAGTTGGACGGCGGCTCGCCCGTCGCCCGCAGGAAACCGCCCGCGATGCGCGTCCCCAGGTCGTGGGACGGGCCGACGATGGCGCGGGTATCCGCCGCACCGGCGTGCACGGACCCGGGCAGGATGACGTGGAAGCCGCGGTTGCCGGGTGCGGAGCCGTCGGCGTGCAGGGAGACGGCCGCGTCCGCGCGCGCGGTGTTCCCGATCCGGGCCCGCTCGTCCACGCACGGTCCCCAGGCCGGGCTGTCCCCGTCGTGCGTCAACTTCACGGTGGCGCCCTGCCGTTCGAGCAGCTCCCGCAGCCGGTGCGCCAGGTCCAGGGTGAACCGGGCCTCCGCGTAACCGTCGTTGGTGGACGTGCCGGTGGTGTCGCACTCCTTGCGGTGGGTGCCGATGTCCACCGAGCGGCCGATCTCGGCCGTGTGCCGGAAGTTGCCCGGGTTGTGTCCCGGGTCGATGACGATGACCTTCCCCTCGAGCGGGCCGCTGCCGTCCGCCGTGCCGCCGGTGCCGGGCGGGGCGGTCGGTGCGGACGGGGAGGAGGACACCTCGGAGCCGTGCGGGGCCGGCGCGGGGGAGGCCTTGCCGTCCCGGCCGCCCGGACCGCCGCCCACCGCCTCGTACACCACCCAGCCGAGCAGCGCACCGGGCACCAGTGCGGCGAGCGCCACGGTCAGCGGGCCGCGCCGGGGCCGGCGGGGCTGCGGGGGATCGAGGTCCGGGCCTGCGTACGACACGTCTGCGACTCTAACCGGGAGCTCAGATCCCCGTGCCCGTTCGCCGCAGGACCCGCAGCGAGCCGGTCACCGACACCTCCGTGAACGCCCCCGAGTCCAGCGCCCGCAGATACACGCGGTACGGCGCCTGGCCGGTGAACTCGTCCTCGGGGTCCGGGAAGACGTCGTGGATGGCGAGCAGGCCGCCCTCGGCCACGTGCGGCGCCCAGCCCTCGTAGTCGGCCGTGGCGTGCTCGTCGGTGTGGCCGCCGTCGACGAACACCAGGCCGAGCGGGGAGTTCCAGATCCGCGCGATCTGCGGGGAGCGGCCGACGAGCGCGATCACATGCTCCTCCAGGCCCGCCCGGAAGAGCGTGCGCCGGAAGGCGGGGAGCGTGTCCATCACGCCGACCTCGGGGTCGACCGTCTCCGGGTCGTGGTAGTCCCAGCCGGGCTGCTGCTCCTCGCTGCCCCGGTGGTGGTCGACGGTCAGCGCACCGACCCCGGCCGCGCGGGCCGCGTCGGCGAGCAGCACGGTGGACCGCCCGCAGTACGTGCCGACCTCCAGCAGCGGCAGCCCCAGCCGCCCCGCCTCCACCGCCGCCGCGTACAGCGCCAGCCCCTCGTCCACGGGCATGAACCCCTTGGCCCCCTCGAACGCGGCCAGGATCTCCGGACGGGGTACGGCGCCCATGCTCAACCTCTCACTCACGCAACGATCCACCCCATGCTCCCGCATCCCCCCTACCGACCGGACAGGGGGTAGCACAACGCCCCCGAAGGGGCGCGGGGAACGGCGCCCCCAGCCACAACCGGGCCGCAGCCGCCACCAGACCCCCGTGGCACCCCGTGAAGCGCACCCACCCGCCCACCGAACACGGACGCCCCGGAAGGGGCGCGGGGAACGGCGCGCCCAGCCACACCTGAGCCGCAGCCGCCGTACAACCTCACCCGCCACCCCCCGCAGCGCACCCGCCCACCCCCGGCAGGGGCGCCGCGGGGAACGGCGCGCCCAGCCACCCCCGAGCCGCAGTCGCCCTACAACCCCGTGGCACCCCCGTAGAGCACCCGCGCCCCCCAGCGGAGCGCTACGCGCTGACCGAAGCCCCCGGCAGAGCAAGGTCCAGGTCGACGGCCCGTTCCTCACCGGAGTGGGTCGCCGACGAGGCCAGCGGCCCATGCCCGGCCGCCTTCGCGGCGAGTACGTACGCGCCCTGCGCCGGCACCGCGAGGGCGTAGGAGCCGTCCTCCCCGGAGACCGTGGCGCCCGCCTGCCGGCCCCGGCGGTCGATCAGGGTGACCGTGGCCCGGGCGACCGGCGTGCCACCGGCGTCCAGCACCCGCCCCCTGAAGCCCCGCAGCACCTGCTCGGCGCGCTCCAGGTTCGTGTCCTCCTCGCTGCTGGCGCGCAGCTGGGTGTGCTGGGCCGGCCGCGGAGCCTTCGGCAGGAAGAGGGCGAGCAGCAGGCCGACCGCGACGGCGGCCGTGGCGATCAGGAAGGAGACGCGGAAGCCGTGCATGGTCGGGACGGCGAGGCCGCCCACGTTGTGCGCGGTGTTGGCCAGCACCATGCCGATGACGGCGCTGGAGACCGACGTACCGATGGAGCGCATGAGGGTGTTGAGGCCGTTGGCCGCGCCGGTCTCCGAGGCGGGTACCGCGCCGACGATGAGCGCGGGCAGCGAGGAGTAGGCGAGGCCGATGCCCGCGCCGAGGATCACGGAGGTGATGATCGTCTGCCAGGCCGCGTCCATCAGGCCGAGACCGCCGCCGTAGCCGATGGCGATGATCAGCATGCCGAGGATGAGGGTGACCTTGGGGCCGTAGCGGGCGGACAGGCGGGCGTAGACCGGTGCCGTGAACATCATCGTCAGGCCCAGCGGGGCCACGCACAGGCCCGCGACGACCATGGACTGCCCGAGGCCGTAGCCGGTCGCGCTGGGCAGCTGGAGCAGCTGGGGCAGGACCAGTGAGACGACGTAGAAGCTGACGCCGACCATGATCGAGGCGAGGTTGGTGAGCAGTACCTCGCGCCGGGCGGTGGTGCGCAGGTCGACGAGGGGTGCCTGGATGCGCAGCTCGTACACGCCCCACAGCAGGAGGACGGCGACGGCCGCGGCGAACAGGCCGAGCGTCGTGCCGGAGGACCAGCCCCAGTCGCTGCCCTTGGTGATCGGCAGGAGGAGGAGGACCAGGCCGACGGACAGGCCGGCCGCGCCGAGCACGTCGAAGGTGCCCCGGGCGCGCATGGGGGACTCGGGGACGACGAGGAGGGTGAGGGCGATGGCGAGCACGCCGAGGCCGGCGGCGCCGTAGAACAGGGCGTGCCAGTCCGAGTGCTGTGCGACCAGGGCCGCGGCGGGCAGGGCGAGGCCGCCGCCGACGCCGATGGAGGAACTCATCAGCGCCATGGCCGAGCCGAGCTTCTCGCGCGGCAGCATGTCGCGCATCAGGCCGATGCCGAGGGGTATCGCGCCCATGGCGAAGCCCTGGAGGGTACGGCCGACGATCATGGTGATCAGGTCACTGGTGAGCGCGCTGACCAGGGCGCCGACCACCATCACGGAGAGGCTGAACACCAGCATGCGCCGCTTGCCGTACAGGTCGCCGAGCCGGCCCATGATCGGGGTGGCGACGGCACCGGACAGGAGGGTCGAGGTGAGCACCCAGGTGGCGTTCGTGGGGGCGGTGCCCAGCAGCTGCGGCAGGTCCTTGATGACCGGCACGAGCAGGGTCTGCATCACCGCGACCACGATGCCCGCGAAGGCGAGCACCGGGACCACGGCCCCGCTCGCTCCCCGGGTGGGCTGGTCGGTCGTCGTGTCTGGCATGGGGTGAGGCCTTCCGCGTGTCATAAGTGCTGCGTAAACCTCGTATGCGCAGGCAACTATTCCGTTGCTTCGGGCCTCTAATGAATTCTTGACCGACCCATGGGTTTCTGATGGCGGGTCAGGATTTACAGCCACCCCTGCTGCCGGGCCTCCCGCGCCGCCTCCGCCCGGTTCCGGGTGCCGGTCTTGCCGATCGCGGAGGAGAGGTGGTTGCGGACGGTGGACTCGGACAGGTGGAGCCGGCCGGCGATGTCGGCGACCGTCGCCCCGCCCCTCGCCGCCGTCAGCACCTCGCGCTCGCGGGCCGTCAGCGGGTTGGGTCCGGCGGTGAGCGCGGCGGCGGCCAGCCCCGGATCGACCACCGTCTCCCCGCCGAGCACGCGCCGCACCGCCCCGGCCAGCTCCTCCACCGGCCCGTCCTTGACGAGGAAGCCGGCCGCCCCGGCCTCCATGGCCCGGCGCAGGTAGCCGGGCCGGCCGAAGGTGGTGAGGATCAGGACCCGGCAGCCGGGCGCCTTGTCCCGCAGCAGGGCGGCCGCGTCCAGCCCGCTGATGCCCGGCAGCTCGATGTCGAGCAGGGCCACGTCCGGCCGGTGCGTGAGCACGCCGTCCACGATGGCGTCGCCCGCGGACACCTGCGCCACGACCTCGATGTCCTCCTCCATGCCGAGCAGCAGGGCGAGGGCGCCGCGCATCATGCCCTGGTCCTCGGCGAGGAGCACCCGGATGCGCCTGGCGGGCCGCTCGTCACGGGGTGTCTCGTTCATGGGCTCAGGTTACGGCGGGCTCCCGGACCGAGGGGGCGGAGTGCCGAACGGGGCGCTCCCGGGGCTCACTTCGGTTAAAGAATCTCCCTTCTCCCGTGCGGCGGGGGTTGACGACTCTTGACCGTACGCAAACAATCGCCCCTGCCTTCTCGGCAATTCCCGGTATTCCACCTGCCGGGCAGGTCCGGTATTTCGATCGAACAACGTTCGGGATATCGGACAAGGCAGAAAACCCGCAGGAACCCCCGCACTGCCCCCGACGAATACGAGGTACACCGTGTTTCGCCGAACCCCCCGGACCCCCCGCGGTGCCCGGACCCCCCGCACCCCCCGAACTCCCCGGCGTGCCAGAAGCGCCCTCCTGTCCGTCCTCGCCGTCTGCGCCGGCCTGGCCGCCCTGCTCTTCGGCACCGGCGCGCCCCCGGCCGCCGCCGCCGGTTCGCTGCCCTGCGACATCTACGGCGCCGCGGGCACCCCCTGCGTCGCCGCGCACAGCCTGGCCCGGGCGCTGTACGGGTCGTACAACGGCCCGCTCTACCAGGTGCGCCGCGCCTCGGACGGGGCGACCACCAAGATCGGCCTGCTGTCCGCCGGCGGCTACGCCGACGCCGCCGCCCAGGACTCCTTCTGTTCCGGCACGACCTGCATCATCATCGAGATCTACGACCAGTCCCCGCGCCACAACGACCTCACCGTCGAGGGCGCGGGCGGCGCCGGCGCGGCCGATGTCGGGGCGCCCGCGGACGCCCTGCCGGTGACCGCCGGCGGCCACCAGGTCTACGGCCTGGAGATCTCCGCCGGCATGGGCTACCGGGACAACTCCACCTCGGGTGTCGCCGTGAACGGACAGGCCGAGGGGATGTACATGGTGACCTCCGGCACCCACGTCAACAACCGCTGCTGCTTCGACTACGGCAACGCCGAGACCAACAACCTGGACACCGGCAACGGCCACATGGACGCCATCAACTTCGGCACCGAATGCTGGTTCGCGCCCTGCTACGGCCAGGGCCCCTGGGTCCAGGCCGACCTGGAGAACGGCCTGTTCCAGTCCGACGCCGGATACAGCAGGAACACGGCCAATACCGGCACCGGAGCGCTGCCGTTCGTGACCGCTCTCCTCAAGAACAACGGGCAGAACCATTTCGCCCTGAAATACGCGAACGCCCAGTCCGGCGGACTGACGACCACCTATTCCGGCGGTGAGCCGACCGCGAGCGGCTACTCGCCGATGCACCAGGAGGGCGCGATCGTCCTCGGCACCGGAGGCGACAACAGCAACGGCTCCATCGGGTCCTTCTTCGAGGGCGTCATGACGTCCGGCATCCCGACCGACGCCGCCGACGCCGCCGTCCAGGCCAACATCGTCTCCGTCGGTTACGGCGGCCCGACCGGCAGCACCGGCACGCTGAACCCGGGCTCCGAGATCTCGCTGCGCGCCACGACCGCCTGCTGCACCACCGAGTACGTCCGCCACCAGAACGACGCGGCCGTCACCTCCACGGTGACGTCGGGCAGCCCGGCCGTCGACAAGGGCGACGCCACCTGGATCGTGCGCCGCGGGCTCGCCAACGCCTCCTGCGTCTCCTTCGAGTCGCGCAACTACCCCGGCGACTTCCTGCGCCACTTCGACTACCGGCTGTACCGGCAGCCCATGGACGGCACCGCCCAGTTCCGGGCCGACGCCACCTTCTGCCCGCAGACCGGCAAGAGCGGCACCGGCACCTCGTTCGCCTCGTACAACTATCCGACCCGCTACCTGCGCCACTACAACCACACGCTGTACATAGCGAGCAACGGCGGCTCCAACGACTTCGACAGCAGCACCTCCTGGGCCGCCGACGTCAGCTGGGCGACCGGCTCTCCCTGGGCGCCGTAACCGCCGCCGGGACCAACCCGTCGACGGCCACGGGGAGTTCCGCGGTGACCGTGAAACCGCCGCGCGGCGCCGGACCGGCCGTGAGGGAGCCGGCCGCCGCCGCGAGGCGTTCGGCCAGCCCCTTCAGCCCCGTACCGCCGACGCGCACCCGGGGCCGGCCGGCCCCCTCGCCGGCCCCGGTGCCGGCATCCGGGCCCGTGCCGGTGCCGGTGCCGTTGTCCGTGACCGTCAGGCGGACCCGCTCGGTGGTGCCCTCCACGGTGATCTCGCAGCGGGTGGCGTGGCTGTGCCGGACGACGTTGGTGACCGCCTCGCGCACCACCCAGCCCAGCAGCGCCTCGCTCTGCGGGTCGAGCGGCGTCCCGGACTGGTGGACCACCGGCTCCACGCTCGCCGCGGACAGCGCCGACCGGGCCCGGGTCAGCTCGGTGGCCAGGCTGCCCTCGCGGTAGCCGGTCACCGCCTCGCGGATCTCGGTGAGCGCCTGCCGGCCCACCGACTCGATGTCGGTGATCTGCGCCAGCGCCGCGTCGAGATCCCGCGGGGCCAGCCGCCGGGCCGCCTCGGACTTCACCACGATCACCGACAGGGTGTGCCCGAGCAGGTCGTGCAGATCGCGGGAGAACCGCAGCCGCTCCTTCTCCACGGCCCGCCGGGCCAGTTCCTCACGGGCGGCCCGCAACTCCCGTACGGCCTCGGACAGACCGAGGATCGCGGCGGTCACCATGCTGGAGATGAAGGTGCCGTACCCGATGCTCGACGCGTCGTCCCAGCCGCCACGCACGTAGGCGATGGCACCCGCGTACAGCGCGAGCAGCGTCCCCGCGCGCCCCAGCAGCGGACCGCGCAGACAGGCACCCGCCGCGAGCCCCAGCAGCGGGAAGAACACCAGCCAGTCACCGCCGTACCCGAGGGCCAGGCCGGTGGTGAGCAGGCCCATCAGACCGAGCGCCACCCGGGTGGACACCGCCTCGCGCCTGCGCCGGTCGAAGGAGCGGAACGTGACGTACAGGTAGAGGGAGTTGAAGGCCAGCAGCCCCAGACCGCCGACCCACGGGTCGGCCGTCCTGCCCTGAAGCACGTTGGACATGGCCCCCATGCCCATCAGCAGCCACGGCAGCAGGGTGAAGCCGGTGGGCGGCGGGCCCGGCTCCTCGACGCCCGGCGACCCGCCGTTCTTCCGGGCGGCCCGGTAGGCCTCGCGTTCCGCCCGCCACCGGCGCTGTTCCGCCTGCCACAGCCGGTATTCCGCCCGCCAGCGGCGCTGTTCCGTCCGCCGGTCCGCTGTCCCGCGTCTCGGTGCCCGCCACCATGTCATCTGTCGTCCCCCGGTCGAGTGGTCCCCGCCGTGCGGCGGTAGGACGCACAGCGTAGGGACCAACCGTAAGGAGCCGGATCCGCCCACCGGCAGATGCGTACGTACGGTTCCGGGCAGGACGAATGTCACAGGCGGCGCCCGGAACCGGCACAGCGCCGACGACAGCCCTCACCCACTGGAGCCGCATGCCCATCGACGCAGCCCTGGCCCTCGCCGCCGCACCCCGTCGCGGTGAGATTTCCTGGACCCCGAGGGACGTCCAGCTCTACCACCTCGGCATCGGGGCCGGCGCCGACCCCGACAAGGACGACCCCGCCACCGACCCGGACGAGCTGCGCTACACCCTGGAGACCCGGCTGCACGTCCTGCCGAGCTTCGCCACCGTCGCCGGATCCGGCGCACCCGGCGTCATCGCCGCACTGTCCATGCCGGGCATCGACGTCGACCTGGCCAGGGTCCTGCACGGCGGCCAGAACCTCACGGTGCACCGGCCGGTCCCCGTCGCGGGCACCGCCACCGCCACGAGCCGCATCGCCGCCGTGTACGACAAGGGGGAGGCCGCCGTCCTCGTCCTGCGCACCGAAGTCGCGGACGGCGGCGGCCCGTTGTGGACCGACGAGGCCCGGATCTTCGTACGCGGCGAGGGCGGCTGGGGCGGCGACCGAGGACCCGCCTCCCGTCCGGACCCGCCCGCCGGCGCCCCCGACCGGACCGTCGAGCGCCCCGTCCGCCCCGACCAGGCCCTCCTCTACCGCCTCACCGGTGACCTCAACCCCCTGCACGCCGACCCGGAGTTCGCCCGGCTCGCGGGCTTCGGCCGGCCGGTGCTGCACGGCCTGTGCACCTACGGCATCACGCTCAAGGCGGTCGTGGACACGCTGCTCGGCGGCGACGTGACCCGGGTACGCGGCTACGGCACCCGGTTCACCGGCGTGGTGTACCCCGGGGAGACCCTGCGCGTCCGCATGTGGCGCCGGGCGGACCTGGTGCGGGTCACCGTGGACGCCACCGAGCGGGACACGGGGGTGCTCACCGGAACAGTCGTCCAGCACCTCTGAGGCCGAAGGCCTCGACGGCGCCGGAGGCTAGGCACCGATGGTGCCGGAGGCGAGGCCTTGACGGTGCCGGAGGCGATGGGCCCGGCACAGGCAGAGGGGCACTCGCCGGACGAGTGCCCCTCTGTTCCCTGCTGTTCCCCTGCGGTCAGAAAGCCGCCTCGACCGTCTCCTGTACCGGCTTGCGGTGCCGGCCGTGCGGAGTCGGAGTCGTCTCGCTCTCCTGGGCCGCGACCGGGCCCCGGTGCCGGCCGTGGCCGGCGCTCTCCTGAGAGTCGGCAGACAGCTGCCGCGTCCTGGTGTCGCTCATCGGAAGAATTCACCCCGTCAACATGATCTTTCGTACAGCCGGGCGAGTCTAACCGGCCCACCAGGGGCCGAATCCAGGCGCACACGCCGACCGGCACTGGTTCGTTACAAGACGGCCCAGAGGCGCCTGTTGGAGCGGCACGGGACGGGCCACCACAGGCTCCCCGGGGCCCGGTTCCGCCCCCGTCCGGGACGCTCCGGGTGCCTCGGCAGCCTGGACCGCATCCCCGGTCCCGCCGGTGTCGCTTGTTCCACGGGGCCGGTCGGTCCCACCCGACCCGTCAGGCCGGTCGGTCCCACCCGACCCGTCAGGCCGGTCGGTCCCACCCGACCCGTCAGGCCGGTCGGTCCTACCTGACCCGTCCGGCCGGTCCGTCCTGCCAGGCCCGCCAGTCCCGTCCGTGCAGCCGGTCCCGTCTGTCCCGCTCGCTCGCTCCGGGGCGCCCGCGCCGCCCACGGCGCCCGCCCCCGCCACGGCTCCCGCCTCCCCGGCGGCGTTCGCGCTCGACACGGCTCCCGTCCCCCCGACGGCGCCCGTCCCCGCCACGGCGCCCCCGCCCCCCGCGTCGCCCCTGGGCGCCGTCAGCTCCGCCACCCCGCACGGGGTGTCCCGCGTGGCGTACGGCAGCCGCAGCACGCCCTGCGGGGTCCAGAGCCCGGCCCCCGCCAGCCATCCGTGCGGCGCCGGAAGATGACGTACCCGCCGTTCCGCCGGCCGCCAGATGCCCACCCAGGTGCCGAACGTCCCGTCGATGCGCAGGCCCACCCCGCAGTTCTCCGGCATCAGCACCTGCCCCGGCTGGATCGCGAACGGCGTCACCCGGCACTCCGGCACCCGCAGGCACTCCGGGAAGCGCACCGGCAGGGTGCTGCCGAGCACGCCCCAGCCCAGTCGCCGCCGCCCCGGGGAGGGAGCGTCCGAGGAGATCAGCAGCAGCCCGCTGTCGGGGTCGGCCAGCAGCAGCCGGTCGTCGCTGCCGTCCGTGATCTGGAGCAGCGGCGAGACGGCGCCGGCGCGCTCCAGATCCACCACGACCGTCTTGGTGCGCCCGTCCAGCTCCCGGTCCAGCGCCAGCAGCCGCCCGGTGCGGTCCAGCCACACCCCGCCCGAGCAGCGCCCCGGTACCTCGGCGAGCCGCTCCGGGCCGGACGCCCCGCCCGCCACCAGCCACACGACGCTGGAACGCGGCCCGACGGCGAGGGCGTACGCCCGTGCGCCTCCCGGCGCCGGCGGCAGCAGGGTGAGCCCCGCCGGCCCGGTACCGGGCCCGGGACGCTCCACCGTGCCCAGCGGCAGCTCACCGGTGCCGGGCCCGGTCGGATACAGCAGCGAGAAGGCGTGCCGCCCCTCCACCAGCCGGTGGATCAGCACCCGGCCGTCGCCCAGGGGCTGCACCTCGGTGCCGGGCTCCTCCGGCTGGTTGCCGGGCAGCGGTACCGCGTACGGCTCCGGGCCGTCCAGCGTCCAGCGCTCCGGGAACCAGGAGTCACCGGCCGGCGCGAGCCGGGCGGCGTACGCGCCGTCCGCCGTGATCACGCATCCAGCCGCCCCCGGCGCACCGTCGGCCCCGTCCGTGGACGGGGATTCGATCGCACAGGCCGTCATGGTTCGGTCACCTCCGGCGACGAAGCTAGTTTTCGTACGCACGGGCGGGGGACCGGCGGCGCACGCTTCACACATACGGGTGGGGCAGAAGCGATTCCTCTGAGGAAACCGGGGCGTCTGTGCTGACCGGGACCGGAGCGGGCGGATGCGGTACAGGCCCGCAGAACAGCCAGGTAGCCTGTCCCTCGTGCCCCGTCTGTCTGAAGTCATCGCCGCGCTGGAGAACCTGTGGCCCGCCGAGCGGGCCGAGTCCTGGGACGCGGTCGGCACCGTCGTGGGCGACCCCGGCCAGGAGATCACCCGGGTCCTGTTCGCCGTCGACCCGGTCCAGGAGATCGTCGACGAGGCGGTGAAGCTCGGCGCGGGCCTCCTGGTCACCCACCACCCGCTCTATCTGCGCGGTACGACGACGGTCGCGGCCACGCACTTCAAGGGCCGGGTCGTGCACACGCTCATCAAGAACGACATCGCGCTGCACGTCGCCCACACCAACGCCGACAGCGCCGACCCGGGTGTCTCCGACGCCCTCGCCGGCGCGCTGGACCTCCGGGTCGTACGACCCCTCGTACCCGACCCCACCGACCCGCACGGCCGCCGGGGCCTGGGCCGCGTCTGCGCCCTCGACCACCCGCTCACCGTCCGCGAACTCGCCGCCCGCGCCGCCGAACGGCTGCCCGCCACCGCGCAGGGCATCCGGGTGGCCGGCGACCCGGATGCCGTCGTCCGCACGGTCGCCGTCAGCGGCGGCTCCGGCGACGGCCTCTTCGACGAGGTCCGCGCCGCCGGTGTCGACGCCTTCCTCACCGCCGACCTGCGCCACCACCCGGCGTCCGAGGCGGTGGCCCACAGCCCGCTCGCGCTGCTCGACGCGGCGCACTGGGCCACCGAGTGGCCCTGGTGCGAGCTGGCCGCCGCCCAGCTCGACGAGATCTCCGACCGCCACGGCTGGGACCTGCGCGTCCACGTCTCCAAGACGGTCACCGACCCCTGGACCGCCCACGCGGCGTCCACCACCCCCGCTAGCTAACAGGAGCCCCCAACTGAACGCCGCGCCCGCCGACCAGATCCGACTCCTCGACGTCCAGGACCTCGACGTCCGTCTCCAGCAGCTCGCACACAAGCGGAAGTCGCTGCCCGAGCACGCCGAGATCGATGCGCTGACCAAGGACCTCACCCAGCTGCGCGACCTGCTCGTGGCCGCGCAGACCGAGGAGAGCGACTGCGCCCGCGAGCAGACCAAGGCCGAGCAGGACGTGGACCAGGTGCGCCGGCGCGCCACCCGCGACCAGCAGCGCCTGGACTCCGGCGCGGTCACCTCGCCGAAGGACCTCTCCAACCTCCAGCACGAGATCGTCTCCCTCGCCAAGCGGCAGGGCGACCTGGAGGACGTGGTCCTCGAGGTCATGGAGCGGCGCGAGTCCGCGCAGGAGCGGGTCGGTGAGCTGACCGAGCGGGTCGCGTCCGTCCAGTCGAAGATCGACGACGCCACCGCCCGCCGGAACGCGGCCTTCGAGGCGATCGACGGCGAGGCCGCCTCGGTCACCCGGGAGCGCGAGGTCGTCGCGGCGTCCGTCCCCGCGGACCTGCTCAAGCTCTACGACAAGCTGCGCGCGCAGCAGGGCGGGGTCGGCGCGGCCAAGCTGTACGCCCGCAGCTGCCAGGGCTGCCGGCAGGAACTGGCGATCACCGAGCTGAGCGAGATCCGCTCGGCGGCGCCGGACACGGTGGTGCGCTGCGAGAACTGCCGCCGCATCCTGGTGCGCACGGCCGAGTCGGGTCTGTAGACGAGGGGCCGGACGGGTGCGGGAGTTCATCGTCGAGGCCGACGGCGGGTCACGGGGCAACCCGGGGCCCGCGGGCTACGGCGCCGTGGTGTGCGACGCGGCGACGGGGCAGACCCTGGCCGAGGCGGCGGAGTACATCGGCGTCGCCACGAACAACGTCGCCGAGTATCGCGGTCTCCTGGCCGGCCTCCGCGCCGCCCACGCCCTCGACCCGTCCGCGCCGGTCCATGTCCGCATGGACTCCAAGCTGGTGGTCGAGCAGATGTCGGGCCGCTGGAAGATCAAGCACCCCGCGATGAAGCCCCTGGCGGCGGAGGCCCGGTCCGTCTTCCCGCCGGACCAGGTCACGTACGAGTGGATCCCCCGCGAGCGGAACAAGCACGCGGACCGGCTGGCCAACGAGGCGATGGACGCGGGGGCGAAGGGCGAACAGTGGTCGCCGTCCCGGTCCCGGGCGGACCTGGCCACGGGGACGGACGTCGGCACCCGGACGACTCCGGCGGCCCGGGCCGCGTCGGCGGCCGCGACTACTTCGGCGGCTGCGGCCACTTCGGCGGCTCCGGCCACACCAGGCGCTCCGGCCACACCGGGCGCTCTGACCACATGGGGCGCTCTGGCCACACTGGGCGCTCTGGCCACTTCGGCCACTGAGGCCGCTTCCGCCAATTCGGTCGCACAGGCCACTCGGGCGGCCTCGAACACTTCGTCCGCTCCAGTAGGCGACTCGGCTGCGGCGACCTCTGCGGATGCCGCGCCCGCCGCCGACGCGGCTGCGGCTGCGAGCCCGGCCTCTGCCGCCCCAACGCACTCCGCCGACGCGGCTCCCGCTGTCGGTGCGGCGCGTGCTGCCGACGCGGCTGCCGCTGCGAACCCGGCGGCCTTTGCCGAGGCGGCCTCTATCGAGCCGGCGCTCTCTACCAGCCGGGCTCCGGCTGCGAGCCCGGCGGCCTCTGCCGAGGCGGCGCTCGCTGGCGATGCGGCTCCCGCTGTCGGTGCGGTATCTGCCGACTCGGCTCCCGCCGCGAACCCGGCGGCGGCTGCCCTGGCGACCTTTGCCGACCCCGCGCTCTCTACCAGCCTGGCTCCCACTGCGAACCCGGCGCCCTCTACCAGCCCGGCGCCCTCTACCAGCCCGGCGCCCTCTACCAGCCCGGCTCCCGCTGCCGAGGCGGCGCAGTTTGCCGCTGCGGCACCCGATGCCGATGCGGTGCGTGCTGCCGAAGCGGCTCCCGCTGCGAATCTGGCGGCCTCTGCCGATCCAACGCACCCTGCCGATCCAACGCACCCTGCCGATCCGGCGCACTCCGCCGACCCGACGCACTCCGCCGATCCGGCGCACTCCGCCGATCCGGCGCACTCCGCCGATCCGGCGCACTCCGCCGACCCGGCGCACTCCGCCGACCCGGCGCTCTCTGCCGACGCGGCGCGGGAACGCCGTGCCGGCCCGGCGGGGAAGAGCACTGCCGGCCCGGCGGGGGAGCGCCCTGCCGACCCGGCGCGGGGGCGGCGTGCCGGCGCGGCGGTGTCCGTCCCCCGGGAAGCCGCGCCCTCCGCTGGGCAGCCCCCCGCCACCCCCGGTGACACAGAGCGGCGCACATCCGCCCCCGGCTGGAGTGCCGCGCCCGACCTCGGGGCCCCCGCCACCTTCGTGCTGCTCCGCCACGGCGAGACCCCGCTCACCCCTCAGAAGCGCTTCTCCGGCAGTGGCGGCACGGACCCCTCCCTCTCCGGTGCCGGCCGTGAGCAGGCCCGGCGGGTCGCGGAGGCGCTGGCCAGACGCGGCACGGTCCAGGCCGTCGTCGCCTCGCCCCTCGCCCGCACCCGGGAGACCGCCGCCATCGTCGCCGACCGCCTCGGCCTGGACGTGACGCTCGAAGACGGCCTGCGCGAGACGGACTTCGGCGCCTGGGAGGGCCTGACCTTCGGCGAGGTACGGGACCGCTACCCGGACGACCTGAACGCCTGGCTCGCCGACCCGGAGGCCCATCCCACCGGCGGCGGCGAGAGCTTCGCCGATACGGCCATCAGGATCGCCGCCACCCGGGACGAGCTGGTCGCCGCCCACGCGGGCCGGACCGTGCTGCTGGTCACGCACGTCACCCCGATCAAGACGCTGATCCGTCTCGCCCTGGGCGCCCCGGCGAAGTCCCTGTTCCGCATGGAGCTTTCGGCCGCCTCCTTGTCGGCGGTGGCGTACTACGCGGACGGCAACGCGAGCGTCCGGCTCTTCAACGACACGTCCCACCTCCGGCCCTGAGCCCACCGGCGGCCCTCGGCCCGCCGCCGGACCCCAACCCGGCCGCCGCCCGCGCCAGTTCCTCGATCCGCCCCCAGTCCCCGGCGGCCACCGCATCCGCCGGGACCATCCAGCTGCCGCCCACACAGCCGACGTTGGGCAGCGCCAGATACTCGGGGGCGTTGTGCGGACCGATGCCGCCGGTCGGGCAGAAGCGCGCCTGCGGCAACGGCCCGGCCAACGACCGTAGATACGCCGTCCCGCCCGCGGCCTGCGCCGGGAAGAACTTCATCTCCCGCACCCCGCACTCCAGCAGCGCGACGACCTCCGAGGTGGTCGACACCCCGGGCAGGAACGGCACCCCGGACCCACGCATCGCCCCCAGCAGCGCCTCCGTCCACCCGGGGCTGACCAGGAACCGCGCCCCGGCCGCCGTACACATCCCGGCCTGTTCCGGCGTGAGCACGGTGCCCGCCCCGACCACGGCGTCCGGGACCTCGTCGGCGATCGCCCGGATCGCGGCCGGCGCCGCCGGTGTCCGCAGGGTCACCTCGATCGCGGGCAGCCCGCCCGCCACCAAGGCCCGCGCCAGCGGCACCGCGTCGGCGGCGTCGGAGAGCACCACGACGGGTACGACGGGCGCCAGGTCGAGCACGGAGGCAGCCGGGGAGGAGGGCAGCGGCGAGGTCATGCCCTCATCGTGCCCAGCGACCGCACCACCCGCAACGAGCGTTGCGCATGCTGCAACAACACCTCAGTGGACGTCGTCCACCAGCACGTCCAGCGACCACGCCCGGCCGGGCTTCCCAGGTGCCTCGGCCTCCACGGCGTAACCCAGGCCCCGCAGCGCTTGCACCAGCTCGGCGGGATTGTCCGGCACGGCCCCGGCGGTCAGCAGGGCGCGGACGATCCGGCCCTTCGTCGCCTTGTTGAAGTGGCTGACGACCTTCCGGGTCGGCGCGTGCAGCACCCGTACCGTCGCCGTCCGCCCGGCGACCTCGCCCTTCGGCTTCCAGGCCGCCGCGTAGGCGGCGGACCGCAGGTCCAGCACCAGGCCCTCGGCAGCCGCGGCGGGCAGCACCTCGGCCATCGGCGCCCGCCAGTGCGCGGCCAGCGCGCCCAGCCCCGGCAGCTTCACGCCCATCGCGCAGCGGTACGAGGGGATGCGGTCGGTCACCCGCACGGCACCCCACAGCCCCGAGAACACCAGCAGCGAGTCCGCCGCGCGCCGCCGCGCCGCCGCGTCCAGCGTGGCCAGGCCGAGGGCGTCGTAGAGCACACCGGTGTAGATCTCCCCGGCGGGGCGGGCGCCGGCCGTGCGCAGCCCGGCGTTCTTCGCGACCTCGCCCCGCAGCCCCTCGCTCAGCCCGAGGATCTCGCGGGCCTTCTCCTCGTCGGCGGCGCACAGCTCGACCAGTTCGGCGAGCACGGCCTCCCGCGCGCCGGTCAGCCCCGGCAGGGACAGCGACTCCAGCTCCAGCGGGGCGCCCTCACCCGCGCTCGCCTTGCCTTCCGAGGGGGGCAGCAGGACCAGCAACACGTACTCCTCACATAGACGTCCGCGCCAGGGTACGGCGTACCACGGGTGGGGCCTCGCCCCGGCGTCGGCGGCCGTCCGGACCCGCATCACCGGCCCGGCCCGGTGCGGACCCGGCACGCGGCATGGAAGCGGACCGCGCGGACGTTGCACCGTGGCAGACGGCACGGCGAGGGGGAGTCCGATGGGGGAGCACGACCGGGTGGGACAGAACCGGGTGGGGCAGGGTCAGCAGGTCGAGCGGGGGCCGGGGGAGCGGGCGCGGTGGACGCGGGCCCGGCTGGGGCGGTGCGGGCCCCCGCTCGACCTGCTGACCGCGAACTTCCGGCGGCACGTGTACGCCCCGCACGCCCACGACGAGTACACGATCGGCGTCTGCGTCGGCGGCTCCGAGGTCATCGCCTACCGGGGCGGCCACGTCCGCACCGGCCCGGGCACGATCATCGTCCTCGAACCCGGCGAGATGCACACCGGCGGTCCCGGCAACCCCACCGACGGCTACGCCTACCTCGCCCTGTACGCCGAACCGTCCCTGCTGGCCGACGGCACCCGCGGCGGCCTGCCGCACTTCCGCGAGCCCCTCATCGACGATCCCACGCTGGTCAGGGCCCTGCGCACCGCCCACACACAGCTCAGCGCCCGCCCCGACCCGCTGGAGACCGAGTCCCGCCTGCCCTGGCTGCTGACCGCCCTGGCCCGGCGCCACTCCACGGCACGCCCGGTGCCCGACCGCGTCCCCGGCGCCGACGCCATAGCCCGTACGGTCCGTGACCGCCTCGCCGGCGAACTCGCCGACCCACCGTCCCTCGCCCTCCTCGCCACCGACCTCGGCCTCTCCCGCTACCAGCTCCTGCGGGCCTTCCGTACGACCATGGGCATACCCCCGTACGCCTGGCTCGCCCAGCACCGGGTCGCCCGCGCCCGCACCCTGCTGGACACCGGCCTGCGCCCCGCCGAGGTCGCCACCCTCGTCGGCTTCGCCGACCAGGCGCACCTGACCCGCTGGTTCCGCCGGGTGCTGGGAGTGACCCCGGCGGTCTACCGCAACAGCGTTCAAGACACCGCGGGGCGCACCGGCCGAGACTCGACCCCATGACTGCACGCGGCTGGTTCCTGTTCTCCCTGATGGGAGTGGTCTGGGGCATCCCCTATCTGATGATCAAGGTGGCGGTGGACGAGGTGTCCCCGCCGGTGGTGGTGTTCACGCGCTGCGCGCTCGGCGCGGCCCTGCTGCTCCCGTTCGCCGTTCGCCAGGGCGGCCTGCCCGCGTCCGTACGGGCCCACTGGCGGCCCCTGCTGGCCTTCGCGGTGCTGGAGATCATCGTCCCCTGGCTCACCCTCACCGACGCCGAACGGCACCTGTCCAGCTCGACGGCCGGGCTGCTGATCGCCGGCGTGCCCATCGTGGGGGTGATCGGGGCGCGGCTGCTGGGGGACACCGAACACCTCGGTGTCCGCCGGGTGGCCGGCCTGGCACTGGGCCTCGCCGGCGTGACGGTCCTGACCCTGCCGCACCTCACCGGCGGCGACGCGCGCTCGCTGGTGGAGGTCCTGCTGACCGTCCTGGGCTACGCGACGGCCCCTCTCATCGCCGCCCGCCGCCTCAAGGAGGTCCCGTCCCTCCACCTCACCGCCGCCTGCCTGACCCTGGCCGCGCTGGTCTACGCCCCCGTGGCCGTGCTCACCCGCCCGGCCGCCGTCCCGTCCGCCACGGTCCTGGCCGCGCTGGCCGGTCTGGGCGTGATCTGCACGGCGGTGGCGTTCGTGGCGTTCCTGGAGCTGATCCGGGAGGCCGGCCCCACCCGGGCGACCGTGATCACCTACGTCAACCCGGCGGTGGCGGTGGCGGCGGGCGCGCTCTTCCTGGACGAGCCGCTGACCCTGCCCGTACTGGCCGCCTTCGCCCTCATCCTCGCCGGCTCGGTCCTGGCGACGGCCGCCGGTCCGCGGCGGGGCACACGCCCGGTACCATGGTCGGCACGGCAGACGAGCCGGGCGGACGGCCGCGTGGAATCCCTCAGGGGGCTCCCCGAGGAACGTCCGGGCTCCACAGGGCAGGGTGGTGGCTAACGGCCACCCGGGGTGACCCGCGGGACAGTGCCACAGAAAGCAGACCGCCGGGGATCTCGGTCCTCGGTAAGGGTGAAACGGTGGTGTAAGAGACCACCAGTGCCCAGGGTGACCTGGGCAGCTAGGTAAACCCCACCCGGAGCAAGGTCAAGAGGAGCACCGTGAAACGTGCTCTGCGCGGACGTTCGAGGGCTGCCCGCCCGAGTCCGCGGGTAGACCGCACGAGGCCGGCGGCAACGCCGGCCCTAGATGGATGGCCGTCGCCCCGGCCGCCGCGAGGCGACCGGGGAACAGAACCCGGCGTACAGCCCGACTCGTCTGCCGCCCAGGGCCCAAGACCAGGGAACATGCTGGTCAGGGGCCCTTTTTGACCGAGTCAGGAGCTTGGTCGAACCCTGCTCGACGCGAGACATCTGAAAGACGTACCCGGGGGTGGGAGGGTAAGTAACGGAGCCAGCCGGGGTGGCAAAAACTGGGGACGTGTAAGCAGGACGCGGGAACTGGCGGGTTACCATCCCCCTGAGCCTGGTTCGGTGCGGTGGCAGGCGGTTCGGGGGAGTGGATGACATTCGCGCAACCGAGGCGGGTAGATTTCCCGTCTTCGGCGCTATCGCCGCGGCTGGCGATTCTGCGTCCTGACAAGGACTTACTTCGTCTACTCAAAGCCGACCGCACCAAGGAGAGGTCCTACTCCCAATCCTGCCGTGACTGGCCCGAGGCCAAGTCACACCTGGCGATCCTGCTTGCCCCTGTTGACCAGAAGGGCGACGAAGGCGGCGGGGAGCAACCGGAGCGGATCTGGGGGCTGGGTATCGTGCGTCCTGCTCATGAGACCGACCGAGACCGTAAGGTCATCGTCACCTGTACGCGAAGCCTTCAACGCCTGGTGCTTGCCTCAGGGCTCTGGTGCGGTGACGGCGAGCGAGACGCCGCACTCTACAAATCCTTACCGGAAAGCGGTCCTGTCACGGTCGGCACAGACACCGTGTTCGCCAATCTCCGGCGAATCTCCCCTGATGTCGAGGCCGAAGTCCAGAGGCTGATGCCTTTGCTCGACGACGCCGAAGGCTGGAGCGAGGGGGAGCTTCGCTGGCGTGATGAGCGTGATGCTCTTCTGCTCTTCGCCAAGACAGCCGGGTTGGCTGCCCCGAACGACTTCTCGGAGGTACGTCTCTGGGACAGGACAGCCGCCGGGGCAGCCTTTATCAGCGGGCTTGTCGGGACTGCGGTCCAGCCGACGTTCGACGACGTCCGCGGCCGGGCAGCTACGAGGTTCAGCGACATCGGTGAGACTGTCGTCCAAGCGTTCGTGAGTCGCGGAGGTAACCGAAGCTATGACGTCGAGGCCACGTCGATAACCGATCAGTCGGTGCTGGAGGGTCGGGAGGGTTCCCCCGACGCGTACTACTACCACGTCAATACTCGGACGCTCGTCATGCTGCGCTACGTGCGCCCCGGCCCGAACGGGCTCTTATCGCCTGACGCCCGGCGCCGACTGGAAGAGTTCCACAGCCGCGTTCACCGCCTGCCGAGACGCGACCGGCGGAGCACCGACGATTACAGCTTGCTGGACGACCCTCTTTTTCTCCGCATTCATGAGCCGGTGCCCTTAACCGCTGCTCTGCACCGGACGAGCTCCGGTGCGATCTATCCCTACGGCCAGGTCGCCGCAGCGATCTCGGCCGCAGCGGAACCTGGTCTCCCGGACCTTCCCGTGGGCTCGCTCACGCGCCACCTGGTACCGACCCACTTCGCTCAGCTGGTTCGCGACGGTTGGTTCGGCGCGAGCGGCGTGCCCTTCGAAGTGGCTTTGGACTGGGTGGAGGCCACGATCGACACGGCTGGTATTGCTTTGCTGGGCGTGGACTTCAGTCTCCGGCAGCGTGGCAACGGCCCAGGGATCAAGACGCGGGCCTAGGCCATCAACAAGACACCACCAGTGGGAAGGCAACCATCTATGGCCACCTCGGGGGCGGACACACCTCGCCAGGTCACGCAGGTGCGCGAGCAACTGCACGAGACGTTCGACGGGGTGATAGACGACAGTGACATCGCCCACTTCCACGGTGACAACTACGAACAACGCTTCCTCTCCCGCGCCCTTGCAGCCCTCGCGGTACGACGCTTGGCCAAGTGCAGCGTGGCCGAGGCGGCCCGGTTCGTCACGGACGGCATCGCGGACCAGGGATTGGACGCCATCGCCCCCCTGCCGGAGAGCGGGCAGGCTCTGCTCGTCCAGGCGAAGTGGAGCGAAAGGGGTACGGCGACCTTCGATGTAGGCGCCGCCAAGGCGATGGTGGATGGCCTGAACCGTATCGAGAACGAGTTGTACGACCAGTTCAACCAGCGTGCCGGCGCGCTCGCCCTGGAGGCCAGGCCGTTCATCGTCAACGAGAGAGCCACTCTGGTCATCGCGTTGATGGGCACTGTGGCGCCCTCTCCTCCGGCACGCGAGGTTCTCGACAACGCTCTCGAGGAGTTCAACAAGCACGGCGCCCGCATGAGCGTCGAGGTGTTGTACGCCGCAGACTTCCATGATCAGGTCCATGCGGATCTTCGGCCCGAGCCGATCTGTCTGGACGTACGCCTTGATGACTGGTATCAGCAGAAGGGACCACTCGAGGCCTATCAGGGCACGGTCTCCGCCGAGAGCGTCGCCGAGTGGTACGAGACGCACGGTACCGACCTGTTCGAGCAGAATCTACGGGCCCCGCTCGGGGCCACCGTCACCAATGCTGAGATCGGTCTGACCCTTACGTCCGATCCCACGAGATTCTGGCACCTGAACAACGGCATCACCATGATCTGCGACTCGCTCACGGCGAAGAACGACAGTGCCAAGGCACCGCAGAGCAGGCCGACCACTCTCACCGTGAAGGGGGCGAGCATTGTCAACGGCGCTCAGACGGTGCGGGCTGTCGCCAGGGCTATGCACGACGACGGCGAGGCCGCGGCCAACGCCACACTGAGCATCAAGGTCATCAACACGCATGAGGACCGGGAATTCGGCGTACAGGTCTCGCAGGCGGCGAACCGGCAGAACGCCATCGAGCAGCGCGATCACATCGCGCTGGAACCCGTGCACCAGGCGATCAAGGCCAACCTGCGTGCCGAACTGCGCAAACAGTACGTGATCAAGCGCGGTGAGCCGGTCGCCGCGCCCGAGACCGGTTGTTCACTGGACGAACTCGCTCTCGCACTCGCGTGTCTGCACCCGGACGCTGAACAGGCCGCCCGGGCCGCCAGTTCCACGGAGAACCTCTGGGAACAGGGCTCCAAGGGCAGCCACACCCTGCTGTTCAAACGCGAACCCTCGCCACAGAAGGTGTGGCGCTCCGTGCTCACGCTGCGCGCGGCACGGAGCGCGGTCTACGAACTGGGCAGTGGACAGAACAGCCGCGAGGCCGCGACCACCGAGCACGGTGGCTTCCTCGTCACCCACCTGCTCTTCCAGCATCTCGGCGCCACGAGTATCGATGACCCCGACTTCGACTGGGACAGCGAGGTCCTGGAGAAGATTCCCGCCCTCGTACCGGATCTGGTGCGCCGGCTGACGCATCAGATCGTGACTCGTTACGGGCCGCGTCCCCAGATCAGGACCGCCTTCCAGACAGCGGAGACATGCCGAGAGCTGGCGAAGCATGTCCTCGGCGACCTGGCCGATGGCGTCGCCGTTCCCGCACCTCCCGCGAAGGAGCGCAAGCCGCGGCGCCCGAACACCGTGCCGCTCCTGGTCGACCGTCGTGTCATCAAGGATGGAGCACCTCTCCGGTACGTGGCTCTGAACGAGCCCGAGCGCGACGCCATGGAGGAGTGGCTTGTCCAAGACGAACGGCGACGCCAGGCGACCTGGGTCAATCACCGGACCAAGTCGATCCTCTGGGCGTACGACGAGCAGCAGTACTCGCCGTCCGGGCTGGTGTCGAAGATGTGGGCGGACGCCGACTGGGGCGACCGCCCCGTTGCTAATCAGGGAACGGCTCGCTGGTTCCAGTCGGATGGCCTGAGCCTGTGGGATCTGGCTCAGCGCATCCACAGCGAAGAGGCTGAGGACGAGGTCTGACGGCGTGTGCACCGCACCGGCAGGACGTCAGTAAGGGCGTGGTCCCCCTGGGCCGCGCAGCCGGCCGAGGAGATCGGCGATCTCGCGGGTCTCCTCATGGTCCTAGCCGAGGAGGACGCACATGTCCTCGTGGAGGGCGTCGAGGACTCCTTCCGCCTCGGTGCGGCGGCCCTCGGAGAAGAGGAGCACGCCGATACTGCGGCGCAGGTCGAGAGCGGTTTCGGAGGCGTCCCCTGCCGTGTCGGACACGGCTTCCAGGACCTCCTGGAACTCCCGCAGGGCAACGGTGGCCTCACCGAGGTTGGCGCGGCAGTGGGCGGCGTGCCGACGGCACTCCAGCGTGGCCGGTCCCGCCGTACGGGAGTAGATGGCGGCCAGAGCGCCGAACTCCGGCAAGGCACGCCGGAAGTCCTCTCCGGCCATGAGGACCGCCGCGCGCTGCCGCCGCAGACCGAGCACACGGGGGTTGTGCGCGCCGAGGGCCGTGGCCGCTGTGGCGATCACTGCCTTGAGGACGTCTGCGGCCTGGGCGAACCGCCCGGAGTCCGATGACCTGGTCAGTCGTAGTCCATGATCAGCCGGTGGGTGGCGGGCAGCCGTCGATCAGGTGGGGCCGGTGCTGAATCTTCTTCAGCTTCCGCTTGATCACACGGGTCAGGTGCGGGAGATCGGTCGGGGCAAAGTCGGCCAGGTGCCGCTTGAGGAGCGACCAGACCCCCTCGGCCGGGTTCAGTTCCGGCGCGCCACCAGTCCTTTTCAAGCGTATCGAGTAGACCGTTTACCCCAATAGCGACGAAGATCGCTTCGGACCGCTGCAGGGCGTGATGTCGTCTTGCGTAGCCAGCAAGGTAGCCACATAAGTGCACTCCCTACACGTTTGCACAGGTCATTGCGCTGTGATGACACTCCCCGGCGTACAGCCCGACCCTCTGCCGCCACCTGCGGCTCCGCGCCACCTGAGCTGAACCGGCGCCCACCCTGGGACGGGGGCTCCCTGGCAGGAAGAGTCATACACCGGGCTTCAGCTGGCCGTGCCCTCCGGTGCCGGTGGAAGGACCGGTGACTTCCGCGAACTTGTCGGGGAGCCAAACCCGACCAGCTGTGTTCGGGGCCAGTGGCTGGTCGTGCACGGGCCGATCGCGGTCCACAGCGGCATTTGAGCCGCCGCGTGGTGCAGGCCACAGTAACGCGCGCGGGAGAACCTTAGGGTCGCGGGTATGACCGATGACCAACAGCAGGAAGAGGCAGTAGCGGGCGCTTGGGCGAGGATTGAAGCATGGCTCAGGCAGAACGCTCCACGCTCCTACCGGATGCTTCCTCCACCCGCCTCAGACGCCGACATCAGTGCAGTCGAGCAGGAACTCGACCTCACCGTCCCACCGGGCCTTAAAGCGTTCTACCGCCTCCGCAACGGCACCGGCCACCCCGCTGACTTCGGCTGGACGCCGGAACCCGATACCGGCCTCCCCCCAGAAGGACAGGGATCGGCCTGGCTGCTTCCGATGAGGCACGCGATCCCCCCGGTCCAGCATCTGCCGTATTGGAATGAAGGCCCCCACACCATCGGCATGCCGGCCGACCCCGCGATGCGGTACCTCGCCTTCGCCGCGACCGACCGCAGCGGCCTGTACGGACTGTTCACGGACTGCACCCCAGGACCCGGCTACGGACGGATCGGAACCTTCGAAGAGGCCGGCATCCCCAGACTGGGCGTGTGGCCGTCGTTCGCCGACTACATCATCGAAGTCGCCGATGCCCTGCACGAGGACCGTGGCGTCGAGTACGCGGACGGGCTTCAGGACACGACTGTGCCCGGGCTCGTCGATCAAGCTCTGGCGTGGGACGGCCCTCTGTATCCACTGGATCCGGACTGGACACGCTTCGCATAACCCTGTGGCCGGAACACCGCGGGGTGCTCCGGCCACAGGGCGGTCAGGGAGCGGTCAGGTCAGCCGATCTTCTTCCACCCGCAGACCGTGTCGGCGTTCTTGCAGTGCTCGAAGCCGGGATCGCTGATGAGGAACCCGTCCTTGTCGAGCAGCCGCATCTGGGGAACGAACTTGATGCCGAGGTCGCGGAACGCACCCTCGTTCTGGTCCAGTGGCACGGAGGCGCGACCGCACTTCTCGTTCCACTTCGGTCCGGTGTAGCCGTTGCGGTTCTCAGCCAACAGACCCCACATCCCGCCGGTCATCGGCTTGGTGTAGAGCTGGGCGCACTCGTTGCCGGAGTTGACCTGGTTCGGTCCCTTCGGCATGCCGCCGCTTTCGTACGTACTCGCGGGCGCGTACTCGTCGCACGATCCGCTTGGCGTGGCAGTGTTCGGCGTCCAGTTACTGGGGCATACCCTGCCGCGGCTCTTGGTGTTGGTCCAGTCCCCTCCCTCCGGGTCCGCGTTGTTGCCGGGGCCGAGGTAGGTGACGAGGGAGTCCCACTTCCGGCTGCCGGGATGGGAGGGCAGCTTCTCCTGCATCAGCCAGTAGTAAGCACCGGCCGCTGGGTACAGGTTGGTGTCGACCGTCCAGGTCGGCCTGAAGTAGGGGAAGACACAACCGGTCGCGATGTTGCCCCGGGCGATGTCGTCACAGCGCGGCGCAAGCTCCCGGACCCGGACGTCGCCGCTGGTGCCGAGGCTGGTTTGGGCGTGCCCGTCTCCGGCGTCGACGGAACCGAGGAGGCTCCAACCGAGGTCGAACTGCTCCTTGCCGGTGCCGTTCCATATCGTCTGCACGTTTGCGGTCATGGCGTACTGGGAGCCGACTTGGCCGACTGCCCAGTGCGGCGTGTGATTGAGGCCGTCGTTGCTCGACCACTGAACCTGCGAACTGGTGCAGTCCTTGCAGTTGTCGGACGGCCTCCAGGTGAGGTGAACCCCCTCGGTCGCGTCGTCGATCTGCGTCGGGACCACGGTGAGCTGCTGGTCGAACTCCGCCCTGTCTGTGCTGGTCTCCGCCTTCTTGTTGTACAGCTTGATCTGCTGTGACAGCGCGAACGTCGCGGTGCCGAACTTCGGCAGTTCGTCCGCGTCGACGAAGATCAGAGTCGCGTAACCGACGTTCTTCAGACACGCGTCGGACCGGTTCATATAGTCCTTGCCGTCCGGCTTCGTGGCACACCACGGCACGAGATCGGCGCCCCGAAGAGCGCTTCTCGTCGCCCTCCTGGCCACCGCTGCGTCTACAGGAGTCGGCGCGTCACGGCTGATCTCGATGCACACCTTCCGCCCCTTGGAGTCCAGCGCGGAGCACGTCCGGCCGGAGTCCTTGCTGCGCACGCCCGTGACGGGGCCGGGGTCGGTGCGCGTTACTTCGATCGGGGTCTGCGCAAGCGAATCGATGCCGGACGTGGTCTGTGGCGCCGGGAAGGTTACGTACGGCTTGTCGGCCGGAGGAACATTGATCTTGAAGTTGGAGTACGAGGACCAGCCGTTCTCGTAGACCTTGCTGGTCGCGTCGTACCCGGAGGAGCGGACAGCGTAGGTGACCCCGTTCTTGAGCTTGCCCGCGGGAACCGTGACCGAGGCCGCTTTGCCGGCATTCACCTCGCCGGACACGAGAACACCCCATTGGTTGGCGTCGGTCAGCTTCACGACCGTGGCGGTGGGCTTGCCACCCGAGTCGGTGGTGTGGACCTCGAAGGTCGCGGTGCTCTTGTGGCCGCTGGTGGCGTTGACCGTGTTGCGTAATGTCGGCGTGGTGGTTTCGACCTGCCACACGCCGTCCGTCTTCGTGAACGGCGGGCCCGCCTCCGGTGCGTTGGGTGTGTCCGGTGCGGCGGCTGCGACCGCGTGTGCGCCGGGACCGTGGACGGGTGGCGGGCTGTCGGAGTCAGCTGCGTAGCTGGTGGTCACTCCGGAACCGAGGACGACCGCGAGGATCGCGCCGAGGGTTGTGCGCCGTCTTTTCCTGGTGCGGGGTATCAACCTGTGACCTTTCTGTGGGAACAACAGCGCGACCCCATCAGGTCCACAGCCCGGAGAACCATGGCCGGACTCACGGTTTGAGCGATCAGGGAAAGAGATGAGCCACCCGTTCCCGTCTACGCCGAACTGAAGGTCACCGGCGCTCCCGACTCCCCAGCCTCTCCTTACGGAGGGGATTTCGTGGGGTTCGAGGACGTCCGCGGCCGTCAGGCCGACCAAGATCTGGCTGATCAAGCACGGGCACGCCCCCGCGGAGGCGGAGCATGGGGCCGCTCGCATCCCAGCGTGGAACATGGCACCGGCGCGAAAGGCCGTCCACCTCTGCGGCGCTCCCCAGCGAGCCGCACACATGGACCCGTACGCCCCGCGCCCGACCGTGGAGTGGGACGGGTTCGTGTCCGCCCGTGGCCATGGTCGACGGCCCCAGGACGCGTGTGCCAGGCCGTTGTACTCCCGGGGGAGCACCGTCGGGGCCAGTGGATCGGTACGTCACCCGTGGCACCGCCGCGCCGAGGGGAGCGGATGAACTGTCCGTTCGTCAGCCAGGCGGCCATGGCTGGACGCGGCCGGGCGTGGCCCTGTGCGGCCAGCGCGCCCGCCCCATGCCGTCGCCGTGCAGCCGCCGGGTGGCCAAGTCCGCAGCTGCCGCGATCCCACGCGCGTGACCGAGCGCGTCAGGTCACCGTGCCGGCTCGCGCGGCAAGCCGGGGCCGTTCTTCTTCCAGAAGGCGCACGAGGCCGTGGGCCTCGGCGCGGACTTGGAGCCCTGGGCCTCCAGGTGAACCCGGGCCGGCGTCCGCCGGGGTACTGAGCAGGCCGCTGCCGAGGTCGGCGCGTTGATGAACTTGGTGATCCTGTGCGTCGAATCGTCGTAGGCGGTTACGACGACGAAGGAGGGCGGCCGCCCCGAGGGGACAACGGCCCTCATCTTGCGCAGCTCCGCCCGCCCCGTGCGGGAGGTGCTCAGCAGGCGGCGTCGGAGCCGTCGTCGTGGCGTGGGGTGATGTGGAAGTCGAACGCCAGCGTCCCCGGATCGAGGGCCGTCGTGCCGCCGTCTACGGTGAGCACCGCACCGTTGACGTAGGATGCCGCCGGGGAGAGCAGCCAGTCGATGGCCTGCGCGATCTCGCGCGGCTCGCCCGGCCGTCCCGCGGGCAGCGACCTGGTCACCTCCTCGTAGGCGGCCTCGACTCCACCGCGCAGACCGGCCTCCTCGGCGAACCGGGCCATGCGCCGGTCGGCCATCTCGGTCCGTACCCAGCCGGGGCACACGGTGTTGGCACGCACCCCGTGCCGCCCGTAGTCGACGGCCACGGAACGGCAGAGCTGGAGCAGGGCCGCCTTGGAGGTGGCGTACGGGGCGTTGCTCGCGCCGTTGCGCAGGGCGGAGACCGAGGCGACGGCGACCACCGCTCCCCTGGACTCCAGCAGGTACGGAAGGGCCGCGCGCAGCAGCAGGAGCGGACCGGTGACGTTGGTGCGCATCACGTCGTCCCAGTCCTGGAGCGACAGGTCCCCCACGGCTCCGCCGCGCCCGATCCCCGCGTTCAGCACCACTCCGTCGACGCGTCCGTGCTCGTCCAGGGCCGCCCGGACGAGCCCTTCGGCCGCGTCGGGCTCCCCGGCATCGGACGGATACGCCAGTGCCCCGATCTCCCGGGCGAGGCGCCGCAGGGGTTCGGGCCGGCGTCCGGAGACGACCACGTGGTGGCCTCCCTCGCGGAGCAGCCGGGCCGTGGCCTCCCCGATGCCCGTGCCTCCGCCGGTCACGACGACAACCCGCTTGTCCGCCAACGTGGTCGAACCCCCCCATGTACCGAGATCACCTGGAGCATCCGACTCTAGGACCGGCGGCTCCACCTCCGGCGACTTCCGGCCAGGGGCGCGGGCAGGGACAGAACACGGACAGGTGGCGGCCCGCACGGTCGCTCACCGTGCGGGTGGGGCGCCCGCTCCGTACGCGTCCGGTGTGATCAGGAGGCGTCCTGCGGGAGGTCCTGGCCGGAGAGGCCGCTCTCGGCGAACTCCGCATCGCTCATCCCCGGGCCGCCGCCGACGAAGCCCTGCATGAGTGCCTTCAGGTCCAGCTTCGTGGCGCCGGCCGGAACGGTGGGCCTGGTGCCCCTGCCCAGCCGCAGTGTCAGGCCGAGCTTCTTGACCTTGGCGTTCTCGGCCAGCTTGGCGAGATCCACGTCCACCTCGGTCAGCTCACCGTTCTTGAGCGTGAAGTCCGCCGTCACCTTGGCGGCGGGGGCGTCCTTGAGGTCCTTGGCCGTGGGCAGTTCCATGCCCGGCGGCAGGTCCTTCACCAGCGGGCGGATCTTGCCGAACAGCTCGGTGACGAGCGTGCGGAAGGGGGCCGTGGCGAGGACGTGCTCGGTGCCGTTCCCGCCGCCGGCCGTCTTGAGGTGCACGTGACGGGCGACGACGTCACGCAGGGCGTTCACGAGCTTCTTCTGCGTCTTGGCGTCGAGGGACGGGCCGGGCGCGGGACCGTCCTTCGGTCCCTTGCCGTCGGCGGTGGCCTTCTGCATCTCCTTGGTGTCGAACTTCACCCACTTGCCCTCGAGGACGTTCTTGATCGCCCCGGCCTCCGGGGGCAGGTCCGCGGCGGCCGGTACGGGGCTGCCCGACAACTTGCCGATGGTGTCCATGTCGGCACGGATGTAGGCGGTGTCGCCGATCACCCGGTACTCGGCGAGGTCGCCGTCCGGACTGCTGACCTTCATGGCCATGCCGACGAGGTCCTTCTCGTCGGACTCGTCGATCGGCTTCTTCGACTGCACGGTGACCGTGATCTTCGCGCCGCTGATCAGCTTGGCCGCGTCGTCCGGGATCTCGTCGCCGGGCGCGGGCCGGGACTTGGCGTCCAGCGCCTTCAGGGACGCGACGTCGGTGTCCACGTCGAGCTCGAAGGAGAGCGTGTTCTTCTTGCCGAGCTTCTCGAAGGCCCGGTCGAGCTTCTTGCCGGCGGAGAGCTGCTCCACCGTTCCGCAGGCGGCGGAGCCCGCGAGGACGGCACCGACGACGGCGGTGGCGGTCAGGGTCTTGCGTATGGCACTGATGATGGTCTCCTCGTGAATCCGACCACGGTGTGATCGATCACAAGACTCACCAGTCGCTCACAAGGTTGCCCCGTCCGTCGCGCGATGTCGGAGCACCGGCCAGAACACCGGCCAGAACACTGGCCAGAACACCGGCCGGAGCGGGGAACGGGCGGTCCTGCGCGTGAGCGGACCGGGCGTCAGGCCGGGCGGTCGAGCGGGCGGGACCCGACCTTCTCGAGGTGGTGTTCGAAGACCTGCCGGGCGTCCGGGGTCAGGGTGCGCAGTGCCACCAGTGCGGTGATCGCCACGTCGCACAGTTCCGCCTGTACGTCCTCCCAGGAGTGGGTGACGCCCTTGCGCGGGTTCTGGCCGGTCGCGCCGATGACCGCCTCGGCGACCTCGCCGACCTCCTCGGACAGCTTGAGGATGCGCAGCAGCACGCCGTCCTGACCGCCCTGGGCGCCGGCGGCCTCCAGTCGGGCCCACAGGGAGTCGACGGCGGGCCAGAGCCCGGCGGCGGAGTTCTGATCGCTCATGTCCCGCAGCCTGCCATGCCCGGAAGACGGTGCCGGCCGTTCCCGGACGGCGGTCACTCCTCGAACAGGGTCTCCTGTTCGCCCGCCGCCCGCGCCCGTACCCGCCTGGTCCGGGCGCCGACGACCACGGCCGTCACCGCGGCCGTCACACCGAGCGCGGCGGGCACCATCCAGTCGCGGTCGAGGACGTGCCCCAGGGCGTGGTCGAGGGAGAGGCGGCCCGGTCCGGTGACGGCGAGGCAGGCCCCGACCAGGCCCAGGCTCACCGGGTGCTCGTAGCCGCCCTCCTGGGCGAAGAAACCGTTGGGCAGGTGGACGGCCGCCGCTCCCGCCATCGCCCCGGCCGCCGCCGCGCCCGCCGCCGGGGTCGCGAGGCCCAGCGCCAGCAGGACGCCGCTGCCCGTCTCCGCCAGGCCCGACGCCGCGGCGCTGGCCTTGCCGGGCGCGTAGCCGACGGACTCCATGAACTGGCCGGTGCCCTCCAGGCCGTGGCCGCCGAACCAGCCGAACAGCTTCTGCGCGCCGTGAGCGGCCATCACACCGCCGGTGCCCAGCCGGAGCAGCAGCAGGCCCAGATCACGTCGGTCGTAACAGCTCACGGTGACTCCCAAGCAGACAGGCGGACAGGCGGACAGGCTCCCTCCCGTGTTCCAGCCTGGCACCCCCGGCACCGCCCGGCCCCCGCTGGCTGCCGTTCGGGTGGCGGCCCCGGGGGAGCGGTGTGAGTCTGACGCCATGACGATTCAGCCGACCCGGCTCAGCGATCCGGCCGTCAGGGCCTTCGTGCACGCCGTCAACTCCCACGACCTGGAGGGCTTCATGTCGCTCCTGGCGCCCGGTGCGACCATGTGCGACGACGGCTCCGACCGTGACCTCGCCGAGTGGACCGACCGGGAGATCTTCTCCTCCCACGGGCACCTGGAGGTCGACAACGAGTCGGACGGCGGCCGTACCGTCCTCGCCCGCTACCGCAACGACACCTGGGGCGAGATGCGCACCAAGTGGGTCTTCACGGTCGAGGACGACGGGCGGATCTCGCGCTTCGAGACCGGGCAGGCCTGACAGGCGCCCGCGTGCCGGGAGACGCCGGTGACGCACCGGACTGCCGTGCCGTGAGACGCCGGTGACGCACCGGACATTGCTCCGGTGGCGCGTTCCCCGGCCCCGTACCCCTCCTGCGCGCAGGACCCCCGCCCGGCGCGGTGTACGGTCCCCGGGTGCGTGAAAGTTCCCGGCTCAGCCGGCGTGCCGTCCTCGGGCTGACGGCCGCCGCTCTCCCCCTCTCCACGGCCACCAGGGCCGCCGCCGCGACCGGGGTCGTCGGCGGCGAGCGGCTGGCCCGTCCCGGCGTCCAGGTGAGCGGCGCCGCCGGACTGCCCGGAAAGCTCACCGCCCGCTCGTGGCTGGTCGCCGACCTCGACAGCGGGGAGGTCCTCGCCTCGTTCGGTGCGCACCGGCGCCTGCCGCCCGCGTCCACCCTGAAGATGCTGTTCGCGGACACCGTGCTGGGGCGGCTGGACCCCGCCGAGCGGTACCGGGTCACCGACGCCGACCTCGCGGACGTCCCGGCCGGCTCCAGCCTCGTCGGCGTCAAGCCCGGCATCACCTACACGGTCGATCAGTTGTGGCAGGGCGTGTTCCTGCGCTCCGGCAACGACGCCGTGCACGTGCTCTCCCACCTGAACGGCGGCATCGCCCGGACGGTCGCCCAGATGCAGGCCAGGGCCGCGGACCTCCAGGCGCTGGACACCCATGTGGTCAGCCCCGACGGCTTCGACCACAAGGGGCAGCTCTCCTCGGCGTACGACCTGACGCTCTTCGCCCGCCACGGTCTGAAGGACGCCGCGTTCCGCCGGTACTGCGGCACGCGGACCGCCGACTTCCCGGCGGGCGGGAAGAAGACCTTCCAGATCCAGAACACCGACCGTCTGCTGACCGGGGCGTGGGGCCTGAAGACGTACGACGGGCTGATCGGGGTCAAGAACGGCTACACCAGCCACGCCGGCAACACCTTCACCGGTGCCGCCACCCGGGGCGGGCGCTCCCTGCTGGTCACCGTGATGCATCCCGGGGCCGGCGGCAACGCCGTCTACGAGGAGGCCGCCGCGCTGCTCGACTGGGGCTTCGGGCACGGGCGTTCGGCGCAGGCGGTGGGTCTGCTGGTCGCACCGCTCAGCGAGGGCGGGGTGAAGGCGAGTCCGCGGCCCGCGCGGAAGCCGGTACGGGCGGCGGCCGGCGCGCCCGGTACGGGGTCCGGGGGCGGCTCGGGGTGGGGGCTGGCGGAGGGCTCGGCCGGGGCGGCGGCCCTGCTGGGCGCCGGCGCCTGGGCCCTGCGCCGGCGCCGGGCGCGGACGACGGTGAACGGCGAGGCCGCCGAGAACGGCGGCAGCGCGCCGGGAGCCCGTCACCGAAGCTGACCGAAGGGTGCGGCGGTCACCGGAGCGGAGCCGAGCGGTGTGCGGCGGTCGTTCCACCCACCGGCGTGTGCCCCGCGGTTGGCCGCGAGGCCCAGCCCCCACTCCGGTCCGGCGGAACGGCCGCCGCCTTCCCCCCGGGGAGTGGCTGCGGAACGTCGGTACGCCAACTGTGAAGCTCTGGTGGAGAAAGTTGAGCACACGGGCGTGACCGGCCGCAATAGCGCGCATGTTCAGGCGGGCGGTCGCCGCCCGCTCAGCCCCGCCCGATGTACGGCATCCCGGTCGCCAGTACGGTCGCGAACTGCACGTTCGCCTCCAGCGGCAGCTCCGCCATGTGCCGCACCGTGCGCGCCACATCGGCCACGTCCATCACCGGTTCCGGGATCACCTCCCCGTTCGCCTGGAGCGCGCCGGTGCCCATCCGGGCCGTCATGTCGGTCGCCGCGTTGCCGATGTCGATCTGCCCGACCGCGATGCGGTACGGCCGCCCGTCCAGCGACAGCGACTTGGTGAGCCCGGTCAGCGCGTGCTTCGTCGCGGTGTAGGCGACCGAGTGCGGGCGGGGCCTGTGGGCCGAGACGGAACCGTTGTTGATGATCCGGCCGCCCCGCGGGTCCTGCTCCTTCATCCGCCGGTAGGCCGCCTGGGCGCACAGGAACGCGCCGTTGAGGTTGGTGTCCACCACGTGCCGCCAGGCGTCGTACGGCAGATCCTCGACCGGCACCCCGCCGGGCCCGAAGGTCCCCGCGTTGTTGAACAGCAGGTCCACCCGCCCGAACCGCTCCACCACCGCCGCGAACAGCGCGTCCACGTCCTCGGGGCGGGACACGTCGGTGCGCGCGGCGAGCGCGGTGCCCTCCGGCACCAGCGCCGCCGTCTCCTCCAGCGTTCCGGCGCGCCGGCCGGCGAGCGCCACCGACCAGCCGTGGCGCAACAGCTCCACGGCGACGGCCCGTCCGATGCCGGAGCCCGCCCCGGTCACCACCGCGATCTTCGATTGCCTGTCGGTCATGGCTCCGCAGCCTAGGCGGCAGGTCCGTCATACGGAATCAGGTGTCCGCCATACGGTTATCCGGCGACGCCGGCCGGCTCGTCCCCCGGATACCGCGCCCCGGCCTCACCTGGATACCGCGCCCCGGCCTCACCCGGATACCGCACCCCGGTCCGCTCCCGCACCGCGTCCAGCGTGCGCATCACCGCGAGCGTGCCCTCCAGCGGCACCAGCGGCGACTCCTTCTCGCCCGCCCGCAGCGCCCGCATGACCTCCCACGCCTCGTGCCGCATGCTGTCGCGCGGCCCGTCGGCCGGGTCCGCGGTGAACTCCTCGGGGTCACGGCCGTCCCGGTGCAGCACGAACCGGTCCGGGTGGAAGAAGCCGGACGGGACGTCGATCCGGCCGCGTGAGCCGGTGACCGAGGCGGTGGCCGCCGTGGCGCCGTCGATGGAGCAGTGCAGCGAGGCCAGCGCGCCGCCGTCCCAGGACAGCACGGCCCCCGTCTGGAGGTCGACGCCCTCCGGGGACAGCACCGCGCTCGCGGTGACGCCGTCCGGCTCGCCGAGCAGCAACTGCGCGAAGGACACCGGGTACACGCCCAGGTCCAGCAGTGCCCCGCCGCCCAGCGCCGGGTCCCGCAGCCGGTGGTCCGCGGCGAAGGGGCCGGCCAGCCCGAAGTCGGCCTGCACCGTGCGCACCTCGCCGATCGCCCCGTCGTCCACCAGCGACTTCAGCCGCCGCACCAGGGGGTTGCAGTACATCCACATCGCCTCCATCAGGAAGCGGTCGTGCTCCCGCGCCAGCGCGACGAGTTCCTCCGCCTCGCGCAGGTTCAGCGTGAACGGCTTCTCGCACAGCACGTTCCGCCCCGCCGCCAGGCAAAGCCCGGCCGCCGCCCGGTGCGCGGTGTGCGGAGTGGCGACGTACACCACGTCGACGTCCTCGTCCGCCGCCAGCGACTCCCAGTCGCCGTACGCCCGCGCCACCCCGAACCGGTCGGCGAACGCCCGCGCCGACTCGGGCCGGCGCGACGCCACCGCCACGAGCTCCGGCGCCGGCCCCGCCGCGGAGCCGTCGCCCGACGCGGCCACCAGATCCGCCGCGAACGCCGCCGCTATCCCGCCGGTCGCCAGGATCCCCCACCGCACGCCCCGCTCCGCCATACCCGCCCCACCCTCGCTCACGTGTACCCCGGCAGTGTGTACGAGCTGAGAGCATAGGTGCCGGTCCAGTACGAGAGGGAGGGACACATGCCCGAGCACGCGGCGGCACAGACACCCGGGACGGAGCACCCGCCCACCGCGCCGAGCCCACCCGCCGACCGCCGGACCGGCCTGCTCGTCACCCTCGTCCTCGGCGGCCTCACCGCCACACCCCCGCTCGCCATGGACATGTACCTCCCGTCCCTGCCGGCGGTCACCCGCTCCCTGCACGCCCCCGCCGCCACCGTCCAGCTCACCCTCACCGCCTGCCTGGCCGGCATGGCGCTCGGCCAGCTGGTCGTCGGCCCGATGAGCGACCGCTGGGGCCGCCGCCGCCCGCTCCTGGCAGGCCTCGCCGTGTACGTCCTCGCCACCGCCCTGTGCGCCTTCGCCCCGAACGTCGAGACCCTGGTCGCCTTCCGGCTGGCCCAGGGCCTCGCGGGCGCGGCCGGCATCGTCATCGCCCGGGCCGTCGTACGCGACCTGTACGACGGTGTGGCCATGGCCCGCTTCTTCTCCACCCTGATGCTGATCTCCGGGGTCGCCCCGATCGTGGCGCCGCTGATCGGCGGGCAGCTCCTCCGGGTGACGGACTGGCGGGGCGTGTTCGCCGTCCTCACCGTCGTGGGCGCCCTGCTCGCCGCCGTCGTCCGGTGGCGGCTGCCCGAGACGCTGCCGCCCGCCGACCGCCACGGCGGCGGCATCGGCCAGGCCCTGCGCGCCATGCGCGGCCTCCTCGCCGACCTGCCCTTCACCGGCTACACGCTGGCCGGTGGCTTCGCCTTCGCCGCGCTGTTCGCCTACATATCCGCCTCGCCGTTCGTCATCCAGGAGATCTACGGCGCCTCCCCGCAGACGTTCAGCCTGCTGTTCGGCGTCAACTCGGTCGGCCTGATGATCGCGGGCCAGATCAACGGCAAGGTGCTCGTGGGCCGGGTCAGCCTGGACAAGGTCCTCGCCACCGGCCTCGCGATCATCGTGCTCGCCGCCACCGCCCTGCTCCTCATGGCCACGGGCACCTTCGGCGACGTCGGCCTGGCGCCCGTCTCCGCCGCCCTGTTCGTCCTGATGTCGGCCATGGGCATCACCCTGCCCAACGCCCAGTCCCTCGCCCTGCTGCGCACCCGGCACGCCGCCGGCTCCGCCTCCGCGCTGCTCGGCACCACCTCCTTCCTCGTCGGCGCGGTCGCCTCCCCGCTCGTCGGCGTCGCCGGGGAGCACACCGCCGTTCCCATGGCGATCGTCCAACTGGCGGGCGCACTGGTCGCCGCGGCCTGCTTCGTGGGAATGTGCCGTCCCTGGAACACTCGTACGGCGCCGGAGGGAGCGGACAACTGAGCGCACCGAGACTGCGTACCGGCACGCCCGAGCGAGCCGGGCTCGACCCCACGGAACTCGAGCGTCTGACCGACGACGTGCACGCCCTGACCACCGGCGCCCGCCCCTGGGCGGCCGGCGCCGTCGTGGTGGCCGGACGCGGCCCCGTGGTCGCCGTGGCCGAGGCCGCGGGCTGGGCCGTGCGCTACAGCGCCTACGACCCGAAGACCGACAACGCTGTCGCCCTGCCGTCCGACTCCCGGGTCCCGGCCACCGTCGACACCCCCTTCGACCTGGCCTCCCTCACCAAGCTGTTCACCTCCGTCGCCGCCGTGCAGCAGATCGAACGCGGCACCCTCGGCATGGACGCCCGGGTCGGCGCCTACCTGCCCGAGTTCACCGGAGCCGCCGCCTACGGCGTCACCGTGCGCCAGCTGCTCACCCACACCTCCGGGCTGCGCCCCGAACTCCCGCTGTACGACTGCCGGGACGAGCGCGCCCGCCTCGCCCTCCTGCGGAACACCGCCCCGACGGCGGAACCGGGCACCTACCGGTACTCCGACCTGAACATGCTCCTGCTCCAGTTCGTGCTGGAGCGCATCACCGGCCGCCCCCTCGACGTCCTCGTCCAGGAGGGCATCACCCGCCCGCTCGGCATGACCGCCACCGCCTTCGGGCCCTGCCCCGGCGCCGCGGCCACCGAGGACCAGCGCCGGCCCTGGGCCAAGGCCGACCGGGGCATGCTGCGCGGTGTGGTCCACGACGAGAACGCCTGGGCGCTCGGCGGGGTCGCCGGCCACGCGGGCCTCTTCTCCACCGCGCCCGACCTGGCCGTCTTCTGCCGCGCCCTGCTCGCCGGCGGCTCCTACGGCCCCGCGCGCATCCTCGGCGCCGACTTCGTGGAGCTGCTGTTCACCCCGCCCGGGCTGGGCTTCGCCCTGGACCAGCCGTGGTTCATGGGCGAACTGGCGGGCCACGGCGCGGCGGGCCACACCGGCTTCACCGGCACGTCCCTGGTCCTGGACCCGGCGACGGACACGTTCCTCGTCCTGCTGGCGAACACGGTCCACCCACGCCGCCGCCCGGCGGACAGCGCCCCGAGAGCGGCCCTGGCGACCCGACTGGCCCGCGCGGTGATCTGACCCCGGCGCCGGCCCCGCCTTCCCGTCCCCTCCCACCCCGCCCCGCCCGCCCCGCCCCCACCCCCCGCCCTCGTACAATCGGCAGGTGAACCACCCCGTATCCCCGTCCCCGGCCGAGACTCTGCGTGCCGCCCTCGCCGGGCTGCTGGCCGGGTTGCCGCCCTCGCGGGCCGCCGGAGCCGTGGAGCGGCTGATCGCCAGTTACCGCGGCGACACCCCCACCCACGCGCCGATCCTCCGCGACCGCGCCGACGTCGCCGCGTACGCCGCCTACCGGATGCCGGCCACCTTCGAGGCGGTCCGCTCGGCGCTGGCGGCGTTCGCCGACGCCGTGCCCGGCTGGGTGCCCGCCGGGCACGTGGACGTCGGCGGCGGCACCGGCGCCGCGACCTGGGCCGTCACCGCCACCTGGGACGGCACCCGCCCGGTGACGGTGCTGGACTGGGCGGAGCCCGCGCTCGCCCTCGGCCGGGAGCTGGCCGCCGCGAACCCGGCCCTGGAGGGCGCCCGCTGGCAGCGCGCCCGGATCGGCGCCGGCCTCGCCCTGGACGACACCGACCTGGTCACGGTGTCGTACGTCCTCAACGAACTCGACGCGGCCGGCCGGGCCGCCCTCGTCGACGCCGCCGCGAGCGCCGCGCAGGCCGTCGTGATCGTCGAGGCCGGCACCCCCGCCGGTTACGAGCGGGTCATCGAGGCCCGCGACCGGCTCATCGGGGCCGGTTTCCGTGTCGCCGCGCCCTGCCCGCACAGCGCCGCCTGCCCGATCGCGCCCGGCACCGACTGGTGCCACTTCTCCGCCCGGGTCGGCCGTTCCTCCCTGCACCGCCAGGTCAAGGGAGGCTCGCTGGCGTACGAGGACGAGAAGTTCGCCTACGTCGCCGCCACCCGGCTGCCCGCCGCACCGGCCCCCGCCCGCGTGGTCCGGCGCCCGCAGATCCGCAAGGGGCAGGTGCTGCTCGATCTGTGCGAGGCCGACGAGCGGCTGACCCGGACGACGGTGACCAAGCGCCACGGCGAGCTGTACCGGGCGGCCCGGGACACCGACTGGGGCGATGCGTGGCCGCCGGACGGCTCCGTGTCGTAGTCCGCCGCCGCCCCTTGTTACTTTCGGTCCCATGGTCGACAAGTCCGTCCCCGACGCCGCCCGCCGCAGCGAGAAGTCCCGCCGGGCGATCCACGCCGCCGCCCTCGCCCTGGTCGGGGAGGTCGGCTACCCGAGGACCACCGTCGAGGCGATCGCCGCCCGCGCCGGCGTCGGCAAGCAGACGATCTACCGGTGGTGGCCGTCCAAGGCGGACGTGCTGCTGGAGGCGTTCCTGGACCTCACCGGGCAGGCGGCCCAGGCGGCGGGGCAGCAGCCGTACGCGATCCCCGACACCGGTGACCTGGCCGCCGACCTCAAGGCGGTGCTCCGGGCCACGGTGGACGAACTGCTCGACCCGCGCTTCGAGGCGCCCTCGCGGGCGCTGGCCGCGGAGGGCCTGGTCAACGAGGAGCTCGGCCGCCAGTTCGTGGCGAAGCTCCTCGAACCGCAGCTCCGGCTGTACGCCGACCGGCTGCGCTCGGCCCGGGACGCCGGAGCGGTACGGGCCGACGTCGACCCGCGGATCGCCCTGGAGCTGTTCGTCTCGCCGCTGGCGCAGCGCTGGCTCCAGCGGACCGGGCCGCTCTCGTACGCGTACACGGACACCCTGGTCGAGTACGCGCTGCACGGCATCGCACCCCGCTGAGCCGCGGCATCCGCCCCGCCGGGGCGGGGTCCGGGCGGGCTGTGAGGGTTGTCTCGCCCGGTTGGGCCGGAACTGTCCCCGGGGCCCCCGGGGCGGAGGGAAGATAGGGCGATGAGGCATGCTGTCCGCACACAGCGAGGCGAAGGGGACAGATGAGCGCGACGTTCGGCGGCCGGACCGGTCTCCAGGGCAAACTCTCCCGGTGGCTGCCGGGGCGCCGCCCGAAGGGAGCCGCGGCCGGCGACGACGGCCGTGAGGCCCTGCTGCTCGCCGCCGCCGGAGCGGGCCTCCCGCTGGCCCCGGCCGCGCACCCCGCCCCCGGCTACCGCTGTTCCTGCGACCGCGTCGGCTGTCCCACCCCGGCCCGGCACCCCGTGTCGTTCGCCTGGCAGACCCAGTCCACCACCGAGCGCGGCCAGATCGAACGCTGGGCCCGGCACCAGCCGCAGGCCAACTTCATCACCGCCACCGGCATGGTGCACGACGTCCTGGACGTGCCCCTGGAGGCCGGCCGCGAGGCCATGGAGCGGCTGCTCGGCGAGAATGTGGAGGTCGGCCCGGTCGCCGAGAGCGACGACGGACGCATGCTGTTCTTCACCCTCACCCGCGGCACCCCCGAGGTCGAGGACGAGTGGTGGCCCTGCGAGCTGGACTGCCACCCCGAGACGATGGACGAGCACCCGGGCCTGCGCTGGCACTGCCGCGGTTCCTACGTCCTCGTGCCGCCCGCCCGGCTCCCCGGTGACGACCTCCGGGTGCGCTGGGTGCGGGGCCCGGAGCAGCCGCTGCCCGACCCGCTGACCCTGCTGGAGGCGCTCACCGACGCGTGCGCCCGCTACGCGGCCGAGGAGCCCGCCCACCCGGCCGCGGCCTGGCCCCCGCGCCACTGACCCCACCGGCCGTGTCCCGCGCCGGCGTGCACGGGCCCTGCGCGGTCAGGACCCCTCTCCGCCCGTCAGGCCCTGGACGCGGCCGAGGAGCCGTACCGGGCCGCCGGCGGGCGGGTCCAGCGCGGCCTCGCCGGCCATCGACTCCAGCGTCAGGGACTGCTTCACCTCGCCCTTGACGAGGGCCCGGACGTCCTTGCCCGGGATCGGCACGCTCGCGCCCGGGTAGGCGGTCCGCTTCTCGAAGTGGTGGGTGGTGAAGAACACCAGCGCCCCGCCGTCCGACGTGCGCAGCGCGAGCGGCGCGTAGTCGCCGTGGGTGAGCGGCTCGTCGATGAACTGGCGGACCAGGCCGGGCTTCTCGGCCGCCTTCTTGCGTTCCGCGCGCAGCACGCTGGTGTCGCGGCCGTCCGCGAAGGTCCCGCCGCCGCTCTTGAGGTACGACGTGTACGCGGCGCTCAACGCGTCCGGCCGCACGGCCAGCCCCGCGGAGCCGGCCGGTACGGCCTCGGCCCAGCCGTCCTCGTCCGTACGGAACTTCGGTACGGCGCCGGGCGCCATGAGCGTCAGGTACGCCACCTGCCACCGCTCGCCCTGGCCGTGGCGGGTGAACACCAGCACCCAGCGGACGGCACCGCCCTTGTTGCTCCGGGCGTCGGCGACGAACCAGCGCGGCCAGCCGGCCTTCTTCGGGATGGTGTACGTGACGTCCGTCAGAGCGAGCGGGGCGTGCCGGGCGTTCCCGGAGGGGCTGTTGGTGTGCCCGGCCCTCAAACGCGCGGAGTCGATGTCGGCGACGGCACCGGTGACGTAGGGCGCGTCCAGGGAGCTGTCGTAGGCCTCGTCGGCCTTGTTGTACGCGTCGGTGAACGCGGTCAGCGCCCTGGCGGCCTCGGCGCGGGTGGCGGCCGGCAGCACCACACGTTCCCCGTGCACCACCACACAGCCGCTCGCCGTCACCGACATAGCGGTCAGTGAGGCCGCTATGAGTGCGTTCCGGTCACGCCTGCGAAGCCGTCGACGGCTGCGTTCCCTGGTCATCCGGCTGCTTCACCTTCCCCTTTCCGGAGGCGAACCCTACCGGGGAGAGGAACAGCGCGAGCACCGGGACCAGATACAGCGCCCACACCGAGACCTGGACGACCGTCGGGTCCGGCTGGAAGTTGAACACGCCCTTCAGCAGGGTGCCGTACCAGCTGTCCGGCGGGATGGTGTCGCTGATGTCGAAGGCCAGGTGGGTCAGGCCCGGGACCCAGCCGGCCTCCTGGAGGTCGTGGAAGCCGTACGCCAGCACGCCCGCCGCGACGACGACGAGCATGCCGCCGGTCCACGTGAAGAACTTCGCCAGGTTGATCTTCAGGGCGCCGCGGTAGAACAGCCAGCCCAGGAGGACGGCCGTGGCGAGGCCGAGGGCGACGCCGGCCAGCGGGCGCGGGGTGCCGTCGGAGGCCGCGTGCACCGACGCCCACACGAACAGCGCGGTCTCCAGGCCCTCCCGGCCGACCGCGAGGAACGCGGTGGCGACGAGCGCGCCCGTGCCGAGGGCGAGGGCCGCGTCCAGCTTGCCGTGCAGCTCCGACCGCAGGTGCCGGGCGGTGCGCCGCATCCAGAACACCATCCAGGTCACCAGGCACACGGCGAGGATCGACAGGGAGCCGCCGAGCGCCTCCTGCGCCTGGAACGTCAGCTCCTGGGAGCCGAACTCCAGGGCGAAGCCGAAGCCCATGGCGATGGCGATCGCGATGCCGATGCCGGTCCAGATGGGCTTCAGGGCGTCCCTGCGGCCGGTCTTGACCAGGTAGGCGATCAGGATGCAGACGACGAGCGACGCCTCAAGTCCCTCGCGCAGGCCGATCAGGTAGTTGGAGAACACGGGCTACGCCTCCTTCGAGAACAGCGTGCGGCCCCACCAGTCGCCCAAGTCCCGGACGCCGGGGGGCACCGCGAAGACCGCCGAACCCACGTGCTGGATGTACTCGTTGAGCGCGTCGTGCGCCGACAGCTTGCGCTGGAGCGGGATGAAGCCCTTGCGCACGTCCCGCTGGTAGGCCAGGAAGAACAGGCCCGCGTCGAGGCGGCCGAGGCCGTCGGTGCCGTCGGTGAACGAGTAGCCCCGGCGCAGGATGGTGACCCCGTTGTTGGAGTCGGGGTGGGCGAGCCGCACGTGCGCGTCCGGTTTCATCGCCTTCAGGAACGGCTCGTCGTGCTCGTGGGCCTTGCCGACGGGGGCGCCCTCGCGCTTGTCCCGGCCGAACACGTCCTCCTGCTCCTGGAGGGAGCTGCGGTCCCAGGTCTCGATGTTCATGCGGATGCGCCGGGCGACCAGGTAGGAGCCGCCGGTCATCCAGTCCGTCCGCGTGTCGCCGTCGCCGTCGCCGACCCACACGAACTTCTTCAGCCGGTCGGTCTCGGTGCCCGCGATGTTGCGGGTGCCGTCCTTGAAGCCCATCAGGTTGCGCGGGGTCTGCGCGCCCGGGGTGGTCGAGGACGTCTTGCCGAAGCCCAGCTGCGACCAGCGGATGGCGACCTTGCCGAAGCCGATGCGGGCGAGGTTGCGGATCGCGTGCACGGCGACCTGCGGGTCGTCGGCGCAGGCCTGGACGCACAGGTCGCCGCCGGTGCGGGACCTGTCCAGGTTGTCGCCGGGGAACGCGGGCAGGTCGACCAGGGCCTCGGGCCGCCTGTCCTTCAGGTCGAACCGGTCGAAGAGGGAGGGCCCGAACCCGATGGTCAGCGTCAGCCGGGACGGCTTGAGCCCGAGTGCCTCGCCGGTGTCGTCCGGCGGGGCCTCGGCGAGCCCGCCGTAGGCGCCCTCGCCGACCGCCTTGCCCGCGGTCATCCGCCGGGCCGCCGCCGTCCAGTCCTTCAGCATCTGCACGAACGCGTCGCGGTCGTCGGTCTTCACGTCGAACGCGGCGAAGTGGAGCCGGTCCTGGACCGGTGTGGCGATGCCGGCCTGGTGGACGCCGTGGAACTCCACCGCGCCGCCGGTCTCGGCGGCCACCGGGTCCACGTCGTCGCCCGCCCTGGTCATCGCCACCGTGCCGCCGGCCGCGGCGGCCCCGAGCGCGAGCCCGGCCCCGCCCCAGCCGATCAGCGCGCGACGCGACGGAGTGCTGCCCTGGGTCTCGGTCATCGCCCTGCCCCTCTGCTTACTTCACGACCGCGGCGGCGAGCTTGGACAGCGGCTCGGCGAGCGCGTTGACGGCGTCCGACAGCTCCTTGCGGCGGTCCTTGCCGACCTTGTCGTAGGAGACGAAGTCGTACCCCGTCCTGTCGGCCGGATTCGTGCGGTAGGTGTCCAGCAGCGCGTCCAGGGTCCTGAACTGCTTGTCCAGTTCCCGGGTCAGCGCCGGGTCGTTGTGCGCGGCGACCGGCTTCAGCAGCTCGTACGCCTTCTGGGCGCCCTCGACGTTGCCCTTGAAGTCGACGAGGTCGGTGTGCGCGTAGCGGTCCTCCTCGCCGGTGACCTTGCCGGTGGCGACCTCGTCGAGCAGTTCCTTGGCGCCGTTGGCCATGGACGTCGGGGTGATCTCGGCCTTGCCGACCCGCTTCTGCCAGTCCTCCAGGTCCGTCACCAGCCGGTCGGCGAGGGCCTTCTCCTCGGCGCCGGTCTTCTTGTCGTGCCAGAGGGACTTCTCCAGCCGGTGCCAGCCGGTCCACTTCTGGCCGTCCTCCAGGCCGTCCTCGCGGGCGTCGACCTTCGGGTCGATGTCGCCGAAGGACTCGGCGACCGGCTCGGTGCGCTCCCAGCCGAGGCGGGAGAGGGCGAAGGCCTTCTTCGCGGCGTCCAGGTCGCCGGCCTTCACCGCCTTCACGAACGTCTCGGTCCGCGGCAGCGTCTCGTCGGCCTGGTCCTGGGCGTACCGGCGGTACTCGGCGACCGCGGTGTCCAGCTTCGGGTCGCGCCGCGCGCTGCCGCCGGCACCGGTGACGGTGAGCTTCTGCCGGATGCCGTGGCCCTTCATGCCGGGCCGGCAGGCGACCTCGTACGATCCGGCCTTCACCTCGGCGGTGAGCGTGTACCGGGTGCCCGGCCCGATGTTCTCCTTCTCGGAGACGATGCGGTCGTCGGGGAAGAGGATCTCGACCTCGGTCGCCTGGGAGCCCTTGTTCTCGATCTTCAGCGTCACCTGGCCGGCCGGCACGGACTTGGTGGAGGTCTCGCACGTGGAGTCGGCGGCCGTGACCCGCACGGCTTCGCCGTCCTTGGCTTCGCTCTTCGCGGTGCAGGCCGAGAGGGCGGTCAGAGCGGCCGCGGTGGCGGCGGCGGTGACGGTCAGTCGGACGGCTCGCATGCAGGCTCCCGGATCTCATTGGTGAGGCTGCCCTAACTTACATGAGGCTTACCTCACTCAGAACCGTGCGGGTCGTGATTCAGCTCTCACCGGAAGATCACGGTCGGTACGGAGTCGGTGATTGAATCTCCCGGTGACTGCATACGACGTACTCCGGGTCTTCTGCGGGCCGTACGGCGGGTACGGCAAGGAGCTGGGTGTCGTCCGCGACGGCTCGAGGATGCCGGAGAGCGACGAGCGGCAGGCCTTCGCCGCCAAACTCGGCTTCGGTACGACCGTGTTCGTGGACGATCCCGAGCGCGGGGTGATCGACCTCTACACCCCCGCCCGGCGCCCGCCGTTCGCCGTGCACGCCTGCGTCGGCACGGCCTGGCTGCTCGACGTGCCGGAGCTGGTCACGCCCGCCGGTGCCGTCGGGGCCCGGCTGGACGGCGAGTTCAGCTGGATCGAGGCCCGCGCCGAGTGGGCGGCGCCGCGCACCCTGCGCCGGTACGCCGGCGCCGCCGAGGTGGACGCGCTCGGCGCGCCCGCGCCGGCCGGGGCGGGGCTCTACGCCTGGGCCTGGGAGGACGAGGCGGCCGGCCGGGTGCGTGCCCGCGCCTTCTTGGACGGGGAGGCGGACGCCGGGGAGGACGAGGCGACGGGCGCCGCAGCGCTGCTGCTCACCGACCGGCTGGGCCGTGCCCTGAACATCGCCCAGGGCGCGGGCTCCCAGATCCTCACCGCCCCGCAGCCGCACGGCTGGACCGAGATCGGCGGGCGCGTGCTCCTCGAACGCTGACCCGTGCGCGCGTCCGGGGGGCCCTTCGCGCCCCCGTTCGGGTGGATCCGCGTGTGCGCACGATGACGAACGGGGACCTCTGGGCGTGACCACTCCGCCCCTCCGAGAGGAGCACCATGCGCATCAGATCAGTCCTGGCCACGGCCGCCCTTGCCGTCACCCTGGCCGCCACCGGCGCGACGACGGCCAGCGCCTACGGCCACGACACCCGGGACGAGGACGAGGCCGTGTGCAGCCCGTACGCCGGCGAACTCAGCTCGCTGTACAACCACATCTCGTGGTCCGGTGCCCACTGCAGGGACAACCTGCGCTGAACCGGCCCGGGTCCCCTCCCGCACGCGGCGGGGGACCCGGCCGTCCCTCCTCCTCCAGGACAGGGCCCGCCTTCACGGGGAGGGCGGGTGCGCGGCGTCACGGCAGGGTCAGGATGTCCGCGCCGGTCTCCGTCACCACCAGCGTGTGCTCGAACTGCGCGGTCCGCCTGCGGTCCTTGGTCACGACCGTCCAGCCGTCGTCCCACATGTCGTACTCGTGCGTCCCGAGCGTCAGCATCGGTTCGATCGTGAAGGTCATCCCGGGCCGCATGACCGTCGTCGCGTGCGGGCTGTCGTAGTGCGGGACGATCAGGCCGGAGTGGAAGGAGGAGTTGATGCCGTGTCCGGTGAAGTCCCGGACGACGCCGTAGCCGAAGCGCTTGGCGTACGACTCGATGACCCGGCCGATGATGTTGATCTGCCGGCCGGGCCTGACGGCCCTGATGGCGCGGTCCAGGGCCTCCCGCGTCCGCTCCACCAGCAGCCGTGACTCCTCGTCCACCTCGCCGACCAGGTAGGTGGCGTTGTTGTCGCCGTGCACCCCGCCGATGTACGCCGTCACGTCCAGGTTGACGATGTCGCCGTCCCTGAGGACCGTCGAGTCCGGGATGCCGTGACAGATGACCTCGTTCACCGAGGTGCACAGCGACTTGGGGAAACCGCGGTAGCCGAGCGTGGACGGGTAGGCGCCGTGGTCGCACATGTACGTGTGCGCGACCTGGTCGAGCCGGTCCGTGGTGACCCCGGGCGCGATGATCTTCGCGGCCTCCGCCATCGCCCGCGCGGCGATCCGGCCGGCGGTCCGCATGGCCTCGACGGTCTCCGGCGTCTGCACCTCCGGCCCGGTGTACGGCGCCGGCGCGGGCTTGCCGACGTACTCGGGGCGGCGGATGTTTCCGGGGACCGGACGGATGGGGGACAGCTCCCCCGGTACGAGCAGCGACTGGCCAGACATACCGGCGAGTCTAGCGAGCCGACATGGGGGAACATGACGGTGGCGAGAGGAGCTGTCGATGGCCCTGTTCAAGAAGCGCACCGCCGGCAAGCCGGGCGAGTGGTACTACTGCCTGGAGCACCAGAAGGTCGAGGAGGGCCCGGACTGCCCGGGCAAGGACCGCTTCGGCCCGTACGCCTCCGCCCAGGAGGCCGGGCACGCGATGGAGGCCGCCCGCGAGCGCAACCTCCAGTGGGAGAACGACCCGCGCTGGCACGACAAGCCGGCCGACACGAACCCCCAGGACGACTGACCCGCCCCGCCCCCGGCCCGGCCTTGCACCCCGGGCCGGACGCGCACCCGCTCCGCACCCGCATGGCGTCCGGCCGGTTCCGCCCCACGCGCCTGACCGGCTTCGCATCCGGAGCCGCCCGGACGGGAGCCGCCCCGGGCCGGAACCATCCCCGGCCCGGCCCTGCACCCGGGATCCGTCCCGCACCCGGACCGCGTCCGGTCCTGTGCCCGGACGCGCACCCGCCCCGCACCCGACCGGTTCCGGCCCGCGCGCCTGACCGGCTTCGCATCCGGAGTCGCCCGGACGGGGGCCGTCCCGGGCCGGGACCATCCCCGGCCTGGCCCCGCACCCGGGACCCGTCCCGCACCCGGTGCGCGTCCGGTCCTGTGCCCGGATGCGCACCCGCTCCGCACCCGGCCGGTTCCGGCCCGCGCGCCCTGACCGGCCTCGCATCCGGAGCCGCCCGGGCCGGACCACACCCGGCCCGGTCCTGCGCCCCGATCTGCCCCGCGACCGGACCAGGGTCGTCCTGTGCCCGGACGCGCACCCGCTCCCCGCCCGACCGGTTCCGGTGCGCGCGGCCGGCCGGCCGACGGGCCGAGTGGCTCACCAGGGGGCCGGCGGGGGTGCCGTCAGCGCCTCCGCCAGTCTCGACAGGCGGTCCCGCAGATGACGCCGGGCCCGCGGGCGGTCCCCGGCCGGGTTCTCCCCGGCCGCCGCGCTGACCAGGTGCTGCACGCTGTCCAGGTCCAGCTCCGCCCCCTCGGGCACGGCCAGCGTGTCGTGCGCCATCGCGGCCAGCTCGCCCCCGCCCGCGCCCAGCGCCAGCACCGTCACCCCGGCCCGCCGGGCGTCGTGCACCTGCTCCAGCAGCGGCGCGGGCTCCTCGGGCGCCACGACCAGCAGGGTGTCGCCGCGCCGCGCCGCCGCGATCCGGCCCGGCCCGACGGCCAGGTGCGCGGGATCGCAGGGGCGCACCTGGTGCCGTACCAGCGTCGGGGCCAACTCCGGTGTGCCCGACCACGCGGCCTCGTCCACCAGATGCGCGGCCAGATGCCACGGCTCGTACGCCGGCGTGCCCACCAGCAGCAGCCCGCCCCCGTGCGCCACCACCGACCCGCGCAGCAGCCCCGCGAATCTGCGGGTGGCGCCCAGCCACTCGGTTCCGGCGAGCACTTCCCGCAGCAGCGCGACCCGTACGGCGTCCATGCGACCGCATCCTGCCGGAACGGGCCGTTCGTGACATGGAGTTCACCCGGAATTCGCCCGACCGGGGAAGGGGACGGGGCCCGTTCCGTCAGAAGTGAGGAGCCGTCCATGACCGACGCGACCGTCCCCTTCCGCGCGGGCCACGACGGGTACGCCGCCTTCCGCATCCCGGCCGTCGTCGCCACCGGCGCCGGCACCCTCCTCGCGTTCTGCGAGGGCCGGGCCGACTCCCCGGCCGACCACGGGCGCATCGACATCGTGCTGAAGCGGTCCACGGACGGCGGCCGGAGCTGGGGGCCGCTGCTGGTCGCGGCGAGCAACGGCAAGAACCTCGCCGGCAACCCCGCGCCCGTCGTGCTGGACACCGGCCGCATCCTGCTCGTGCACATCCGCGCCGCGGCCTCGGCCACCGAGGCCGCCATCCTGCGCGGGCAGGTCAAGCACGCCGACGGACGCCGCGTCTGGGTCCGGCACAGCGACGACGACGGCCTCACCTGGTCCGCGCCGACGGAGATCACCGCGCGGGTGAAGAAGCCCGGCTGGCGCTGGTACGCCACCACCCCCGGGCACGCCCTCCAGCTGAGCGGCGGACGCGTCCTCGTCCCCGCCAACCACACCCTGCCGCCCACCGGCACCGACACCGGTGCCGAGGCCCGGTACAACAGCGGACACTGCCTGCTCAGCGACGACCGCGGCGCGAGCTGGTACCTCGGCTACGTGGACGAGAACACCGACGGCTACGTCAACGTCAACGAGACCACCGCCGCCGAACTCCCCGACGGCCGCGTCTACCTCAACACCCGCAACGACTCGCCCTCGCCCGGCAACCGCGCCGACGCACACTCCAGGGACGGCGGCCGGACCCTCGTGAAGCCCTTCCGCCCGCAGGCCGGGCTGAGCGCACCCGTCTGCGAGGCCTCCGTCCTCCAGCTCCGCGACCCCGACCTGCTCCTCTTCTCCGGCCCGGCCGACCCGGCCGCCCGCGCCCTGATGACCATCCGCGCCTCCGCCGACGGCGGCACCACCTGGCGCACCGCGTTCACCGTCGACGGGCTGCCCGCCGCCTACTCCGACCTGGTCCGCGTCGACCGGCACACGGTCGGGCTCCTGTACGAGACCGGCGACTTCGGCGCCTACGAGACGATCACTTTCCGCCGGGTGCCCGTACAGCGGCTGACCTGAGCCGCTGGCGGCCCGGAGGCGGACGTAGAGTCGGGCCATGACCTCTACCGACAGCGCACAGAAGGCCCCCGCCAAGGACCCCTGGGACCTGCCCGACGTCTCCGGGTACGTCGTCGGCGTGCTCGGCGGCACCGGACCGCAGGGCAAGGGCCTCGCCCACCGGCTCGCCCGGGCCGGCCAGAAGGTGATCATCGGCTCCCGGTCCGCCGAGCGTGCCGAGGCCGCCGCCGCGGAACTCGGCGACGGCATCGAGGGCGCGGACAACGCCGAGACCGCGCGCCGCAGCGACATCGTGATCGTGGCCGTGCCGTGGGACGGCCACGGCGACACGCTGAAGGGCCTGCGCGAGGAACTGGCCGGCAAGCTCGTCGTGGACTGCGTCAACCCGCTCGGCTTCGACAAGAAGGGTGCCTACGCCCTCAAGCCCGAGGAGGGCAGCGCCGCCGAGCAGGCCGCCGCCCTGCTGCCGGACTCCCGGGTCACCGCCGCCTTCCACCACCTGTCGGCCGTCCTGCTCCAGGACGACGAGGTCGAGCGGATCGACACCGACGTGATGGTCCTCGGCGAGGAGCGCGCCGACGTGGAGATCGTGCAGGCGCTGGCCGGGCGCATCCCCGGCATGCGCGGTGTCTTCGCCGGCCGCCTGCGGGGCGCCCACCAGGTCGAGTCGCTGGTCGCGAACCTGATCTCCGTCAACCGCCGGTACAAGGCGCACGCCGGGCTCCGCATCACCGACGTGTGAGACCGGGCGGCCCATGGGGGACACTGGTCGTCGAAGCAGTGTCCCCCGCAAGGAGCCGACCCCCATGCCCCGCATCGCCCTCTACTCCCTGATCGTCTGCCTCCTCGCCGTGGCCGCGGCGGTCGTCTCGTTCGTCCAGGGCAGCTGGCTGGGCGTCGTCTGGGTGCTGCTGGCGGGTGTGACGTCCAACATGACCTGGTACTACGTGAAGCGCGGCCGGCCCGCCGGGGGCGGCGGCACGTCCGTCACGAGCTGAGCGTGCAGATCTCCGGGCTGTCCTCCCAGAAGCGGTAGACCACCTCGCCGCAGTACCGGGAGAAGCCGTCCACGCCCAGGCCGCGCAGGATCGTGTCGACCACGTCGAAGAACGCGCCGTTGACCGACGGCAGCCACAGCACCGCGAACACGAACAGCAGCCCGAACGGCGCGAACGGCGCCACCTGGCGTTTGACGCCGTACGACAGCCACGGCTCGATCACGCCGTAGCCGTCCAGGCCCGGCACCGGCAGGAAGTTCAGGATCGCCGCCGTCACCTGGAGCAGGGCCAGGAACGCCAGCGCGTTCCGGAACGTCCCGGGCACGCCGTCCAGGGCGTGCAGCCAGAACGGGGCCGTGCACACGGCCGCGAACAGCACGTTCGTCAGCGGGCCGGCCGCCGAGATGAGGCTGTGCCGCCACCGGCCCCGGATCCGGTCCCGCTCGATGAACACCGCGCCGCCCGGCAGACCGATCCCGCCCATGATCACGAACACCACGGGCAGCACGATGCTCAGCAGCGCGTGCGTGTACTTCAGCGGGTTGAGCGTCAGATAACCCTTCGCGCCGACCGAGATGTCCCCGCTGTGCAGGGCGGTGCGGGCGTGCGCGTACTCGTGCAGGCACAGGGAGACGATCCAGGCGGCGGTCACGAACAGGAACACCGCTATGCCCGGCTGCGCGGCGAACCCGGTCCAGGTGGCCCAGCCGGTCACCGCCGTCACGGCCAGGATCCCGACGAACACGGGACTGACCCTGCGGTCGCCGTGGCGGGTGGTGACGGTGGTCATGGGCGCGCTCCTGGAGGGCGGGGACGGTCGGTCAGGCGACCGTACCGGCCGCGGGCCCGTGGGGAAAACGTCTCGCGGTGGCCGTCCGGTTCCTGGAAGGTGGGGGAATGGCGCGCGCGAGGGTGTTCTACGAGAACTGGCAGATGGAGTGCTGCGGCACGCCGTTCGCGGTCGGGGACGAGGTGGCCTGGCGGCTCGCCGCCTACGGCGAGGCTGAGCGGCGGGAGAACACCGGGTACGGCGCCGAGGCCCGGGTGGAGAACCACCTGGGCCCCGAGTGGGAGGCGCTCGGCCGCGTCCACGCCATCGAGCTGGTGCACCAGGAGTACCTCGTCCACACCGACCCGCGCCTGCGCGAGCGGCTCGACCGCGCCCTGGATCCGGACCCGGAGTCCGGGGGAGTGGTCCTGCTGCCGTCCCCCTACCGGATGGAAGAGGTGCCCGGCGCATGGACCCTGGAGCCCGTCACCGCCTGCCCGAAGTGGTTCGAGAGCGAGGAACCCGGCCGGGAACCGGGCCCTCACCGAGTCCGGCGCACCGAGGGCGTCCTCGTCACGCTGGACGTCACGGGGGTCGGGGACGTCACCCCCGAGGACCCCGGCGCCACGCCGGACGAACCCGGTGACCGCCGCTGATCGCCGCAGGGACAATGGACCCGTGCGCTATCGGCTGCTCGGCACCACCCAGGCCCACCGCCCCGACGGTACGGCCGTCCCGGTCGGCGGGGCGCGGCTGCGTGCCCTGCTGAGCGTGCTCGCGCTCCGGGCCGGCCGGACCGTGCCCGTGGCCGTGCTGGTGGACGAGGTCTGGGGGGACGATCCGCCCGCCGACGCCGCCGGCGCCCTCCAGGCGCTCGTCGGCCGGCTGCGGCGGGCCCTCGGCGCCTCCGCCGTCGCCTCCGCCGACGGCGGCTACCGGCTCACCGCCGCGCCCGACGACATCGACCTCGCCCGCTTCGACCGGCTGACCGGCGACGGGCTGCGCGCGCTCGCCGACGGCGACCCGGCCAAGGCCGCCGCCGTCCTCGACGACGCCCTCGCCCTGTGGCGCGGCCCGGCCCTCGCCGACCTGCCCGACCGCACCGCGGAGGCGGCCCGCTGGGACGCCCGCCGCCTCGACACCCTGCGCGCCCGGCACACCGCCGCCCTCGCTCTCGGCCGGGCCGAGCGGTCGCTGCCCGAGCTGACCGCCCTGTGCGACGCCCACCCGCTGGACGAGCCGCTCCAGGCGCTGCGGCTGCGCGCCCTGCGCGACACCGGCCGCCCGGCCCGGGCACTCGCCGCCTACGAGGACGTACGACGGCTCCTCGCGGACCGGCTCGGCTCCGACCCCGGCCCCGAACTGCGCGCTCTGCACGCCGAGTTGCTGGTGGAGGAGCCCGTGGACGCGCGGCCCGCGGCGGGCCCGGGCAACCTGCCCGCCCGGCTCACCTCCTTCGTCGGCCGGGAAGCCGACCTCGCGGCCCTCGGCGCCGACCTCGGCAGGCACCGCCTGGTCACCCTGCTCGGGCCCGGCGGCGCCGGCAAGACCCGGCTGTCCCAGGAGGCCGGGGCGGCGGTACGGCACACCGTCCGGGACGGGGTCTGGCTCGCCGAACTGGCCCCCGTGGACGACCCGGACGCCGTGCCGCAGGCCGTGCTCACCGCGATCGGCGCCCGCGAGACCGTGCTGCACGGCGCCGGCGTGGAGACCATGCGCGCGGTCGCCGACCGGCACGGCGACCCCCTCGAACGGCTCGTGGAGCACTGCGCCCGGCGCCGGATGCTGATCGTCCTGGACAACTGCGAGCACGTCGTCGACGCCGCCGCCCGGCTGGCCGAACGGCTGCTGGCCCGCTGCCCGGAGCTGATCGTCCTCGCCACCAGCCGCGAACCCCTGGGCGTGCCGGGGGAGCTGGTCCGGCCGGTGGAGCCGCTGCCCGAGCCGGTCGCGCTGCGGCTGCTCGCCGAGCGCGGCGCGGCGGCCCGCCCCGGATTCCGGGTCGGGGACGACCCCGAGGCGTGCGCGGAGATCTGCCGCCGGCTGGACGGGCTGCCCCTCGCCATCGAACTGGCCGCGGCCCGGCTGCGCATGCTGACCCCTCGCCAGATAGCGGACCGGCTGGACGACCGTTTCCGGCTGCTCACCTCCGGCAGCCGCACCGTGCTACCCCGCCAGCAGACCCTGCGCGCCGTCGTGGACTGGTCCTGGGAGCTGCTGGACGCGGACGAACGGGACGTGCTGGCGAGGCTGTCGGTCTTCGCCGGCGGCTGCGACCTGGCCGCCGCCGAGGCCGTGTGCGGGCCCGTCGCCCTGGACGCCCTCGGCTCCCTGGTCGACAAGTCCCTCGTGGTGGCCGCCCCGTCGCCCGGCGGCGGCATGCGCTACCGGCTGCTGGAGACGGTCGCCGAGTACGCCGCGGAGCGGCTCGCCGAGACCGGCCGCCGTTCCGGGGCCGGCCGCGCACACCTGACGTACTACCGGGAACTCGCCCGCACCACCGATCCGTTGCTGCGCGGACCCGAACAGCGGGCCGCCATCGACCGGCTGGAGCTGGAGTACGAGAACCTGCGCACCGCCTTCCGGTTCGCGGTCGCCCTGGGCGACGAGCAGGAGGGGCTGTGCCTGGTGCTGTCCCTGGTGTGGTTCTGGCAGATGCGCGACCAGCGCATCGAGACCCGCACCTGGTGCCAGGAGGTCATGGCGCTCGGCCCCGACCCGTTCGCCGAGCCGGTGCGCCGCGCCCGGCCGGTGTGGCGGCGCTGCACCGAGACCCCGCCCCCGTACGCCGGCGAGGACCTCGCCGAGGCCCGGCGCGGTGTCCATCTGGCCCACCTGGCCTGCATGGACACCGAGATCGACACCTGGCAGACGCCCGCGGCGCAGGCGAAGCTGCACGCGGTCACCCGGGTCTACGAGCCCGGCCTGCCGCAGACCTGCCGGGCCCCCGGCATGCTGTGGTTCTTCGCCGAGCTGCTGACCGGCCACGCGGAGCGCCTGCTCACGATCGTCGACGCCTGCGTGCGGACCTGCCGCGACACCCCGGGCTACGAGTGGGAGCTGGCCGGCGCGCTGCAAATGCGCGCGGGTCTTCTCGCCAACCGGACCGCCTGGGCCGGTGACGCCACCCGTGACGCCGACGAGTCCCTGGAGATCTACCGCCGCCTCGGTGACGCCTGGGGCACCACCGAGGCCCTGTCCGCCCGCGGCGAGGCCCACGAACGCAAGGGCGCCTGCCAGGAGGCCGCCGCCGACTACCGGGCGGCCATCGAGCAGGCCGAACGCCTCGGCGCCCCCGCCCAGATGGCCGTGCTCCGCGCCCGGCTCGGCGGCGTGCTCCTGGAGTCGGGCGAGGCCGAGCGCGGCGAGCGGCTGCTCCGGGAGGTCATCGACAGCGAGGCCGGCACCCTGCACGAGGCGATGCCCGCCGCCCGGCTGCTCCTCGCCGCCTGGCTCGGTCTGACCGACCGTACCGCCGAGGCGCGCGAACAGCTGCGGCTGCTGCGCGAGGAGCTGCCGGTCGCGCACTTCGTCGTGTTCGACGCCATGATCGTCGGCCAGCAGGCCTGGCTGGACGCCCTGGACGGGCGCACCGAGGAGGCCCTCACCCGGGTCCGCAGGGCGTTGCGGCTGGCCGCCGACCCGCTCTCCCAGGCCATCGCCCCGCATCAGGCATCCCTGTGCCTGACCTTCGCCGCGATGGCCCTCACGGGCGCCGGCGAGGGCGCCGGCGGCAGCCGCACCTCGGACGCCGCCCGCTGTCTGGGCGCGGCCCGGGCACTGCTGCCGCCCGGCCATGTCGCCTCCCGCGCGGAGCAGCGGGCGTACGACATGACGGAGGCCCGCGTCCGCGATGCGCTCGGCCCCGGGTACGCGGCCGCGTACGCCGAGGGCGGTGGCCTCTCCCTCGTGGAGGCCACCGCCCTGGTGTGAGCGCCGGTGAACGTCAGCTCTTCGTACGGAACTTGTGGATCGCGACCGGCGCCATGGCCGCGGTGAGGCCCACCGACCAGATCAGCGTCACCCACAGATGGTGGGCGACCGGGCCGCCCTCCATCAGGCCGCGGGCGGTGTCGGCCAGCGCGGAGAGCGGGTTGTAGTCGGTGAACGACTGGAGCCAGCCCGGCATGGAGGCGGTCGGCGCGAAGATCGACGAGCCGAACTGCAAGGGCATCAGCACGAGGAAGCCCATGGCCTGCACGGACTGCGCGCTCTTCATCATCACGCCGAGCGTGAGGAACACCCACATCAGCGCCGAGCCGAACAGCGCGGACAGCGCCACGGAGGCGAGCAGGCCGCTCCAGTGCTTGATGTCGTAGCCGACCAGGACGGCGACCACCATCAGGACCGCCGTCGCGAACAGCATCCGCATCAGCTCCACCGCGATCTTCGCGAAGAGCACGGAGCCGCGCCCGATGGGCAGCGAGCGGAAACGGTCCATGACACCGGAGTTGAAGTCCTGGTTGAAGCCGGTGCCCACGCCCTGGGCCATGTTCATGCCCATCATGGCCATGAGTCCGGGCACCACGTACTGGACGTACCGGTCCTGGCCGCCGCCCAGCGACTGCCCGATGGAACCGCCGAAGACGTACACGAACAGCAGCGTGAAGACGACCGGGAACAGGATGGCGTCGAACATCGACTCCGGGTCCTGCCGGATCCACAGCAGGTTGCGGCGGATCAGCGCGCCGGTGTGGCGCAGATGGGCGCGGAGCGAGATGGGCGTGTCGGCCGGGTGCGCGGCCGGCGCGAGAGTGGCGGCGCTCATACGGCGACCTCCTGACGGTCGTCGGCGGGTACGGCGTCCTGCGGGGCACTGGCACGGTGGCCGGTGAGGGACAGGAACACCTCGTCCAGGCTGGGCAGTTCGGTGGTGATGGCGGAGATCGTGATGCCGCGTGCGGTGACGGCGCCGACCACCGCGGTCAGCTGCTCGTCGCTCAGGACCGGTACCAGCAGGGTGCCGGTCTCGCTGTCCACGGTGGTGGTCGCGAGCCCGGTGATGCCCAGCTCGTCCAGCATGACGGCGAGGGGCCGCAGCTGGAGCGGGTCCAGCGGGCGGACCCGCAGGGTGCGTCCGCCGACGCGGGCCTTCAGCTCCTCGATCCCGCCATTGGCGATGACCCGGCCGCGGTCCACGACGGTCAGCTCGGAGGCGAGCTGCTCGGCCTCCTCCATGTACTGGGTGGTGAGCAGCACGGTGACGCCCTCGCCGACCATCGCCTTGACCTCGTCCCACACCTCGTTGCGGGTGCGGGGGTCCAGGCCGGTCGTCGGCTCGTCCAGGTACAGCACGGCCGGGCGGCCGATCATCGAGGCGGCGAGGTCCAGCCGGCGCCGCATGCCGCCGGAGTAGGTCCTCGCCGGACGCCGGGCCGCCTCGGTCAGCGAGAACCGCTCCAGCAGTTCGTCGGCGCGGGTGCGGGCGTCCTTGCGGGACAGGTCCAGCAGCCGGCCGATCAGGTAGAGGTTCTCCCAGCCGGGGAGCTTCTCGTCCACCGAGGCGTACTGGCCGGTGAGGCCTATGACCCGGCGCAGCTGCCGGGGCTGGCGGACGACGTCGTAACCGGCCACGGTGGCCCGTCCGGCGTCGGGGGTGATCAGGGTGGACAGGATGCGTACGAGGGTGGTCTTGCCGGCGCCGTTCGGCCCGAGCACACCCATCACGGTGCCCTCGCGCACGTCCAGGTCGACACCGTCCAGCGCTTTGGTCTCGCCGTAGTGCTTGACCAGTCCCCGTACGGTCACGGCGTGGGCCACGCCTGCGGGGTTGTCGTCGATGCGTGTCATGGGGAGGACAGTGCCAGGGCCCACCGACAAACGGCCGACAGAGGGCCTACACTCCCGCCCGGCGTCTGTCGGCGGCCTGCAGGCGCTCCGCCGGCCGCCACGGCACCCGCTACGGCACCTGCTGGATGTGGCCGCTGACGATCTCCCCGCCCGCCACGGTGTAGGTGCCGCGGAACTCGCGCACGCTGCCGTCGTGCTGGCTCGCCCGGAGGTCGACGCTCACCTCGCCGTAACCGTCGTCGGTGGCGGTGACGTCCACGTGCGCCGTGGAGGCGAAGCCCGCCACCCAGTCCGAGTAGGTGCCCGGGGCCAGGTGGGAACCGCCCATGTCCCAGGCCGCCGAGTAGTTCCCGGCGTTGATGTAGTCGTAGTACGTCGTCACGACCGTGCGCGCGTCCTGGACGCCGGCCGTGGGCTCGGGTGTCGCGGTGTCCGAGGCGCCGCCGCCGTAGGAGGGGGAGCTGTCGGCGGGGTAGGTCTCCGCCGTGCCGTTCCCGCCGTCGTAGGGGGACGGGGTGGCGTCCGGACCGTCGTAGGTGGAGCCGGGGGAGACCACGGCGGCGGGGAAGCCGCCCGCCGAGGGGGTGCCGGGGCGGTCGGCGACGGTCACCGCGAGCGTCACGCCACCGGCCGCCAGGACGGCCACCAGGGCCCAGGGCAGCCAGCCCGGCAGCCGCGTGGCGCCCACCCGCAGATATGTGCCCCGGCCGGCGGCCTCGGCCGGTTCCCCGGCGGCGTACGGCGCCCCGCAGCGGGGACAGTCCGGCCGCGCGGTGTCCTCGACACGCGCGCCGCAGTGAACGCAGAAGTGCATGACCCCGTCCTCCGTCTACAGGCCCCGGACGGCCTCTTCGATCGTCACCGCGAGGGAGGCCAGCGCGGTGACGCCGGGCACGGCCTCCACCAGCGCCCTCGCGACCCGGCGGAGCTTTCCCCTGCGGGGTTCCGGCGCGGCCAGCTCCTCGCGCGCGTCCTCGGCGAACTCGGCCAGGTCCTCCCGTTCCGGGTGGTCCGAGCCGCGCAGCTCCTCGATGAACCGGGCCAGCAGCTCGCTGATCTCCTGCGGGGTCGCCACCGGGCCGTCGGCGGCCTCGGCCGCCGCCCGTTCCGTGACCCGGAAGTCGACGCGCGCGTTGCTGCCGCTCGCGACCACCGCGTTCTTGACCTGCGCGTTCCCCGTCGCGATGACGCCGTCGTTGCTGCGTCCGTCCATGCCGGTCCCCGTTCGTCCGTTCGGTGTGCCGTCGCCGTCAGTCCGTGTTGGGCCGCGGGATCCTGCTGAGGATGGTCGAGATGCGGGACCTGTCGCCCGAGGCGACCGAGCTGGACTCGACCTTCGCCCCCGCGGTGGCGATGATGCCGTTGTTGATGATGGTCTCCTGACGCCTGATCAGGTCGCCGGCGTCGATGTCGTGCTCCAGGGCGAACTCCACCAGGGCGTCCAGGATCCGCCGTTCGACGGTCTTGAGGACCATGCCGGAGTCGACCTTCTGGAAGTACCGCCGGTGGTCCGTGGCGGAGGCGAGCTGCCGCACGCTGTCGCGCGCCCCGTAGTCGAACATCCTGAGCCGGGTGATCTGCCGGTGCTGCTTCTTCAGCCGGCCGCGCAGCCGGAAGTCCGGGAAGAAGCCCATGACCGCGCGCGGCGGCGAGGCGAGCAGCACGAACGGTGTGCTGGCCAGGGCCTGGAACACCATGGTGAGGAACTGGCGTGGCGAGGGGTACGGCATGAGGCTGTCGATGGTCCGGTAGCGGTCCAGCAGCGGGCACAGCACGGTGGGCAGGGCCTCCACGAACAGGTTGGAGTCCGAGCGCACGAGCCGCAGGAACATCGAGGTGATCAGCTCGCCGCCCCAGCCCGAGGAGTGCGTGACGAGGTAGACGCGCGCGGTCTCCTCCGGGGCCCGCTTCAGCGCGTCCAGCCGGTCGGGGCCGATCCGGGCGGCGGGGCGGCCGAGCGGGTCCGGCAGGAAGCGGGTGTCGCCCAGCAGCGCCGTCCCCTCCACGAAGACCCGCTCCTCCAGTTCCAGGCAGGGCAGGGACAGTTCGCCGACCCGCCGGGCGATGTGGGCGTACAGGTCCGCGACGTCGAACTCCCGTGGCCGTACGCCTTCGCGTCCGGAGGCGGTCACGTCGAAGATCAGCGACCACGAGTCGAGTTCCTGGCCGTAGCCGGTGAACGGGGAGTAGCCGCTGTAGACGGTGAGGTTGCCGTGCGCGTACTCGTCGATCTGACGCAGCCGCCGGGTGGCGGACTCGTTGGGCGGCGGGGGTGCCTGCGCCGGGTCGAACCGGTCCGGCCGCAGCCGCTGGAGGCGCTCGCCGTACTGGGTGGACAGGGCGAAGACCAGCGTCGTCAGCCAGGCGAACAGGAGCATCAGGAGGACGGCCGTGCCGCTGTGCAGCACCAGCAGCCCGATGGCCAGGATCAACAACTCGGCCGCCAGCAGCAGGTCCCTGGCGTGCCGCCGCGCGTTGGCCTCGTAGGCGTACCGCAGGACCACGGGCACGTCGCACCCGGGAGCCGGTGCCACACCCAGATGGGGTTCGGCGGCGATGTCCCTGATCAGCGAGTCGGCATAACTCCGGTCCAGGAAGACGGCCGCGCACATGTACCGGGTCAGGTCCCGGCCGCCGGTCCAGCGGGGAACGGCGAGGCCGCGTGCCGGGCGCGCCGTGGGCGCCGGTCCGGCGACGGCCAGGGTGGCCCCGCAGCCGCCGCAGAAGGCGGCCTCCGGCACGGTGGCGGCGGAGCAGTCGGGACAGGTGGTCTGCGTCTGGGCCATCGTCGCTCCCCCGGATGTGAGACGTCCCACATCGTCAAGTGCACCACTCACGCGGGTCCGGGAGGCCCCGGCAGCGCTTTCGAGGCCACTCCGTTACGTGGGGTTCGACGATTCCCCTTACCCGAGGGGAAGTTGGGGCCAGAGGTTCACGATGCCGTCCGGAAAAGGGGCAGCCCGCCGACGGGGGACGATCGGCGGGCTGCCCGGGGTGGTGCCGCAGTGGCTAGTGGACGGAGTGCTCCTCCAGCGGGAACGTTCCGCCGACGACGTCCTGCGCGAACGCCTTCACCGCGGTGCCCATGACCTCACGCAGGTCGGCGTACTTCTTGACGAACTTCGGCATCCGGCCGGACGTCAGACCCAGCATGTCGGTCCACACCAGCACCTGCGCGTCCGTCTCCGGGCCGGCTCCGATGCCCACGGTCGGGATGTGCAGCACCCGGGTCACCTCGGCCGCCAGCTCCGCCGGGACCAGCTCCAGGACGACCGCGAAGGCACCCGCGTCCTGCACGGCCTTCGCGTCCCGCAGCAGCTGCTGCGCCGCCTCCTCGCCCCGGCCCTGCACGCGGTAGCCCATCGCGTTGACGGACTGCGGGGTCAGGCCGATGTGGGCCATGACCGGGATGCCGGACTCCACCAGGAGGCGGATCTGCTCGTGCGAGCGCTCGCCGCCCTCCAGCTTGACCGCGCCGACCCCGGCCTCCTTCACCAGCCGGGTCGCCGAGCGCAGCGCCTGCACCGGACCCTCCTGGTAGGAGCCGAAGGGCAGGTCGCCGACGATCAGGGGGCGGGTCGTCCCGCGGACGACGGCCGCCGAGAGCATGGTCATCTCGTCGAGGGTGACGGGCACGGTGGTCTCGTAGCCGAGGTGACAGTTGCCCGCCGAGTCACCGACGAGGATCACCGGGATCCCGACCTCGTCGAAGACGGACGCGGTCATCGCGTCGTAGGCGGTGAGCATGGGCCACTTCTCGCCCCGCTCCTTGGCGAGGGCGATGTCGCGGACGGTGATGCGACGCGTGCCCTTCCCCCCGTACAGCGCCTTGCTGCCGTCGGAGGGCTTGTTCTGGGCAGCCGAGAGCTGCGTCATGGCAACGGCTCCTTCAGTCATCTCGAGGCGCCCTGACGGCGTCCCCGGACCGTCTCCATGGTGGCACCTCGTGCCAGACACGGCCAGAGGGGGTCCCTGTGATTAAGACCTTGGCAAAGAAAATAAGATACGAGACGGTTCCGTATCGGAATGGTCATAGGCTCGGACCCATGACAAGTCCCGTCCCTGCCCCCCGGATACCGGAGGCGGTGCACCGGCGCCGCTGGGCGATCCTGGGCGTGTTGATGCTGAGCCTGCTCATCGTGGTGCTCGACAACTCGATCCTGAACGTCGCCATCAAGACCATCTCCACCCCGGCGCCCACCGGCCTCGGCGCCACCCAGAGCGAGATCGAGTGGGCGATCAACGCCTACACCCTCGTCTTCGCCGGCCTGCTGTTCACGTCCGGCCTCGTCGGCGACCGGATCGGCCGCAAGAAGGTGCTCCTCGGCGGCATCGCCGTGTTCGGCATCGGCTCGGCGCTCGCCGCCGAGTCCGGCTCCCCGTCCCAGCTGATCGCCTACCGCGCGCTGATGGCCGTCGGCGCCGCCTTCGTCATGCCCGCCACCCTCGCCGTACTGATGAACGTCTTCGAGCGCGACGAGCAGCCCAAGGCCATCGGCATGTGGGCCGGCGGCGTCGGCCTCGCCATCGCCATCGGCCCGATCACCGGCGGAGCCCTCCTCGACCACTTCTGGTGGGGCTCGGTCTTCTTCGTCAACGTGCCGATCGTGATCCTCGCGCTCGTGCTGATGGTGTGGCTGGTGCCCGACTCCCGCGACCCCAGCCCCGGCCGCCTCGACCCCATCGGCGTGGTCCTGTCCGTCGTCGGCCTCGTCCTGCTGGTCTACGGCATCATCAAGGGCGGCGAGCTGGCCGACTTCACCGACGCGAAGGTCCTGGCGACCATCATCGCCGGCCTCGTCGTGCTCGCCGGGTTCGTCGTCTTCGAGAAGCGCAGCGACCACCCGTCGCTGGACGTCAGCTACTTCAGGAACAAGGCCTTCTCGGCCGCCATGAGCGCCATCGCGCTGGTCTTCTTCGCGCTGATGGGCGTCACGTTCTTCGGTGTCTTCTACACCCAGAGCGTGCGCGGCTACTCCCCGCTGGAGTCGGGCGTGCTGATGCTGCCCCTGGCCGTCGCCCAGCTGGTCTTCGCGCCGCGTGCCCGCCTGGTGGTCGACCGGTTCGGCAACAAGGCCACCACCACCGCCGGTCTGCTGCTGATCGCGGCGACGCTGGCCGCGTTCGCCGGTTTCGAGGCCGACACCCCGATCTGGCTGCTGGAAGTCGTGTTCTTCCTGATGGGCACCGGCATGGCGCACATCATGACCCCCACCTCGGTCGTCATCATGCAGACCCTGCCGCGCGAGAAGGCCGGTTCCGCCTCCGCGCTCAGCAACACCTTCCGCCAGGTCGGCGGCGCCCTCGGCATCGCCGTCCTCGGCTCGGTGCTCGCCACCTCGTACCGCGACGGGATCGAGGGCAAGCTCGGCGCGCTGCCGCCGGCCCTGCGCGACACCGCGGGCGAGTCCATCCAAGCCACCCTCGGCATCGCCGAGAAGCTGGGCCCGCGGGGCCAGGCCCTGGTCACCCCCGCCGACGACGCCTTCCTGCACGCCATGCACGTCACCGCCCTGTGCGGTACGGGTGTCGCGCTGGTCGGAGCCGTGGTGGTGGCCCTGTTCCTGCCGGGCAGGCCGCCCGCCGGGCAGCGCAAGGACAGGGAAACGGAGTTGGTCGGCGCCAAGGACTGACGGTCCGGCGCGACTTTCACGGGGGAAGGAGCCCGCTGCGGGACAATCTCCGCAGCCAGTGAAAGGACGGTACGACGTGAGCCTTGCCGACAGCCGGCCCCGGCCGGAGGGACCCGCACGGGGCCGGCCGCGCAGCGAAGCGGTGGAACACGCCATCCTGGAAGGCGTGATGAAGCTCCTGGAGGAGGGCGTCCCCCTCGCCGAGCTGTCCATCGAGCGCGTCGCGCGCACGGCCGGGGTCGGCAAGGCCACCATCTACCGCCGCTGGAGCGGCAAGGAGGAACTCTTCGTCGACGTCGTACGCGCCGCCGAACCCCCCGACCCCGAACTCCCCGGCACCTCCCTGCGCGACGACCTCGTCGTGCTGCTGGAGTCCCTGCGCCGGCGCGGTCTGGCCAGCCGCTCCTCGGCGATCCTGCACAACGTGTACGCGCAGATGAAGAGCAGCCCGCGGATCTGGGCCGCCTACCACGCCAGCGTCATAGAGCCCCGCCGCGTCCTCGGCCTGGACGTGCTGCGCCGCGGGCGGGAGAACGGCGAACTGCGCGCCGACGTCGACCTGGAGCTGGCCAACGACATGTTCGTCGGCCCCATGCTCGTCCGCGCCGTCCTGCGCCCGGACGGGGACCTGCCCGAGGGACTGGCGGCGCAGATCGTCGACACGGTCCTGGCCGGCCTACGGCCCGTCAGCTCCACAGCCTAGTCACGCCGATGTGCGCGTTTCGTCACAGACCATGCCCGGACGGGGACTAAACGGAACTCTGCGCCCCGCACCGTTCGTCGTCCTCTTCCGTAAGGCCGTCACGGGACGGCGGGAACGGGACCGATCATCCCCTAGGGTCGGAAGCGGACGGGGGACGAACGGTGTGCACGGCAGGCAGTGAGGCAGACGGTATGGCGCAGCAGGCGTACATGACGGAGACGGGCAACGGCGGCTCGGGGCCCGAGCGACCGGGATCCCGGCTTCGGCGCCTCGCGCACCGGCTGACCGCGGGCTGGAGAGGCGATCCACGCGTCTGGCGCCGTGGCCTCGTGCTGGCCGCGCTGGCCCTGCTCCTCGGCCTGGTGATGCTGGTGCACTCCCGCATCCCGAACCGGGTGGGCAACCTCGGCAGTCTCACCGAGACCTTCCTGCCCTGGCTGGGCCTGGCCGTCCCGGTGCTGCTGGTCCTCGGCGTGCTGCGCCGGTCGGCGACCGCGCTCGTCGCCGTGCTCCTCCCGGCGGTCGTCTGGCTGAACCTGTTCGGCGGACTGCTCACCGACCGGTCGGGCGGCGGCGGCGACCTGATGGTGGCCACCCACAACGTCAACGCCGACAACCCCGATCCGGCGGCGACCGCCCGCGACGTGGCCGCCTCCGGCGCGGACGTCCTGGCCCTGGAGGAGCTGCCCGCCTCCGCCGTCCCCGTCTACGAGAAGGCGCTGGCGGCGACGTACAAGTACCACGCGGTGGCCGGCACGGTCGGCCTGTGGAGCCGGTATCCGATGGCCGGCGTCGAGGCCGTCGACATCAAGCTCGGCTGGACGCGGGCGATGCGCGCCACGGTCACCACCCCCAAGGGCCCGGTCGCGTTCTACGTCGCCCACCTGCCCTCGGTGCGGGTGAAGATGAAGGCCGGGTTCACCGCCCGGCAGCGCGACAAGAGCGCCGACGCGCTCGGCGAGGCCATCGCCGACGAGCCGCTCCAGCGCGTGGTGCTGCTCGGCGACCTGAACGGCACGATGAACGACCGTTCGCTCAACGCCGTCACCTCGCAGCTGCGCTCCACCCAGGGCGCGGCCGGCAGCGGCTTCGGGTTCAGCTGGCCGGCGTCGTTCCCGATGGCGCGGATCGACCAGATCATGGTCAAGGGCGTGCAGCCGCAGAGTTCCTGGACGCTGCCCCGCACGAACAGCGACCATCTGCCGGTGGCGGCCCGCGTGAGGGTGTGAGCCGTCCCACAGCTCGGCCGGTGACGGCACTCACAGTGGCAACCAGGACGTCACCTGCTGGAATACTGGGCCGGAGAGGATTTGTTCCGTACGGGAACATACCCGCGGATCTGTACGGCACCACCTCTCTGAAAGGCCCTTCATGCCCCTGGCCCTGCTCGCCCTCGCCGTGGGCGCCTTCGGCATCGGTACGACCGAGTTCGTGATGATGGGCCTGCTGCCCGACGTCGCGCACGACCTGCACATCTCGATCCCCAGCGCCGGGCACCTGGTCTCGGCGTACGCGCTGGGCGTCGTCATCGGCGCCCCGCTGCTGGCCGCCGTCACGGCCCGGATGTCCCGGCGCACGGTACTGATCGCCCTGATGGCCCTGTTCGTCGTGGGCAACGCGCTCTCCGCGTTCGCCCCCGGCAACGGCTCCCTGCTCGCCGCCCGCTTCCTCAGCGGACTGCCGCACGGCGCCTTCTTCGGCGTCGGCGCGGTCGTCGCCACGGCCATGGTCCCGCCGGAGCGCAAGGCCCGCTCGGTGTCCCTGATGTTCCTCGGCCTGACCGTCGCCAACATCGCCGGCGTGCCCGCCGCCACCCTCATGGGCCAGCACCTCGGCTGGCGGGCCACGTTCCTCGGCGTCAGCGCGATCGGCCTGGTCGCGATCGCGTCCCTGGCCCTCCTCATACCGCGCGACGGCACGCACACGGCGCCGTCGGCCGGTCTGCGCGGTGAACTGGCGGCCCTGAGGTCCCTGCCGGTGTGGCTGGCCCTCGGCACCACGGTGGCCGGCTTCGGCGCGCTCTTCGCCGCCTACAGCTACGTCACCCCGATGCTCACGGACACCGCCGGCTTCGCCGAGACGAACGTCACCCTGCTCCTCGCGCTCTTCGGCGTCGGCGCCACCGCCGGCAACCTCCTCGGCGGCCGGCTCGCCGACCACTCCCTGCGGGGCACCCTCTTCGCCGGCCTGGCCTCCCTGGCCGTCGTGCTCGGGCTGTTCCCGCTGCTGATGCGCGCCGAGTGGAGTGCGGCCCTCGCCGTGACCCTGCTCGGCGCGGCGGCGTTCGTCACCGGCTCCCCGCTCCAGCTGATGGTCATGGAGAAGGCGTCGGCGGCACCCTCCCTCGCCTCCTCGGCCAACCAGGCCGCCTTCAACCTGGCCAACGCCGGCGGCGCCTGGATCGGCGGCCTGGCCCTCGCGGCCGGCTTCGGCGCGACCTCCCCGGCGCCGGCCGGTGCCGCCCTGGCCGTCCTGGGCCTGGGGGTCGCGGGCGTGGCCCAGGTGGTGGACCGGCGCCGGGCGACTCCGTCGGCGGGCCGCGTGGTCACCTCCCATGTGCCGGAGGGATCAGGGATGTTGCACCACTGACCCGTCCCGCGGCCGCAGCCCGGCGGTACGCTGGACCGGCCGCCGGCGCCGTGCCGGAGGTGCGCGCAGGCTCACCCCTCTACGGGAGGCACGGTGCAACGGACGACGGTGGCGGCCGAGGACCGGCCGGGTGTGCGGTGGGGCTGGTTCCTGGCCTGGCTGGCCGTCGGCGGGGCCTTCGCCCTGGGACTGGCCGCCCTGCTGTCGGTCGGCGTGATCCTGATCGTCCTGGCCGCGGCGGCCGCCGTGTTCCTGCTCCGCCGGGGACCCCGGACCGCCGTCACCGGGAGCCTCACCGGCCTGGCCCTGCCGCTCCTCTACCTCGCCTACTCCAACCGGGGCGGCCCCGGCACCGTGTGCGCCACCACGGCCGCCGCGCAGACCTGCACCGACGAGTACGCCCCGGTGCCGTTCCTGGCCGGCGGCGTGCTGCTGTCCGCCGCCGGCGTCCTCCTCTTCGTCCTCCTCGGCCGCCGCTCCGGCCGCCGAGCGCGCCCTGCGGCTACCAGGTGACCGGCAGCCGCACCGGGAAGCGGCGGATGGTCCCGGTGTCCCACTCGACGTCCTCCGGTGCGACGGCGAGGCGCAGCTCGGGGAAGCGGGTCAGCAGGCCGGTGACCGCGCTCTCCAGCTCCGCCCGCGCGAGCGGCGCGGCGAGGCAGTGGTGCCCGCCCCACCCGAACGTCATGTGCGGGCGCACCGGCCGTTCGAGGTCCAGCGTGTGCGGATCGGGGAAGACGGCCGGATCGCGGTTGGCCGCCAGATAGGACACGTGCACGTAGTCACCGGCCGCTATGGCGGTCCCCTCGACCTCGGCGTCCTCCAGGGCGATCCGCGGGATGCCCACGCCCTTGCGGAACGGGATGAACCGCAGCAACTCCTCCAGCGCATCGGGGAACCGGCCGGGATCGCGCGCCAGCGCGGCACGCTCCTCGGGCCGGGTCAGCAGCAGGTAGACGATGTTGCTGATCTGGCAGGTCGCGGTGTCGTTGCCGCTGAGGATGAGCGTCACGGCCATGACCGCCAACTCGTCGTCCGTCAGCGGCTCCTCGCCCGGCGGCACCGGGGCGGTGACCATCGCGCTGAGCAGGTCCTCACCCGGTGCCTCGCGCCGGGCCGGGATCAGCCCGGCGAAGTACTCCCGCAGGGCCGCCTTGGCGTCGGCCGCGTCCTTCCGGGCGGCCGGCGAGGTGACCAGCAGCCGCATCGTGTACGTACGCAGCCGCTCGCGGTCGGCCTCCGGTACGGCCAGCAGCTCGCAGATCGTCAGGTGGGGCAGCGGAACCGACAGGGACGTCACCAGGTCCGCGGGCGGCCCCGACTCGGCCACCGCCGACAGCAGCTTCGCCGCGACCCCGTCCACAGCCGGCCGCATCGCCGCCACCCGCTCCCGGGTGAACGCCTGGGCCGCCGCCTGCCGCAACCGGGTCACGTACGGCGGGTCCGTCACGTTGATCGATTCCGGTGACACGATCGGCTCCGGCGTCATCCTCGGATAGTCCCGCCCGATGATCGCCGCCCGGCTGAACCTGGGATCGCACGTCACCTGGCGCACTCCGGCGAAGCTGGTCACCAGCCACGCCTCGGCCTCACCGTAGGGCAGCCGGATCCGGCTGACCGGGCCCCGCTGGGCCAGCGAGGCCAGTGAGGGGTCGTATTCCAGCGCGTCGGCGAAGTCGAAGGGGCAGTCGAGCACTGCCGGGTCATGGAACGACATACAGCCTCCTTGGCGCGCCGCTGGGCGCATCACTTGCGAGGGTGCGAGGGGGACGGCCGTGGACCCCGGGGGCGATACGGGAAGGCGCCGCCACAGGGTGCCACCCGTCCCTGGAAAACGTCATCACCAGCCAATATGCGACAGTTCGGCGCGCCTCGCAGAACAGGAGCTTCAGGCAAGCTGTTCCGGTTCGGGCAACTCGCACCAGACCGTCTTGCGGTCCGGCCCCCGGTCCACACCCCACCGCTCGGCGAGCGCGTCGACGAGGGCCAGACCGCGGCCGGACTCCGCCGTGGCCGCGGCGGACAGCAGGACGGGCAACGCGCGCGGATCGGGGTCGGTCACCTCGACGCGGGTACGGCCCGCGGCCGCCGCCCCCGTGACCCGTACGGTCACCGGGGTGCCCTCACCCAGGTGGTCGATGACGTTCGTCAGCAGCTCCGTGGCACAGAGCCGGACGTCGAAGCCGTGCTCACGCAGGTGGCGGCGCAGCTCCGGCGCGGCCTTCGGCGTGGCGAGCAGATGCACTTCCAGCGGCGTCATCAGCCGGCCGCCGTTTTCCGCAGCGCGGCGGCGAGGGCGCGGGCCGTGGCCGTGTTGCAGCTGCCGAGCGCGACCAGCCCGGCGGGCGGCGCGTACGTCCCCGCGAAGCTCGGCAGGTCGGCGCGGAGGGAGGGCAGCGTGATGTCGTGCAGGGCGAGGGCGGTACGGAGTTCCTCGACGCAGAGGGTGACGTCGTAGGCGGTGGGGGAGCGGTCTTGCATAGGGGGTGTTGACCTTCTGTGCGGTGTGTGACGAACACCTCACAGAGTGTCGCCCGGCTCGCTACGGTGAAAGAGGTTTCGCGTTCGCGACCAGGGCAGCGGAGGAGGGCGAGTGGTGGCTCGCGGCAAGGACATCGACGGCTCGGTCAGCGTCCCGACCTTCTACGGCAAGGAGTTGCGGTGGAAGCGGGAGGCGGCGGGGATGTCGCTGGAGACGTTCCTGGAGGGCAGCTTCTACGGCAAGACGTACCTCAGCGACATCGAACACGGGGAGCGGAGGATGCCGGTCGAACTGGCCCGGCACGCGGACCGGGTACTGGGCACGGACGGGTTCTTCGAGCGGCACTGTGAGGATGTGCGGAAGGCCAGGAAGGGTACGCACGCCGAGTACTTCGCCGATGTGCCCGACCTGGAGAAGCGGGCCTTGGAGATCGAAGAGTGGGATCCGATGCTGATCCCGGGTCCGTTGCAATCGGAGCCGTACATCCGGGCTGTGATCCTCTCGGCGTACCCTGCGGAATCCGAGGAGGTGCTGGCTGCCAAGGTGGCCGACAGACGTGAGCGGGCGTGGCTTTTCGAGGACAAGGCCTCGCCCGAGACCTGGGTCGTACTGCATGAGCAGGTCATCTGGAACCCGATCCTGCCCCCGGACGAGATGGCGGAACAGTTGGCCCACCTGGTGGAGGTGCTGGCCAAGCGTCGGGCGTTTGCGCAACTCGTGCTGCGGAACGCCGGGACGTACCCCTTCATGATGGGCACCTCGAGGTTCATGACCTTCAGCGACGCACCGCCGCTCATGTATACGGAGGGGATGTACAGCGGCCAGTTGATCGACGATCCGGTGCTCGTGAAGCAGTACGCGAAGGCTTACGGTCGTCTGAGGGCCGCCGCACTGGATACCAAGGCGTCCTTGCGACTCATCGAGCGAGCAGCTGAGGACTTCCGAAATGGCAAGCAGCTTCCCCAACTTGACTGACGCCCTCTGGATCAAGTCCACCTACAGCAACGGTGACGGCGGACACTGTGTCGAGATCGGCAGCGATTTCCCCGGCGCTGCCCTCTGGCGCAAGTCGAGCCACAGCAACGCCACCGGCGGTGACTGCGTCGAAGTCGCCGACAACATCCCCGGTCTCGTCCCCGTCCGGGACTCCAAGTGCCCCGACGGAGCCGCCCTCGTCCTCCCCGCCACCGCCTGGGCCCCCTTCATCGCCTCCCTGAAGTCGGCGTAGCGGGCAACGCGAAGGGGCGTGCGGTCCACCCGGACCACACGCCCCCTGCCGTTCAGCGGAGCGTCAGTGCTTGCCGTACGACTTCACGTAGCCGTCCGCCGGTGAGCCGACGCCCGTCACGTCGTCGTAGCCCTTGACCGCGGACAGCGAGCTGTCCTTGCCGAGGCTGCGCACCGAGTACAGCAGGCCGCCCGACTTGTCGAGGCCGTTGGCGAAGTCCACGCGGACGACCGCCAGGCCGGAGCCGGTCGGGTTGTCCGTGACGTCGTGGAAGACGCCCTTCTTGTTGTACTTGGCGTAGATCGTCGGGTTGGCGAAACCGATCGCCTCGCCGCCGCGCGCCTCCTGGGCCAGGGCCTGGACCGCCGCGATCACCGGAGCGGCGAGCGAGGTGCCGCCGATGCGGTACTCGCTGTACTGCTGGGTGCCGTCGGGGAAGGACTGGGTCTGGCCGACCAGGAAGCCGGTGTTGGGGTCGGCGATGGCCGCGATGTCCGGGACGACGCGGTTGCCGGTGGCGTTGTTGGCCTTGGCGAGCGAGTCCGGGACGACGCCCTTCTGGTAGTACGGCTCGGCGACGTTCTTGCTGGTGCCGCCACCCGCGCCCGAGGTGAACGCGCCGGGGAAGTTGGTCCAGCTCTTGCCGTCGGCCGACAGCGCGGCCTTCTGGGTGCCCCAGCCGGTCTCCCACTGGTAGGCGTCGCCCTTGCCGACCGCGAGCGAGGTGCCGCCGACCGCCGTCACCCACGCCGAGTTGGCGGGGGTGTCGACCTGCTTCGTACCGCTCTTGGCGGCCTGGTCGCCGTCGTCACCGGAGGAGAAGTAGAAGCCGATGCCCTGCACCGCGCCCAGCTGGAAGACCTGGTCGTAGGCGGCGGCGAGGTCCGGCGTCTGGTTGGCCTCGATGTCGCCCCAGGAGTTGGAGACGATGTCGGCCAGGTGGTTGTCGACGATCTTGTTGAGCGAGTCGAGCAGGTCCTCGTCGTAGCAGGACGCGGCGCCCACGTAGGTGACGTCGGCGGCCGGCGCGACCGCGTGCACGGCCTCGACGTCGAGGGTCTCCTCGCCGTACCAGCCGGCCGCGCCGCACTCCTCGGTCCTGGTGTAGTTCGCCGGCAGCGACTGGTGCAGCTGGCCGGTCTTCCACGCCGCGTCACCGTGCTTCTTGGCGTAGCTGCCCGCGTCGAAGGCGATGGTGGGCGAGGCGTAGGCGTCCGTGATGGCGATGCGGACGTGCTTGCCGGTGTACGCGCCGGCGCCGTACGCGGCACGCAGCTGCTCGCCGGTGTAGCCCTTGATCGCGTACGGGATCTTGTGGCCGTAGGCGTCCGGCAGCGTGCTCGCGGTGTTCGAGCCGTAGTACGAGGAGAACGGCCCGGAGTTCTTGAACACGGCGTCCGGCGGCGGCAGCTGGTCCTCGTGGGTCGCCTTGTGCGGGGCGTTGTCCAGGCCGGTGACGGTGAGGACGGCGCCCTTCAGGCCGGCCGGCACCGACGCGGTCCGCGCGGGGGCGCGGTACGTCTTCGACCCCTTGGCGAAGTTGTGCAGCTGGGTGCCGAACGCCTTCTCGGCGGCGGCCACGTCACCGGAGACGGCGACGTAGTGCGGGGTGACCCCGGTGACGGTCAGACCGGCCGACTTCAGCCAGGACGTGACCGCGGCCACCTGCGCCTTGGTGGCCCCGAAGCGGGCCTGTGCCTTCTTGGCGCTGAGGTACTTGCCGTACAGCGGTGAGCCGGGGTCGGACACCGCCTTGGCGTAGGCGGCGAGGCCCGCCGCGTCCCGGCCGGCCAGGTAGACCCGGGCCTTGACCTGGGCGCGGTCGGACGTCGCGCCCTTGTCCGCCTTGGCCGTGGCCCACGCGGGCCTGGAGCCCTTGAGGGTGTCGCGGGCCGGGGAGTCCGCGGCGTGGGCCGCGGGCATGCCGAGCGCCAGCGCGCCGGCGATCATGGGCAGTGTCGCTGCCATGCTCACACCGGCGCGCACGGTGGCACGGTTGGATCTCATAGAACCCCCTGCGATGCGTTTCGCATGCATGTAGTGGTCGGTACGTCGTGGTTCCGCGCGCCGGCCCGCGGCGGTGTCGGCCGGCGAAGGGATCACACGATGGGGGTCACTCTTGCGATGAACCGTTCATGTCAGGGGAACGTAAAAGTCAAGAGAAGCCCAAGGAGCCGTCATGCAGGGCGCTTTGAGTCTTTCGTCCCGACGGTGGTGTTACGAACAGGCGTGCGCGCCCCGCTCACGAACGGGCGTGCGCGCCCCGCTCCTTGAGCATGTCGGCCATCAGCTGTATCTCCGACCGCTGGGCCTCCACCATGCCCCGGGCGAGCCGCTTCTCCACGCCGACGGCGCACTTGGCGACACATCCCTCGGCCATGTGGACGCCGCCCTTGTGATGGTCCGTCATCAGCTGGAGGTAGAAGACCTCGGCCCGTTTCCCGCTCAGCGTGCCGAGCTTCCTCAGGTCGGAGTTGGTCGCCATGCCCGGCATCAGCGCGCCGTCCTTGCCGGCGGGCATGTCCCCCATGCCCATCCAGGTCATCGGCGGCTGCGCCGACACCTTCGGCAGCTCCCACAGGTCCAGCCAGCCCAGCAGCATGCCGCGCTGGTTGGCCTGGGTCTGCGCAATGTCGTACGCGAGGCGCCGGACCTCGGCGTTCTTCGTGCGGTCCCGCACGATGTACGACATCTCGACGGCCTGCTGGTGGTGGACGGCCATGTCCCGGGCGAACCCGGCGTCCGCCGACTCCGCGCCCGGCGCGCGCGTGCCCGCCCCGCCCGTGTCCTCGGCCACCGCGTACGTGATCGCACCGGCCGCGACGAGCACCGCTGCCGCGGCCCCCGCGGTCCAGCCGACGTGCCGGCGCCTCACTTCATGGCCCCGCCGGTGCACGAGGCACCCGGCTCGGGCGTCTGGCGGCCCTGCACATAGGTGGAGAAGAACTTGTCCACCTCGGGGTCGCCCGCGCTCTTCACCGCCACCTGGTGGCCCCACGCCGACAGGATCAGCGGGGCGGCCTGGTTCTCGTACGGGCTCATCAGCGAGTACGGCGTCTTCTTCACCTTCGCCGCCAGCGCGTCGACGTCCGCCTTCGGCGCCTTGCCCGTGTACGTCACCCAGACCGCGCCGTGCTCCAGCGCGTGCACGGCGTTCTCGTCCTGCACGGGCTTGGTGTACACGTCGCCGTTGCAGTTCAGCCAGACCGGGTTGTGGTTGCCGCCGACCGGCGGGTGCATCGGGTACGACACCTTGGTCGTCACGTGCGTCCGCGACAGCTTGCCCGACCAGGTCCGCACCCCGTCCTTGCCGGTGGTGAAGTGGCCGGAGACCCCGGCACTCTTGGCGTCACCGCTCGCGGCCGCGTCCTTGTCGCCGGACTGCTTGTGCACGAGGACCACACCGCCGACGACGAGACCGGCGACGACCACCACGCTCGCGGCGATGGTGAGCACCCGGTTGCGGCGGTCGCGGACACGCTCCGCGCGCCGCATCTCCTCTATGCGCGCCTTGCGCGCCGCGGTGCTGCTGTTCTTGCCGGAACCCATGAGGCGTGTCCTTCTGCGGAAGGGGGGACGTGGACGGTGGGGCCCGCTGATCGTAATGCGCGGGGGCCGTGGTTCCGTAGGGAGGGCGCGGGAACCGGCTGATTTGAAGCGCGGATGCGCGTTACCTACCCTCGCGGTATGCGGCTGCTGCGCTCCACCGACCTGGCTCTGCGTGTCCTGATGCGACTCGCGGTCGCCGCCGGCGCCACGCCCACCACCCGCCAGGTCGCCGCGGACATGGACGTGCCCTACACGCACGCCGCGAAGGTCGTCGCCGAACTCCAGCACCTCGGCCTCGTCGACGCCCGCCGCGGCCGGGGCGGCGGCCTGGCCCTGTCCGAACGGGGGCGGACGGCGTCGGTCGGCGCGGTGGTGCGCGCCTTCGAGGGCGACGGCGACGTGGTCGAGTGCGAGGGCACGGCCCCCTGCCCGCTGCGCGACGGCTGCCGCCTGCGCGGTGCCCTGCGCCGCGCCCAGGAGGCCTTCTTCGCCACGCTGGACTCCGTCACGGTCGCCGAGATCGTCACCGAGCCGACCGGGCCGCTGCTGCTGGGCCTGACCCGGGGGCCGGGACCGGCCTGAGCGCTCCGCGGCCGGCCCCGGCGCTGCCGCCGCTCAGTCCTGGGCCAGCCACAGGTCGGGGCCGAACACCTCGTAGTGCACGTCCGCCGGAGCCACGCCCCGCGCGATCAGCTGGGCGCGGACCGCGCGCAGGAAGGGCAGCGGGCCGCACAGGTACGCGCGCGTGCCGGGCGGCACGGCGATACCGGCCAGGTCGACCAGACCGGTCCGGGTGCCCGGCTCGGCGTCCCGCTCGTAGAAGAGGTGCACGGCCGACTCCGGCAGCCTGCCGGCGTACGTCGTCTGGTCGGCGCGCAGGGCGTGGTCGGCGGGGGAGCGGTCGCCGTGCACGACGGTGACCGGGCCGCGGTGGCCCGAGGCGGCGAGATCGGCCAGCATCGCGACCATCGGGGTCACGCCGATGCCCGCCGAGGCGAGCAGCAGCGGCGTGTCCGGTCCGCTGGCCAGGACGAGATCGCCGTACGGCTCGGACAGCTCCAGCAGGTCACCGGGGCGCACGCGCGCGTGGAGGTGGTTCGAGACCTCGCCGTCGGGCGCCGTACCGCCGTCCACCCGCTTGACGCTGATCTGCCGCACCGTCTCGCCCGGCGCGCCGGACAGGCTGTACTGCCGTATCTGCCGGGCCCCGTCGTCCAGGGTGACGCGGACGGAGACGTACTGCCCGGCGCGGAAGCCGGCCACCGGGCCGCCGTCGGCCGGCCGCAGCCGGAAGGTGACGACGTCCGCGGTCTCCGCCACCCGCTCGACCACCTCGAACTCCCTGAAGCCCCGGCCGGCGCTCTCCTCGTACAGCCGCTTCTCGACGGCGACGAGGGCGTGCGCCATCAGCCAGTACACCTCGTCCCAGGCGGCGGCCACCTGGGGCGTGACGGCGTCGCCGAGAACCTCGGCGATGGCGGCGAAGAGGTGCTCGTGGACGACCTCGTACTGCTCGGCGCTCACCCCGAGGGAGGCGTGCTTGTGCGCGATCCGGGCCAGCATCGCGTCGGGCCGCCGGTCCGGGTGGTCCAGCAGGTGGGTGGCGAAGGCGGCGATCGAACCGGCGAGGGCCTGCTTCTGGGCGCCGGAGGCCTGGTTGCCGCGGTTGAACAGGTCCCGCAGCAGTTCGGGCTGGGCGGCGAACAGGCGGCCGTAGAAGCGCTCGGTGATCTCGCCGATGGCCGCGCCGACGGCGGGCAGGGTGGCGCGGACGGTGGCTGCGGACTGTTCGGTCAGCATCGGGACTCCTCGGAGGACTCGGCTGACCGGCACGCTATGAAAACTTGCATATGAGATGCAAATTAAGCGGCCGTGGTGTCGCTCACCGGGGCGGCGGACCGGCCATCGGCGCCGAGCGGACCGGCCATTACGGATGACGGCCCGAGCAGGCAAGATGGGCGGCAGAGCGGTACACCGGCCGTAAGAGAGGCGTTCAGTTCCAGGACGCTCGGGCGATCAAGGTCCGCAACGCGCACGAAATGGTGTTGTGGTGGGATGCTCAGGTGCCCGACCGCCTCCCGTGATACGGGAGACAGGCGGCCTGACCAGCAAGGATGGGGAAGCGGAAGATGGACAAGCAGCAGGAGTTCGTGCTCCGGACGTTGGAGGAGCGCGACATCCGGTTCGTACGCCTGTGGTTCACGGACGTGCTGGGCTTCCTCAAGTCCGTCGCCGTGGCCCCCGCCGAGCTGGAACAGGCCTTCGACGAGGGCATCGGCTTCGACGGCTCCGCCATCGAGGGCTTCGCCCGGGTCTACGAGTCCGACATGATCGCCAAGCCGGACCCGTCCACCTTCCAGGTCCTGCCCTGGCGCGCGGAGACCCCCGGCACGGCCCGCATGTTCTGCGACATCCTCATGCCGGACGGCTCCCCGTCCTTCGCCGACCCGCGCTATGTCCTCAAGCGCGCCCTCGCCCGCACCTCCGACCTGGGCTTCACCTTCTACACCCACCCGGAGATCGAGTTCTTCCTGCTGAAGGACCGCCCGCTGGACGGCTCCCGCCCCACCCCCGCCGACAACTCCGGCTACTTCGACCACACGCCCACCAACGTCGGCATGGACTTCCGCCGCCAGGCGATCACCATGCTGGAGTCGATGGGCATCTCCGTGGAGTTCTCCCACCACGAGGGCGCCCCGGGCCAGCAGGAGATCGACCTGCGCTACGCCGACGCCCTCTCCACGGCCGACAACATCATGACGTTCCGCCTGGTCATGAAGCAGGTGGCGCTGGAGCAGGGGGTCCAGGCGACCTTCATGCCCAAGCCGTTCTCCGAGCACCCCGGCTCGGGCATGCACACCCACCTCTCCCTCTTCGAGGGCGACCGCAACGCCTTCTACGAGTCCGGCGCGGAGTACCAGCTCTCCAAGGTCGGCCGCTCCTTCATCGCCGGCCTGCTCCGGCACGCGGCGGAGATCTCCGCGGTCACCAACCAGTGGGTGAACTCCTACAAGCGCATCTGGGGCGGCTCCGAGCGCACCGCCGGCGCCGGCGGCGAGGCCCCCTCGTACATCTGCTGGGGCCACAACAACCGCAGCGCCCTCGTCCGCGTCCCCATGTACAAGCCCGGCAAGACCGGCTCCGCCCGCGTGGAGGTCCGCTCCATCGACTCCGGCTCCAACCCGTACCTGGCGTACGCGGTGCTGCTGGCCGCCGGCCTGAAGGGCATCGAGGAGGGCTACGAACTCCCGCCGGGCGCCGAGGACGACGTCTGGGCCCTCTCCAACGCCGAGCGCCGCGCCATGGGCATCGAACCCCTCCCGCAGAACCTCGGCGAGGCCCTGACCCTCATGGAGAGCAGCGACCTGGTCGCCGAGACCCTCGGCGAACACGTCTTCGACTTCTTCCTGCGCAACAAGAAGTCGGAGTGGGAGGAGTACCGCTCCGAGGTCACGGCCTTCGAGCTGCGCAAGAACCTGCCGGTGCTGTAGCAGCAGGTCAGACCGATATCAGGCTCTGACACCCGTGTGGCCGACCGCTCGTCGTGGTCGGCCACACGGCGTCTCAGCGCCTCTGGGCCGTCTCTGGGCCGTCCGGCGCCGGGTCGGCGCCCTCGTAGAGGCTGTCCACGGCTTTCCGGGCCCGTGCGTCGCTGCTCGGCATGAGATGGGTGTAGACCCGGAGTGTGAAGCCCGGGTCGGTGTGTCCCAGGTAGTGACTCAGGGCCTTGATGTTCTCGCCGGCATCCAGCAGGACCGAGGCGTAGAAGTGCCTCAGGGCGTGCATGCCGTGCTCGCGGGCGGCTTGGTGCCTCTGGCCCGGCTCCGGCTGCGGGATCACACCGGCCGCCACGAGAGCGGGTTTCCACGCGTGGACGTTGAAGTCGGTTCGCCGAATGGCGCCGGCACCATCCGGCCGGGTGAACAAGAGTCGTTTCGTGATGAGTGGCCCGTCGGGCCGAAGCCACGGAAGAGCGACCTGTACCGGGGGAATCGCCTCCATATGCCTCTTCAGGAGGTGTGCCAAGCGGTCCGGTAGGGGGACGTCGCGCACCTTGTTTCGCTTCGGCGGCGAGAACACGAGACGTCCCCTGGTCACCTTCACCTGGTTCCCGACGTGCAGCCATCCAGAGTCGAAGGCGATGGCATCAGCGGCGAGTCCGAAGATCTCCCCCTGACGAAGACCGCACCCGGCGCCCAGATCAACAATCGCGCGAAATCGCTCTGGCAGGGCTGCCCGGACGGCAAAGACGTGTTCCGCACTCCAGGGACAACCCGTCCCGTGCCAGGGGCAGGGGGCCGAACGGACTGAGCGCGGCATGGGTTCTTCGACAGGTGACCATCATCGACGGCCGCGCTGAGGATAGACGAGACGTTGTTATAGATCACGCGCCGATACGACGATGCAGGGACGATCCGTTCCAGTTCACTCAGCCAGTCCCGGATGTGCTCCGGCTTGAAGGACCCCAAGGGGCGCGGCCCTAAGTAGGGAATGGCGTGCCCCCGAATCGCAGACTCGACCGATTCCCGCGTTGTCATGTCGGTGGTCTGGGTCTTCAGCCACTTCTCGGCGTACTGCCGGAACGTCACGCGGCCGGCGGCGGGGTCCACGTACTGGCCGCGCGACATGTCTGCCTCGACGTGAGCCAGCTACTGATCAGCGAGACGCTTCTGACCGTCAGGGAACGACTTGCTCTTCTCGGTTCCGTCGGGGCCGATGTACCGAGCGCGGTACCGCATGCCCGTGCCGTATCAAAGGACTCGAGGTGGGGCCACTACGCCCTCCGGTAGTCAGGGCTGGTCATGGGGCGAAGGGACCGCGTCCGTCCGAAGCGCGGATTTCTGCGTCACCGCGTCATTTGCGTCATTCAGGCCCCTGACCTGCGGATTTGGGTGACGCAGCGGGGTGGGGGTGCGTCACCGGTGACGCAGGCTGTCCGTCACGGGTGACGCGGGGTGACGCAGCGAGCGGCCGTCTGCGTCACGGCTGTATGCCCAGGTCACCCACCGTTTTTCGGGGCTCTGTGACGCAGGTGACGCAGCGTTTCCTACTTAAGGAAAAGGAGGAGGCGTCTGTGGTTGTCCCGTGTCACCGAACTTGGACCGAATGTCATCGAAGCTGGACCGAACACAGTTCGCGACAACGAAGATGGGCCGCCGCAGGTCGGGTGTGCGGCTGTCGCGAGAGGTCACGGACGGTGCAGACCCCCATTGATGAGGGCGATTCAGCGGTTCGCTCCGGGGCCGTCTGAGCGCCGGCCGATTCAATGGAGGTTCCGGCAGTGCGCTGACCTGCGCCGGTGCATCTTCGCTGTCACGAACCGCACAGTTGTCGATGATACGGACATGTCAGTGCCCGGCGACGTGGACGTTGTCAGTAGGCAGCGGTAGGGGTCTCGCCCTTCAGCGCCTGCTGGGCTCGGGTGGCAACCGTGTGGGTGAGGTTGCTGAGCGTGTCGAGATCGACGCTGGTCCCGTGCTCGTTCCGGGCGTAGATGTTGAACATGACGGTCCCGCAGTGGACGACGCTCCGTGCCTCCCCTTTGTCCACGCCAGTGAGGATGCCGGGATAGATCACGCTGAAGAAGGCTGAATCCTCGCAGTAGGAGGGCAGCGTTTCTTCCGTCACGCCGCTGGGCGGGCTGCTGGCCTCCTCTGCTCTCTGGCCGAGGTATCCCTGCGCGCTGGCGTCATGGCTGGAGTACGTCACGACCTCGATGTGCACCTTGTCGAAACCGGCCTCAGGTCCCGCGTTGTACCACGCTGTCAGGTCTAGCAGCGAGTGCTTGCAGATGTCGCGGAGCGTCCCGTCCTTCTCGACGCCCACACGGCCGTTAAGGCATGTTTCCTTCTGTGGTGAGCCGCTGGCGAAAGTCCAGCCGTCCGGCAGGCTTTCCGGACCGGGAAGGATCTGCTCCGCCAGGGCCGCGTCGCTCACTACCGGGACGGGCGCGCCACCGGACGGCGCCGATGGGGCGGAGGACGCCGTGCGGGGACTTCGCGGAGAAGTACCGCTGGACACCACCCCCGGAGAGTCGTCGCCGGCAATCACCTGCGCCCCGCCGTATGCGGCCAGGGCTAGCAGCGCAAGCAGCAGCGCCGCGGCCGCGGTGAGAGATACGCGAGCGCTCCGGGTGTTGTTGATCGTCAGCGGGCCCAGTGAGATCTGGCTCCGCCGCACCTTGGCGCCAGCGCCGATGACGATGCTGTCCTCATACGAGTGGCTGATCGTGTAGGCGGGGGGAGCGGCTTGAGACGACCCGGCCAATGCTGCAGCCACACGGTGTTGGAAGTCGGGGTCGGCTTCAATGGCCTCGCGGATCGCTTCCTGGAGCCCTTGTGTTGCATTTGGATCCGCCGGGGCAGCGCTCACCCTGGCCAGAGCGGCCCGGCCTTCCTCCGAAGTGCCCAACCGTGCCCGTACCACGTCTCCCAACGCTCGGCCTGCCTCGGTGCCTGCCCCTGTCGCCATGGCGGTCAGTACCTGTACAGCCGATAACGCCATGCTGCCCGCTGCGTCCATGCGTCCCCCTGCGTGTCCGGGCACTGAGAGAACCACAGCAGCCGCCAGCCGCGCTAGACGCCTCGGGCAGCCGCATCGGCCACGCGTAGGTCACTGCCGTTCTCACCGACGACGTCCACTACGACCTTCGTCTCCCCGATTCCGACGAGGCGCTTACCTACTACTGGCACCCCTGGTGTCGGAACCACTGACATCCTGATGTCGCCCGACGGCAGTGGTCCGACTTCGATGGCAATCGGTCCAGGTTCGCTGTCACCGGTCAGTGGTGGTGTAGTGCGGCTCAGGGCGTGAAGAAGGAGCCGCTTCGCGGCGCGACCTCGCGGGCGGCGCCGCCGCCGAACAGCAAGAGCAGCACGCCTGGCCGGGGGTGCTCCTATTGCTCGTGCGTTCGGGGCGGTGCCGGTCGTCGGTCAGAACGCCTGCTGCTCGTATGGAGTGGGGGCCGGCGACCGGGTCATCTCGATGTAGCGGCCCTCCCTGGTGCGGCCCGAATCGATGAGGACGCCGCGGGCGGCCAGGGTCGGCTGTAGCCGCTTGAGGCGGTCGGAGAGGACTTTGCCGGTGGTGGGCCAGCCTTTGGGCAGGGGGTGGAAGTCCTCGCCGGTGTAGAGGCGGGTGAGGCAGTGCAGCCACTCCGTGAGGTCATCCGCTGCTCTGCGCCCGGTTCGATGTCTGCGGCGTGCCGAAGGACGGTCTGCGCATAGGTGGGCGAAGTCGGCCATCCGCAGGTCGGTGGGGGTGTCCGCGTGCGCGGCCCGCACTTTCACTGTCAGGTCCAGCAGGGAGCCGAGAACGATCGGCAGGATCTCCGCGTATTCCCTCCATAGCTCTGCCTCGGTTCGCCGTACCCGGGGCCGCACGAGGCGGAGCGGGAGGAGGCGTTCGGCGAGGTCGGGCCGGATGATGCCGACGTCGATGCCGGTCAGGAGCATGGGGCGCCGATAGCGGGAGCGGACGACGTCCCCGTCGGTGAAGAGAGCGCGAGCCACTTTGGCGCGAGCCTCGCAGATCATGGCCCTAAATCCGCTCCACCGACCTGAAAACCTGCGTTCCCCGTCAAGAATATGCACGAAACGCAACCGAAGGCGGGAGCTTGTCGACGCCTACCACAAGTCTACAGTTGCTGTGAATGGTGCGGAGTCTGTCCATTCCGGCAAGGCCTGCAACGTCCACCTCGGCATCCTTATCGGTCAGGTGCAGCACTCTTAGATTATTGAAGCATGTGAGCCAACCCAGGTCGCCTCCCCAAGTATCTCTAGTGAGCCATAGCTGCCAAAGCGTCGAAGGATCAATATTCTCGCTCAATTGCTCGGCCGACATCGGGGCGTCAACGCGGATCATAGGTCTACCACCCATGCGGTTTAGCACCTCAACTTCTTGCAAGCTTGACACAGAGAAGAAAAGATCCTCCACACTCAGGTGTGAAATCACCTCTTCGCCATACCGCTTCGTGTCGAATCGATGCCACGAGTTAGCGAGTTGCGTGCGAATCACTACATCGCGCGAACGGCGATATGCAGCCATGATAGGGATTGCCTGATCGGTTCCAACCGTGGAAGCAATCGCAATAGTGTAGCGAGCCTGCTCACCGACGTCGTGAGAGTCGACAGGCAGGAACTCAAGCACAATCGGCCCGACTTCGCCAAGCGCCATTACGTCATCCATGTCCTGAGGCGGAAATAGGGCGGCGGCCCTCTTCTCCACAGCACTGCGCACTCGTGGATCCAGTTCAGTTGCGTGCTCAAGGCAGGCCATTGCCAAGAGATGAAGTCGAGCCCGGGCGGCCCGAGAGGGACTGGCATCTCCGTCTGCAATTATGTGCCCGATTAGCTCGGCTCGCTCATGCGGACGAGCGTGCGCCACCGCCATTCGAAGAACGTCTTCCCACTGACTGGCGCCAGCATTGGAGACAAGAAGGCCAATATCCCACTGCTCTACGGCCCTTTTCGCCCCTAAGTAGTCCTGAAATGTGCGATGAATAAAATCGATGCGACCAGCACTCGGTTCACGGAGAAGTCCGCTGCGCATAAGCAGGTGACGAAAAACTTGTTGAGCGTCCCCTTGGGCGGCAGCTGAGGCGACAGAGGGCAGCGCGTCTGAAATGATCCGCTCAGCTAAACTGCGATCCATTTCAGCGCGATTATTGCGGATCAGCCAGTGGGCGAGCTTTTGAAGGAGCTGAATCCTCGGCTCCTCTCTGAGGTGGATCCCGTCTGGCTCGCCCATGTTGCGCTCTCGGTCTCGCCGATAAAACATAGAGAGCGCGGCTTCGTAGAGCTCCTTCCTCCCTTCGGGAAGAAAGGCGCGCCGGTCGCGATGGAGCGCACAAATGAGACCACACATCAGCGGGTTGGTTGCAAGGCGACTCAAGTCCTGTTTAGACCTTACGGCCGCAAGGAGCGAATCTCTGAACGAGTCCGAGGCGCCCGCTGCCGCATGCCACCGCTGAATAAATGAAGCAACATCGCTGTATCCCATAGGGGCCAGTATCAGCTCGGCAAAACCCTGAGCCTTCAGCCAGTCTTCCGGAACGGCTGAAGGGCGCGACGTTGTTAACCAGAGGTTCCCAGGGAAGCTACCAAGCAAATCATTGATCCAGGTATGCGTCTTGTCGCGTTCCGCCTCCGGGATTTCGTCGACCCCGTCAATCATTACTAACGCCCGGCCGGCCGCTAAAACCCTCTCCATCCACCCATCGGGCTGCATGCCTGACAAGGGGCAGTTCACTGAAGACAGGAACTGACTAGGCAGCGGCAAATCCTTCCCCGCACGACTAACGCTACGCAGCGACAGTGCGAGAGGGATTCGCCCTCTTAGGTATTCAAGCGGACCATCCAATTGTTGAGTGGCGGCGGTGACGGCGAGCCACTGAATCAACGTGGTCTTTCCTGACCCTGCCACTCCCCGCAGCATCACCCGAGGCTTTTCCGCGAGCACTTGATCCGAGGGAACATCAGTGTGAACTGTAACGTAACGCGAATCAGTCGACGCATCGTCGCTGCCTGCGGCATGGAGCTGCCTCGACCCGGCATGCAGGGTCAAGTAGGCAGTGTCGATCGGCCACTGTCCCGGAGCTTCAGTTAGGTCGATCCCGTAAATCGTAAGCTGGGAATGTTTATGCGCCACATAGGCGAGATATCTCTCTTCAAATGCAGCGTCTTCCATCAGTCGATCGGCGTTCCGGCTGTTCGATGCCGCTGAGGCTGAAGGTGCCGGTGAACTTCATGGTGACGTTGCCGACGCCGATGATGATGCCCGCGGCGGCCGGCACCAGGTTCAGCGGG
>NZ_JBEXRO010000028.1:0-86404 GCF_040613095.1 Streptomyces sp. NPDC006309 | reverse complement strand
GGCGAGCTGCGCCGGCCAGCCACCCGCATCCCCCGGGCCCCCCCCGGGGGGCGGGGGGGCGGCGCCGAAGGGGGGTGGCGCGCACGGCGCCGGGGGAGGGGCGCCCGCTTTATCCATCTGGCATGGACCGGTCAAATCTGTCACTCTTTCGGCAGTCGTCCGGCAGTCGTCGCCCCGACCCCGAGGGGCGCGACGGGCTCTTCGGCACAAGCGATCGCGCAAGCCCCGTACGCGGCCGCCCCGGCGAACCCCGGCCGGGCGGCCTTCGAGCAGGCCGGAACCCCGGCCGCCACGAAGGAGTAGCGTGTGAGAACGACCCCCCACAAGGCCCTCGGCGCCGGTGCGCTCACCGTCGCAGCGGTGGCCGCCCTCGTACTCCCCGGCACCCCCGCAGCCGCCGGCCCGGCCTCCGCCCCCGCCGCCTGCGCCCCCGCCCAGGTCATCACCGACCCGGGCTTCGAGAACGGCACTTCACCGTGGACGCAGTCCCCGTCCACCGTGATCACCAGTCGTTCCGGACAGAGCGCCCACGGCGGCAGCTCCTACGCCTGGCTGGACGGCGCGGGCAGCACCCGCACCGACACCCTCGGCCAGAGCGTGACGATCCCCTCCGGGTGCGCCACCGCCACCCTCGGCTTCTGGCTGCACACCGACACCGCCGAGACCACCACGTCCGTCGCGTACGACAAACTGACGGCCAAGATCGGCAGCACGACGCTGGCCACCTACTCGAACCTGGACGAGAACACCGGCTACGTCCACAAGACCATCGACGTGTCGTCGTTCGCGGGCCAGACGGTGAACCTGTCCTTCACCGGCACCGAGGACTCCAGCCTCCAGACGAGCTTCGTCCTGGACGACATCACCCTCGATACCTCCGGCGGCACCACGCCACCATCGGCCGACTCCACCCGCACCCCCGCGGCACCCGCGTACACCGTGAACCTCAGCAGCGACACGAGCGGCACCGTCTGGACCGGGCACGAGAGCGCAACCTTCACCAACGCCTCCGCCACCGCGCTCGGCGAGGTCTACCTGCGGCTGTGGGACAACTACCACGGCACCTGCGACGCGATGCCGGTCAAGGTCAGCAACGTCACCGGCGGCAGCGCCGGCGCCCTCTCCGTGGCCTGCACCGCCCTCAAGATCGACCTGCCGTCCCCGCTCGCCCAGGGCCAGTCCGCCACCATCGGCTTCGACCTCGGCATCACCGTGCCCAGCGGCGCCGACCGGTTCGGCCACGACGGCGCGTTCAGCTTCGTCGGCAACGCCCTGCCCGTCCTCGCCGTCCGCGACAGCGCCGGCTGGCACCTGGCCCCGTACACCGACAACGGCGAGTCGTTCTACTCCCTGGCCGCCGACTTCAAGGTCACCCTGGACCACCCGACCAGCCTGCTGGTCCCGGCCACCGGCACCTCCACGGAGACGCCCGGCTCCAGCGGCCGTACGGTCACCACGGCGACCGCGGCCAAGGTCCGCGACTTCGCCTGGGCCGCCGGACCGTTCACCAAGATCTCCGGCACCTCGGCCGCCGGCGTCCCGGTGAACGTGTACTCCGTCTCGGGCATCAGCTCCTCCAGCGCCCAGTCGATGCTCAGCACCGCCAAGACCGCGGTCGACGCCCACGCGGCCCGGTTCGGCGCCTACCCCTACGGGGAACTGGACGCCGTCATCGACAACAACTACTGGTTCGGCGGCATGGAGTACCCCGGGTTCGTCCTGGACCTGGTCAGCACCACCGCCCTCACCCACGAGATCGCCCACCAGTGGTGGTACGGCATCGTCGGCGACGACGAGTACACCAGCCCCTGGCTGGACGAGGCGTTCACCGACTACGCCACCGACCTCGCCCAGGGCAAGACCGGCAGCAACTGCTGGAGCAGCGTCTCCTGGGCCTCCAGCACCGAGAAGATCAGCAACTCGATGGCCTACTGGGACGCCCACTCCTCCCGGTACTCCACCGTCGTCTACGGCTACGGCAAGTGCGCCCTGCACGACCTGCGGCGCGTCCTCGGTGACACCGCCATGGCCAAGCTGCTGAAGGACTACGCGAGCGCGCACTGGTACGGCGTGTCCACCACGGCCGAGTTCAAGGCGGCGGCCCAGGCCGCCACGAGCACGGACCTGACCTCCTTCTGGACCCAGCACCGCATCGACGGCTGACGGCCACCCGAACGGCTCAAGGACCGGCCGCGGAAGGCATCGTTGGGCGGTACCCGGGGTGCGGGACGACCCGACCCCGGGTCAGATGGAGTGCGTGCGAAACTCCGTAGCCCCCCTCCGCGGCCGGTATCCCCTGTGCCTCACCGGCACCCTGACCGGCCTCCTCCTGTTCCTGTCCAGCGTCCCGGCCGTGCCCCTGCCGGCCGGCGGCGCTCCCGTACGCGGCAACGCCTACATGGGCATCGGCGTACTCGCCCACGACGGCTCCGACGGCACCCCGCCCCCCGCCCCCCGCGCCTCCCAGGCCGAGGGCGTCGACGTCTCCAGCTATCAGGGAGCCGTCGACTGGAAGGCGCTGTGGGGCGACGGCACCACGTGGGCCTACACGAAGGCCACCGAGGGCACCTCCTACACCAACCCCTACTTCAGCTCGCAGTACACCGGTTCGTACAACACCGGCCTGATCCGCGGCGCCTACCACTTCGCGACGCCGGACACCTCCGGCGGCGCCGCCCAGGCCGACTACTTCGTGCAGCACGGCGGCGGCTGGTCCAACGACGCCAAGACCCTGCCCGGAGCCCTCGACATCGAGTGGAACCCCTACGGCGACGACTGCTTCGGCAAGTCCAAGAGCGGCATGGTCAGCTGGATCCGCGACTTCCTCAACCGGTACAAGTCCCGCACCGGCCGGGACGCGGTCATCTACACGGCCACCAGCTGGTGGACCCAGTGCACCGGCGACTACGCCGGCTTCGGCGCGACCAACCCGCTGTGGATCGCGCGCTACGCCTCCACGGTCGGAGCACTGCCGTCGGGCTGGAAGACACACACCATGTGGCAGTACACCTCCACCGGCAAGACGGTCGGCGACCACGACCGTTTCAACGGCCCCCAGGACTCGCTGCGGGACTTCGCCACCGGCTGAGGGAGATCCGGCGGCCGGGATCGGGCCGTGCCGCCGGCCCGGGCCCGGGCCGGCGGCCGGAGGGGCCAGGAGCAGCAGGCCCACCGCGGTGAGCAGGAGTGACTAGGCTCGGTGCGTGCCGCACGTCGAGATACTTCAGCTGCTGGTCTCCCCGGTCCACCGGCTCTCCGGCCGGCCCGGCGACGGTCCGCCCGAACTGCCGCCCGGGGAACTGGTGACGACGGCCGAGGTCCGCGCGGGTCTCGGCATCGTCGGCGACCGCTACTTCAACCGCCCCGCCCACCGCGACGCGTCGGTCACCCTCATGGCGGCCGAGCGGCTGCCGCAGCCGGGACCCCACCCGGCCGGGCTGCTGCGCACCCGGCGCAACGTACTGCTGCGCGGCGTCGACATCGACGCGTACACCGGGTCGACGGTCTACCTCGACTGCGGTGCCGGACCGGTGGAACTGGAGGTGCGCCGGGCCGCCCGGCCGTGCGCCTGGATGGACACCACCCTGGGTCCCGGTGCCCAGCGCGCGCTGCGCGGCGGCGGAGGAGTGCGCTGCCGGCCGCTGACCGACGGCGTCCTCAAGCTGGGCCCGGCGGTGTTCGGAGTGCGGTAACCCGGACGGACGGCGGCGGCAGGCGGCGCGTGAGTCACGAGGGCCCGAGCGTCCCGTCCCGCGGACCGGGCGCCGGGCCACGGCACCGGCGTTCCGCCCGGCCCGGCGGCGACCCCGAGGGGGGCCCACCGGTCTCGTGGACGACGGTGACCCCCGGCGGCCGAAGCGCTCAGGCATTCGAGGCGGCCAGTTGCCCGGCCAGCCGGTGGGCCTGGGCGAGCAGCGCGCCGTAGGTGGCGACCTCGTCGGGGTCCTCCCTGACGGAGCGGGCCAGGTCCCGGCGCAGTTCGCTGAGCGTGCCGCGCAGCCGGGCCACGGACTCGCCCAGCTCGTCCTCGCACGCGTCGCCGAACCGGCTGTGGCTGTACAGCCGCAGCGCGTGGGCGGTCTGGCGCAGGAACTCGGCGTAGCGCCGGGCCGGACCGGGCCGCGGCCGGGGCGGCGGGCGGTCCTCGGCGGCTGCCTCCATGACCGTGCGGGTCACCCCCGCGGTGTGGACGGACGCGTAGTCCAGGACCAGGAGGGCGTCGTCGTACTCCTTGCCGGGCGGCGGCACGGCGCCGGCGCGCCGGCGGCGCAGGTTGACCCGCAGGCTTTCGCGGCTCCACTCGACCGCCGAGCGGGCCTCCTCCACCAGCCGGCCCAGCCGCAGGGCCCGCTCGTGCCAGGCCCCGGCCTCCTCGGCGTCCCAGCGTCCCCCGGCCAGCCCGTCGGCCACGTCCCGCAGGATGTCGTGGGCCTCCTCGGTCGCGTCCTGGAGCACGGAGCGGGTGTCGCGCAGATACAGCGGCGGCCGTACCAGCGCGTTGACGGCGATGCCGACGACCGCCCCGAACAGGGCCTCGGTGAGCCGGGCCGTGGAGGTGGCGACGCTCACGGGTGGGTTGGTGAGGACGAACAGGGCGCCGGTGGCCGCGTTGATGCCCTGGCTGCCCAGCCGTCGCCACCGGCCGAGCAGCATCGCCGGGGGGAGGACGACCGCCATCGCGGCCACCGTGCTGTGCAGCAGCAGCCCGGCCGCGGTGGCGGCGATCGTGCCAACCCCGATCGCCGCGAGCTGTTGCAGCCCGTGGGCGATCGACCGGTAGACGGTCGACTCCACCAGGACGACCGCCACCCAGGGCGCGACGAACGCCACCGGCGCGTGCAGCCACCACCCGGCCACCACCCAGGCCAGCCACGCGGCCAGCGCGGCCTTCACCGCCTGGAGGGCCATGTCCCGTTCCCGGCCCGGTCCCGTCCAGGCCCGTCGTACCGTCTGTACCGCGTCCGACACATCACGCCGTACACCCTGCAAGGTCACTCCTGTCCCACGCACGGTGACCCGGGTGCCACCGGTCGGCCCCCGTCATGCCGCCCAGCAGTGCCCCGGCATTGTGACGACGCGCACCACCGCGCGGCGCGGCGGGCCGTCAGGGGGGTACCGCGCGCAGGGCGCGCAGCACCGACCAGACCACCGAGACCAGCGGGACCGCCACGATGGCACCGATCACCCCCGCGACGATGCTGCCCGCGATGACGGACAGGGCGACGACCAGCGGGTGCAGCCGTACCGCCCAGCTCATCACCAGCGGATGCAGCACATGCCCCTCGAGCTGGCCGATCACGACGATCAGGACCAGCACGCACGCCGCCGTGAAAGGTCCGCGCCCGGCGAGCGCGACGACCGTGGCGACCGCGAGGGCGACCGGCGAGCCCACCAGCGGCACGAACGCCGCGAAGAACTCCAGCAGGGCCAGCGGCAGCGCCAGCGGTACCCGCAGCACCAGCAGGGCGACACCGACCAGTACGGCGTTGGTGGCGGCCACGATGATGATGCCCCGCGTGTACCCGGCGAAGCTGTGCCAGGCCGCCCGCCCCGCCCGGTCCCAGGCCGCACGGGCACCGGCGGGCATCAGCTGGTCGCGTGCCCAGCCCCACAGGTGCTCGCCGGAGTGGATGAAGAACACCGACGCGAACAGCGCGAGCGCGCCGCCCGCGACCACCTCCACCACCCGGCCGAACTCGTTGACCGCGCTGCTGAGCAGAGCCGCCCGGTGTGCCGAGAGATAACCCGTCAGCTGGTCCTGGAGCGCGGAGAGCCGGGCCGGACTGAGCCGGAACGGCGGCCGTTGCAGCCACTCCTGGATGCGGTGCGTACCGCCGCGCAAGTCGCCCACCAGCCGGCCCGACTCGTCCGCCACCGCGCTGCCCACGAGGGCCAGCAGGGCCAGCAGGAGCAGCAGGCTGCCGATCAGCGCCAGGGCCACGGCGACGGGCCGCGGCAGGATCCGGCCGAGCTGGTCGACGAGCGGGCGCAGGACGGACGTCACGACCAGCGCGAGGAACAGGGCCACGGCGATCAGCTGGAAGCTGCCGAGGACGCTGAAGACGCCGTAGACGACGACGCCGACGAGGATCAGCCGCCAGGAGAAGGCCGCGGCGACCCGCAGCCACGGCACCGTCCGCTCGGCCGGCGGCGCGGGCGGCTCCGGCCGGGGCGGTGCCGGCAGCCGCACCGAGTGCGCCGGCCGGCTGCCGAGCACCCGCCCGCCCGCCCGCCGCCCGCCGCCTCGCCCGGTCACCCGCCCGCGCTCCTCACCCACCACGGCTCGCACCTCCTCGCCACCCATGACGGACGGTCACCTTCACAGCACCGTAAGCACAGGGCGGCGAGGGGGCGCGCCGAGCGCACCCGCCGGACCCGCCACCCGGCGACCGCCGCCACCCGCGCGCACGCCACGGCGCACAGGCGGCACCCGCCGGGTGTGGCCGAACAGGTGCCGGGAGGCGGGCTGGGTCGAACGGGCGGCGCCGCCGAAGAGGCGGTACGGCCGAACGGGCGCCGGTCAGGGCGGGCGGCCGTCGGCCGGCCCGCTCCGTGCCGAGGGGCGGGCCGGTTCCGCGCGGTCACAGAACCTTCACAGCGGGCGAGGGTGGGCACGCCGCGGGAGGGCACTCGCGTCGGTGTCCCCGGCAGGAGGGGGAGCCTCCAGTGATCATCGTCGCGGTTCTGCTGTTCCCGGTCCTCAGCCTCCTGCTGTACGGGCTGGATCAGGTTGAGGACCGGTGGGTGCTGCGGCCTCCGTCCCGTCGCTCCCGTCACCGCCGGGGGAGCCGGGCGGGCCGGCGGTGACCGGCGTCCCGCCGCACCGGCGGTGACGGACGATCGCCTTCCCGAGTTCGGCCCGCTCGGACTCGGGAAGCGCGCCGCCCTGGGCGTAGTCCAGGACGTGCTGGGCGACCGTCCGCAGTTTGGTGTTGGTGTGCTGGGAGACCTCCCGCAGCGCCCGCCAGGCCCCTTCCGGCGTCAGCCGCCCCAGGACGACCACGACACCGATGGCCTGGTCGATCACGGCGTGCGAGGTGATCGCACGCCGCAGCTGCTGGTTCTCCTCGTACATCCGGTGGTGTTCGGTCACCAGGTCGGTGGTCGAGAGTAGGACGAGCGGCTGGTTCCGGGAGACGGCGAAGAAGGCCATTGGAGCACCTTTTCGAAGTGGGGGCGTCACTGCTCCGCCTGCCCCCGGTGAGCGTATGCATACGAATTCAACCAGTACCACCGGTTACGGGCGCGCCGTACCGGTCCGCGTCCTACACGGCCCGGCCCGTCGGCAGCAGCTCACGGATGTCGGCGGGCAGCGCCCCGGCCATCCGTTCGGTCAGTTCCGGGGCGAGGGCGGCGTCCAGCACCTCCAGGACGGCGGCGGCCTCCCGCAGTGCCGTGTCCTCGTCGGTCCCGGCCCGGACGGCGATGCGTCCGGCGAACGCGGTCAGTCCGAACCGTTCGCCCGACGTGCCGGAGTCCGGCCCGGCCGAGGCGTCGGCCGCCTCCCGCATGGCCGCCGCCATGTCGTGCGGCAGCTGGGCCGCCACATGCCGGGCCAGTCCCGACGGCAGCCGTTCCGACAGCGTGGTCACCACCGCGTGCGCGGCCCGCTCGGCCGTTCCCCGGTCGGGCAGCTGGGCCAGCGCCTGCACCTTTCCGATCAACTCGTCGTGCCGCATGATGCCGGTCCCTTCGCGCGAAGTCCTGACGGCAGCGCCGTCCCGCGGGCGTGGCGGCCCCGCACGGGTACCCCCGCACCCGCGCCGCGTCACCGTCACCGGACGCCCGGTGGTGTCGTCGCCGTGGCGCGGGGCGGGCGTCGGCGGCGTAGGATCGGCTGATCATCGTGCGAGGTGCGCATGACAGGAGTGGGACTGGCCGCACCGCTGTGGGACATCCACAACGGGCAGGGGCCGCGGCAGCTGGCCGAACTCGGACTGGCGCTCGTGCTGTCCAGCCTGATCGGCTGGGAGCGCGCGGCCCAGCAGAAGAGCGCGGGCCTGCGCACCCACACACTGGTCGGCATCGCCAGCGCGCTGATGATGGAGGTCTCCCAGCACGGGTTCAGCGCGGTGCTGGGCCTGGAGAACGTCTCCTTCGACCCCTCCCGCGTCGCGGCGCAGATCGTCTCCGGGATCGGCTTCATCGGCGGCGGCCTGATCTTCGTACGACGTGACGCCGTACGGGGCCTGACGACCGCCGCCACCGTCTGGCTGACCTGCGCGGTCGGCATGGCCTGCGGCGGCGGGCTGCCCCTTCTGGCGGTGGTGGTGACGGCCCTGCACTTCCTGGTGGTGCGGGGCTACCCGCGGCTCTCGCGCCGTCTGGTCCCCGGCACGGCCGCCACCTTCGAGGCGCGCCTGACCTACCGGACCGGCTCGGCGCTGCTGCCGCGCCTGATGGAGGCCTGCACCCGGCGCGGCTTCCGGATCGTCCAGGTCAAGGTCGAACGGCTGCCCGACCGCGCCGACGCCGCCGCCCGGGTCCTGCTGCGGCTGGAGGGCACCGCGGACCCCTCCCGGCTGGCGTCGGAACTGTTCCAGGACGACGGCGTCCTCGACATCGAGCTGACCACCGCGGCGGACGACGAATAGCCGGCAGCCGGCACGGGGAGGTCCCGGACCTTTCCGCGCGCGGGACGGACGGCGACGGCCGACCGCCCGCGGCGGACCGTCCACGATGGCCGACCGCCCGCGCGGACGGCGGACCGGCCACGCGGGCGGTGCCGCGGCCGGCTCAGTCCTCGGTCGCCTGCTGGGTCCACGTCCAGGCGTAGTGGAGCCAGTCCGACACGGTCAGCGCGCCCAGGCCCCCGCACACCAGCCGGGTGAACCGGGGCGCCACCGCGTAGGAGCAGACCAGGGCGCCGGCGGCCCGGGCGGCGGTGCAGAACGGGCAGGACAGCAGGTCACCGACGGCCCGCCGGGAGCCGGTGCCCCGGGGTTCGCCCATGACCTCGCCGGCCCCGCCCCGGCCCGTGCGGCGGGTGAACGGCGCCCGCAGAAAGCTGGTGACCCTTGTCTCGGGTCAGCACCCTCGACGCCTTGTACGTCGCCGCGCCGAGCAGGGCGACGTCCCACGGCGGCACCTCCTCCGGCAGCCGGACTCCCCGCTGCCGGGCCACCACCGCGAAAGTGCCGACGCCCGCCGCGAAGACGGAGGCGAGAGCCGCGTATCCCGCGAGGGGAACCTCGCCCTGGTCGTCGTAGCCTGCGGCGTCCGTCGTCATGGGACCTCCCGAACGTGATCACGTGCCCTTCCCGGAGCGCGCACCGAGTGCCCTCGCCCGCGAGGGCGACACGTGGCCTTCCGGCGCGTCACCCGGCACACCGCCTCCGACGTGGGCCAGGACACATATGACCTGGTTCGCACCCCCTCCCCCAGGTGCCCGGTGCCGGGCTACCGTGACGTGGAGCCCCTTTCCCCTGCGTACCTCGGACGGCCCGGCTGTGCTCACCGACCTGTCTCCCCTGATAGCCGCGACGGCACGCTGGCTGACCGTCGCCTACCCGCCGTGCGGCGGAGCGCTGGCCGCCGCGCTGTGCGAGGCGCAGGCCCGGCAGGCCGTGACCGTGGCCGCCTGGCTGCGGTATCCCACCGAGATCGACGCGGCCCTGGTCGCCCTGGCCGGCCCCGGGGGCGCGACCCGCCTCGACTGGCTCAGCGGCGCGGAGCCAGCCGACGGCCACCCGGCCGACGAGCGGGCGTGGCGTACCTGGGTGGACGAGATCGTGGCCAGCTGGGCCGCCGCGCTGCTCACCGACGCCGCACTGGCGGGGGCGGCCGTCGCCGCGCTCGCCGGGGGTGAGCACACCGCGTCCGCGCCGGTCGAGTTCCGCCGGCTGCTCGCCCCGGACGCCGGCGACCGTCGCGCCGCCGCCCTGCTCCGCCACCCCGACCTGCTCGCCCCGGTGGCCGAGCTCCACCAGGACGAGCTCCTCGACCGCCTCGCCCCCGGCCGGCCCCTCGCGGCCTGACCGCCTCCCCGCCGATCCCGACGGACGGCGGCCACCCCCCTGCTCCCGACCCTGCCCGGCGTCGGCGAGCGGTCACCCCAGGCCGTCGAGGTGGCGGGCGGCCGGCACCCGCAGTTCCTCCAGCGCCCGCTCGGCGGACCGCAGGCGCCCGGCGGGGAACAGCAACACGCCCTGCACGCCACGCCACGACGAGCCGGACAGCGCCGTACGGCACCCGCGCGGCTCCGCCGTACGCCGGCGCTGTGCGACCGCCGTACGCCCGCGCCGTAGGACCGCCGTACGCCGGCGCGGTACGACCGCCCTACGACCGCGCCGTACGGCACCTGCGCCGCCCCGCCGTAGGACACCCGCCCGCCTCCGCCGTACAACCGCCGCCCGCCCCCGCCGTGCGCTCCGGATGGCGGAAGCGACCCGGGTGAGGCCGGCGAAACGCCGCGGCGGTTCTTCGCGGCACCGCGGCGAACGGCGAGCATGCCGTGCCATGGACATCCTGCTGGTCGCCAGCGCGTTCAACAGCCTCTCCCAGCGCGTGTACGCCGAACTGTCGGACGTCGGGCACCGGGTGGACGTGGTGCTCGCCGCACACGGCCCCGACCCGGTCCGCGCCGCCGTGCGCGAGCTGCGGCCGGAGCTGATCGTCGCGCCGATGCTCAGGACGGCCCTGCCCGAGGACGTGTGGCGCGACCACACCTGCCTGATCGTGCACCCCGGCCCGCCGGGCGACCGCGGCCCGTCCGCGCTGGACTGGGCCGTCGCCGACCGGGCGGAGCAGTGGGGCGTGACCGTGCTGCGGGCCGAGGCGGCGATGGACGCGGGCGCGATCTGGGCGGCCGAGCCGTTCCCCGTGCCGCCCGTCGGCAAGAGCGACCTCTACCGCAACGAGGCCTCCGACGCCGCCGTCACCGCCGTGCTGACGGCCGTACGGCGCTACGCCGACGGCTCGTACAAGCCCCTCCCGCAGACCGACGCGTCGGTCACGGTCGTCTGGCGCGACTTCTTCCGGCAGGAGCAGCGGCGGATCGACTGGGAGCGGGACGACACCCAGACGGTCCTGCGCAAACTCCGCGGCGCCGACTCCCAGCCGGGCGTCCTGGACGAACTCCTCGGCCGGGAGGTGTTCCTGCACGGCGGGCACCCCGAGGACCGGCTGCGCGGCCGTCCGGGCGCCCTGCTGGCCCAGCGCGCCGGAGCCGTCTGCCGGGCCACCCGGGACGGCGCGGTCTGGATCCCGGAACTGCGTCCCCGCCGCGACTCCGGCGACCCGGCGCCCTTCCGCCGCCCGGCCGCCTCGGTGCTCGCCTCCCACCAGCCCGGCCTGCGCCTCCCGGACGACCCCGCCCCCCTGGAACTCCCGCCCGGCCGGCGCACCTGGACCGACATCCGCTACCACCAGCACGGTGACACCGGCTTCCTCGCCTTCTCCTTCCCGGGCGGCGCCATGAGCACCGACCAGTGCCGCAGACTGCTCGCGGCCTACCGGGAGGCCCTGACCCGTCCCACCCGCGTCCTCGTCCTCGGCGGGGCACGCGACTTCTTCTCCAACGGCATCCATCTGAACGTCATCGAGGCCGCTCCCGACCCGGCAGAGGAGTCCTGGACCAACCTCAACGCCATGGACGACCTCGTGGAGGCCGTGCTGCGCACCACCGACCGGCTGGTGGTGGCCGCCCTCGCCGGCAACGCCGCGGCCGGCGGGGCCATGCTGGCCCTCGCCGCCGACCAGGTGTGGTGCCGCACGGGCGTCGTCCTCAACCCGCACTACCGGCGCATGGGCCTGTACGGCTCCGAGTTCTGGACCTACTCCCTGCCGCGCCGCGTCGGCCCCGGCCACGCCCGCCGGCTGACCACGCAGGCACTGCCGGTCAGCGCCGCGTCCGCCGAACGGCTGGGCCTCGTGGACCGGCTGGTGCCCGCCGTGCCGGGGGACTTCGCGGCCGCGGTGCGGCGGCTGGCGACCGCGCTCGCCGCCGCCCCGGACCTCGACGCGCGGATCGCCGCCAAGGCGGCGGCCCGCGCGGCGGACGAGCGGGAACGTCCCCTGGCCGACCACCGGCAGGCGGAACTGGCCCGCATGCACGCCGTCTTCTTCGACCCCTCGGCCCCCTACCACGCCCTGCGCTCGGCCTTCGTCCGCAAGACACCCGCCGGCTCACCCCGGCCCCTGGACCCGGCCGCCGGAGACGCCCGGTGACGCCCCGGATCCTGGTGGCCGGCGTCGGCAACATCTTCCTCGCCGACGACGCCTTCGGCCCCGAGGTGATCCGCGCACTCGGACGGCGCCCGCTGCCGCCCGGGGTACGGGTGCGCGACTACGGCATCCGCGGCCTGGACCTCGCCTACGACCTGCTGGCCGGCTGTGCCACCGCCGTCCTGGTCGACGCGGCCCCGCGCGGGCACCGCCCCGGCACCCTGTCGCTGATCGAGGCCGAACCCCCCGACGGGACCGTCGCGCCCGAGGCCCACGGCATGGACCCGGCGACGGTACTGGCCCTGGCCAGGCACCTGGGCGACGAGCCGCTGCCCAGGGTCCTCGTCCTGGCCTGCGAACCCGGTGTCCTGCCGGACGGCGACGACCTCCTCGGCTCACTGAGCGCACCGGTGCGCGAGGCGGTCAGCCGGGCCGTGGACGCGCTGCACACGCTCGTCCCCGCCCTGCTCGACGATCCGGCCGTACCCCTGCCTCCGTTGGGCCGCCCGGTGGAATCCGGCACCCCGCCCCCGGCAGCGCTGCCCGTTACGGCGCGCGGCGGCACCCAGAATCGGTGAGATGCCGGGCCGCACGCGATGCGGCCCGCGTCCCGTCACCCCACCCGAGGAGCAGCGCCCATGTGCCGGTCCGACGTCAGACAGGCCGTCCTGGCGAAGAACGACGACCTGGCCGCGAGCCTGCGCGGCGACCTCGCCCGGCAGGGCGTGACCGTGGTCAACCTGCTGTCCAGCCCCGGCAGCGGCAAGACCGAACTCCTCGGCCGGGTCCTGGCCCGCGCGGTGGAGCGCGGCGTCCCGGTGGCCGCGCTCACCGCGGACCTGGCCACCGAGAACGACGCCGTCCGGCTGGCCCGTTCCGGCGCCCCCGTCCAGCAGCTGCTCACCGACGGACTGTGCCACCTGGAGGCCCGTCAGGTCCGGGCCCGGCTGGCGGGCTGGCTGCCGCCGGACACCTCCGTGCTCTTCGTGGAGAACGTCGGCAACCTGGTCTGCCCGGCCGCCTACGACCTCGGTGAGACCCTGCGCGTCGTGCTGATGGCCGTCACCGAGGGCGAGGACAAGCCGCTGAAGTACCCGACCGCGTTCGGCTCCGCCCACCTCGTGGTGATCACCAAGACCGACCTCGCCGGGCCGGCCGGCTTCGACGAGAGCCTCTTCCACGAGAACGTGCACCAGGTCAACCCGGGCGTGGAGATCGTACGATCCTGCGCCCGGACCGGTTCCGGCGTCGGCACCCTGCTCGACCGCGCCCTCGCCGCCCGCGGCGGAACCCCGCCGCACCGCCCGCCGCTCGCCCCCCACCCGCACGTCCACCACCCCGATTCCGCTCCCGTCGCGTGACGGCGCCCGCCGCCGGCCCGGTCCGCCGCCGCATCACCGTGCGCGGCACGGTGCAGGGGGTCGGCTTCCGGCCGTACGTCCACCGGCTGGCCGCCGCCCTCGCCCTGCCCGGGTTCGTGAGCAACACCGCCGACGGCGTGCTCATCGAGGTCGAGGGCCCACCGGACGAGGTGGACCTGTTCGTCCGCCGGCTGGCCGAGCGGCCGCCCCCGCTGGCGACCGTCACCGGCGTCGGCTGGGAGGACGTCCCCGCCACCGGCGCCACCGGACCCTTCGGCATCCGCTCCACCGAGCGCTCCCCGGGCCGCACCCACCTCCCGCCCGACACCGCGACCTGCGCCGACTGCCTGCGCGAACTGGCCGACCCGGGCGACCGCCGCCACCGCCACCCCTTCCTCACCTGCACCCACTGCGGCCCCCGCTTCACCGTCGCCACCGGCATGCCCTACGACCGCGTCGCCACCACCATGGCCGGCTTCCCGATGTGCCCCGCGTGTGCCCGGGAGTACGCGGACCCGGCCGACCGGCGCTTCCACGCCCAGCCCGTCGCCTGCCCCGACTGCGGCCCACGGCTCGCCCTGGTCCCGGCCGACGGGACCGGCGTCCGCCCGGCCCGGGACGCGGCGGCACTCGCGGCGGCCCGCGCGCTGCTCGCCGCCGGGCGGATCGTCGCCGTCAAGGGCGTCGGCGGCTACCACCTGGCCTGCGACGCCACCGACGCCCGGGCCGTCACCGCGCTGCGGGACCGCAAGGAGCGCGGCGGCAAGGCCTTCGCGGTGATGTGCGCGGACCTGTCCACGGCCGAACGGATCGCGGTCCTCTCCGACGCGGAACGCGACGCCCTCACCGGCGCGCACCGCCCCGTCGTCCTGCTGCGCCCCCGCACACCCCCCGACGGCCTCCGCCTCGCCGGCCAGGTCTGCCCCGGCAGCCCGCACGTCGGCGTGATGCTGCCCTACACCCCCGTCCACACCCTGCTGTTCGGGCTGCCCGGCGATCCCCCGGGCCCCCGCGTCCTGGTCATGACCAGCGGCAACCGCTCGGGCGAGCCCATCGTCACCGACGACGCCCAGGCGCTGACCCGGCTGGCCGGCCTCGCCGACGCCTGGCTCACCCACGACCGGCCCATCGCCTCCCCGTGCGACGACTCCCTCCTGCGTGTCCGCCCCGACGGCACCGCCCAGGTCCTGCGGCGCTCCCGCGGCTACGTCCCCCGCCCGGTGCGCCTGCCGGTCCCGGTGCGGCCCACACTCGCCGTCGGCGGTGACCTCAAGAACGTCCTCTGCCTGGGCGAGGGCGATCACGCCTGGCTCGGGCCGCACATCGGCGACATGGGCGAGCTGGCCACGCTGGACGCCGCCGAACGGGCCGAGCGGCACCTCACCCGGCTCACCGGAGTCACCCCCCGGCGGGTGGCCGCCGACCGGCACCCCGGCTACCACTCGACCCGCCGGGCGCACACCCGGGCCGCCCGGCTCGGCCTGCCCGGGCCGGTGCTGGTCCAGCACCACCACGCCCATGTCGCCGCCACCATGGCCGAGCACGGTCTGGACGGCACCGCACCCGTCATCGGCGTCGCCTTCGACGGCACCGGCTACGGCGACGACGGCACGGTGTGGGGCGGCGAGGTCCTGCTCGCCGACTACACCGGCTACCGGCGCTTCGCGCACCTGGCCCCCGCCCCGCTGCCCGGTGGCGACGCCGGCGTGGCCAACCCCTGCCGGACGGCCCTGGCCCGGCTGTGGGCGGCGGGACTGCCGTGGACGCCGGAGCTGCCGAGCGTCGCCGCCTGCTCGGACACCGAACGCGCGGTGCTGCTGCGCCAGCTGGAACGCCAGGTGGCCTGTGTGCCGTCCTCCGGCATGGGGCGGCTCTTCGACGCCGTCTCCTCGCTCGTCGGCGTGTGCCACCGGGCCGGCTACGAGGCGCAGGCCGCACTGGAACTGGAGGCGGCGGCGCTGGAGGCCGCCGGCGCGGACGCCGTGGCCTACCCCTTCGGGCTCAGCGGTACGGACCGCCTCACATGCAGCCCCACACCGATGCTGCGGGCGCTCCTGCACGACCGGGCCCGTGGCACCCCCGCCCCCGTGCTCGCCGCCCGCTTCCACCGCGGCGTCGCGCGGGCCGTCACCGAGATCTGCCGCCGCGCCCGCACGGCCACCGGCCTGGCCACCGTCGCCCTCACCGGCGGCGTCTTCGCCAACGCCCTGCTGGAGGAGGAGTGCGCCGCCCTGCTCGGCCGGGACGGCTTCAGGCTCCTGCGGCACGGCGAAGTCCCCCCGAACGACGGCGGTCTCGCGCTCGGCCAGCTGATGGTCGCGGGAACAGCCGTCCACCACGAGACGGAGTGACCCATGTGTCTGGCAGTGCCCGGCAAGGTCGTGTCCATCGACCATCGCGCCGACCCGCTCACCGGGCTGATCGACTTCGGCGGAGTGCAGAAACAGGCGTGCCTCGAATATCTCCCCGATGTGCGGGTGGGGGAGTACGTCATCGTCCACGTCGGCTTCGCGCTCCAGCGCCTGGACGAGGAGTCGGCCCGGGCGTCCCTGGAACTGTTCGAGCAACTCGGGCTGCTGGAAGAGGAGTTCGGTGACGCCTGGGAGCAGGCGGCCCGGCAGGAGAGCGGAAGTGAGACCCGGTGAAGTACCTCGACGAGTTCAACGACCCCGCCCTGGCGCGCCGGCTGCTGGACGAGATCCGCGCCACCGCCACCCGCCCCTGGGCGCTCATGGAGGTCTGCGGCGGCCAGACCCACTCCATCATCCGCCACGGCATCGACCAACTCCTGCCGGAGAAGGTGGAGTTGATCCACGGCCCCGGCTGCCCGGTGTGCGTCACGCCTCTCGATGTCATCGACAAGGCACTGGAGATCGCCGCCCGCCCCGGCGTGATCTTCTGTTCCTTCGGCGACATGCTCCGCGTGCCGGGCACCGACCGGGACCTGTTCCGCGTCAAGGGCGAGGGCGGTGACGTACGCGTGGTGTACTCCCCGCTCGACGCCCTCGACCTGGCCCGCGCGAACCCGGACCGCCAGGTCGTGTTCTTCGCGATCGGCTTCGAGACGACGGCCCCCGCCAACGCCATGGCCGTGCACCAGGCCCGCAGGCTCGGCCTCGACAACTTCAGCCTGCTGGTGTCCCACGTCCGGGTCCCCCCGGCGATCGAGGCCATCATGACCTCGCCCAGCTGCCGGGTGCAGGGCTTCCTCGCCGCCGGTCACGTGTGCAGCGTGATGGGCACCGCCGAGTACCCCGAGCTGGCCGCGAAGCACCGGGTGCCGATCGTCGTCACCGGCTTCGAGCCCCTGGACATCCTCGAAGGCATCCGCCGCGCCGTCCACCAGCTGGAGCGCGGACAGTACGGGGTGGACAACGCCTACGCGCGCGCCGTGCGCGACCAGGGCAACCCGGCGGCCATGCGCATGATCGAGGAGGTCTTCGAGGTCACCGACCGCAACTGGCGCGGCATCGGACGCATCCCGGCCAGCGGCTGGCGGCTGACCGACGCCTTCCGCGCCTACGACGCCGAACACCGCTTCGACGTCACCGGCATCCGCACGGAGGAACCCGCCGTGTGCCGGGCCGGTGAGGTCCTGCAAGGGCTGATCAAGCCGACCGAGTGCGAGGCGTTCGGCACGGCCTGCACCCCGCGCACCCCGCTCGGCGCCACCATGGTCTCCAGCGAGGGCGCCTGCGCCGCCTACTACCTGTACCGCCGGATGAACGCCCCGGCACAGCAGGGATCCCGTATCCCGCAGGAGGAGATGAACTCCGTTGGCTGACCTCGCCACCGAAGCCACCGAAGCCGCCGCGGCGGGCGCGTCGGCCGTCGACCCCGCGAACTGGACCTGCCCGGCGCCCCTGCGCGATCAGCCGGTCGTCGTCATGGGCCACGGCGGGGGCGGCACCCTGTCCGCCGAACTGATCGAGCAGATCTTCGCCCCCGCCTACGGCAACCCCATCCTGGCCGCCCTCGCCGACTCGGCGGTCCTCGACCTGGGAGGCGCGCGGCTGGCCTTCTCCACCGACTCCTACGTCGTACGCCCCCTGTTCTTCCCCGGCGGCAGCCTCGGCGACCTGGCCGTCAACGGCACCGTCAACGACCTCGCCATGAGCGGCGCCCGGCCCGCGTACCTGTCCACCGCCTTCATCCTCGAGGAGGGCGTGGAACTGGCCGTGGTGGAGCGCGTCGCACGTGCCGTCGGCGCGGCGGCCCGGACGGCGGGCGTGACCGTCGCCACCGGTGACACCAAGGTCGTGGAGTCCGGGCACGGCGACGGTGTCTACGTCACCACCGCCGGCGTCGGCCTCGTGCCCGACGGCGTCGACATCCGCCCGCAGCGCGCCCGGCCGGGTGACGCCGTCATCGTCAGCGGCCCCATCGGCCTGCACGGTGTGGCCATCATGAGCGTGCGCGAAGGCCTGGAGTTCGGGACCGAGATCGCCTCCGACACCGCGCCCCTGGCCGACCTCGTCGCGGCCATGCTGGCGGTCACCCCGGACATCCACGTCCTGCGCGACCCCACCCGGGGCGGCCTCGGCGCGTCCCTCAACGAGATCGCCCGCGCCTCCGGCACCGGGGTCCGGCTGCGGGAACGGGCCGTCCCCGTCCCGGACGAGGTCGCCAACGCCTGCGGCTTCCTCGGCCTGGACCCCTTGTACGTCGCCAACGAGGGCCGGCTCGTCGCCTTCGTACCCCCCGAACACGCCGAGGGCGTGCTGGCGGCCATGCGCGCCCACCCGCAGGGCACCGGCGCGGCCCTCATCGGCGAGTGCGTGGCCGACCACCCGGGCATGGTGGTCGTCGCCACCGGCCTCGGCGGCACCCGTGTGGTGGACCTGCCGCTGGGAGAGCAGCTGCCCCGCATCTGCTGAGCGGCCGGGCGGTGCCGGCCCCGCCGTCAGGGCGGGACCGGCACCGCTTCGACCCCCGTGATCTCCAGCTCCCGCCCGCTGCGCAGCTCCCGCGACGGCCGGTCGCAGCACGGGCACCAGAAGAACGGCGGCATGCCCACCGCGAACTCCTCGGCGCACTCCCCGCACCAGGCCCGGGCGGGCACCCGCTCCACGACGAGCCGGGCCGCCGCGAGGGCCGTACCGTCACGGGCCACCTCGAAGGCGAAGTGCAGCGCGTCCGGCACCACACCCGCCAGCTCACCGACCCGCACGGTCACCGACGAGACGCCGCCGGCGCCGTCCGCCCGGGCGATCTCCCCGGCCCGCTCCACGATCGCGGTCGCGATCGACAGCTCGTGCACGCCGCCCTCACGGATACCGGCGGCGGGCGCGCAGGCCCCCGGTCATCCGGTAGATCCGCACCTCGCGCACGAGACCCGGGAACTCCTTGACGACCAGCGCCGCGACCAGGCCGCCGACCAGCGCGGCCTGGACCAGCAGCAGCCGGCGTCCCGACATCTCCGCGCGCGCGGTGCCTCTTCGCCTGCGGACGTCCATGACGGTCCCTTCCCTCTCTCTCATCCCGGGTCTCATCCCGGCGAGATGTTCGGCATGTCCTTCACCAGGGCGTCGTGCCGCTTCCAGTGGATACCGGTGGAGCGGCGCGCGTCGGAGGTGCCGTCCTCGTGGTGTCCGGTCTGACGGTGGTACGGGCCCCAGTTGCCCTGGTGCAGTCCACGCACGTGGGTGGGTGTGTCGGGCTTCGCCTGGGGGCGGCCCACTCGGATGCTGCCCATGTCCGATCTCCTTTTTCGGGTGTTCACGACCGCTCGGTCAGCTCCTTGAAGAACTGTTCTACGGCCGGCCACACCCGGCCGCCACCGGACAGGCCCCGCCACTCGCGGCGGATCACGGCCGTCATCCGGAAGCAGTCGTCGACCGGCACGATCCAGTGCTCGTCCAGGCCGCGCACGCTGTTCACCAGCAGCGCCTCGACATCGGGTGCCATGGAGGCGAGCTGCGGCACCTCGGCCGCCAGCCGCTGCCAGGCCGCCGCGTCCACCTCCCACCGCATGGCCCCGGCCGGACTCGGCCCCTGCGCGGTGACCGTGCCGTCGGAGCGCGGCACGAAGAACACCAGCCCCACCGGGACGCCCAGCACCGCCGTGTCGACCGGCGGCAGCCGCAGCCGGCGCCGGGGCACGAGCCGGTAGCGGCCCTCGCCGGCCCCGTCGGCGGCGAACAGCACCGAGCAGGGACGGCACACGCAGCGCACCTCGGCGGGACCGGTCTCGTACAGATGGGCGTGTTCGGGGCCCACCGGGGCGGCGCACAGCTCGCAGGACTCGGCCCCGGCCCGCTCCACGCGGTCGGCGGCGGAGCGGATCACCCGCGCGAGCGCCCCGTCCACGCTCACGGCGCCTCCTGGGCCACGGGCCGGCGTCGGATGCTGGTCAGCGGCACGAAAGCGGGCGCCGCGACGCGTTCGGGGGTGGCCTCCACCGTCTCCACCGAGGTCAGCTCGGGAGCGACGGCCAGCACCGCCGCCCGGACCGCCTCGGTGACGTCCGAGGAGCCGCCACCGCCACCGCTGCCGCAGCCGGAGCCGCAGCCGCCGCCACCGGACTTCAGCCGCACCCGCGCCACCTGCCCCTCCAGGCCGGCCCACTCCAGCTCACCGCCGCGCTCGCGCACCGCCGGCCGTAGTTTCTCCACCGCGCGGGCGGCCCGGCGCTCGGGCGGCTCGGGGTGGATGTCGTGCAGGACCAGCAGGTGACCGAGCAGCTCGTCCTCGGCGAGCCGCTCCCGCAGCGGACCCTCCGCGTGGTCCAGCACCCGGGCGAGGGCCTCGCCGTAGACCTCGGTCAGCAGCGCCACCGCCTCCAGCGCCGGGCCGGGCATGGCCTCGAGCCCGGCCAGCGCCTCGTCCAGGCGGGCGAGCCGTGCCTCCACCGCCGGGTCCGCGAGCCGCGCGGCGTCAGCCATGGTCGGCTCCGTACGTCGGCGAGTGCACGGTGGTCAGGGTCTTGCCCTTGCCCATGTACATGTGGACGCCGCACGGCAGACAGGGGTCGAAGCTGCGCACGGTGCGCATGATGTCGACGCCCTTGAAGTCGTCGGGCCCGTTCTCCTCGAAGATCGGCTGGCCCTGCACGGCGTCCTCGTACGGGCCAGGGGTGCCGTAGATGTCGCGGGGGCTGGCGTTCCACGGGGTCGGCGGGTACGGGTGGTAGTTGGCGATCTTCTTGTCGCGGATCACCAGGTGGTGGGAGAGGACCCCGCGCACCGCCTCGTGGAAACCGCAGCCGATGGCCTCGTCCGGCACCTCGAAGTTCTCGTACACCTTCGTGTCGCCGCTGCGGAGCATCTGCATCGCCTCCTCCAGGAACTGGAGGGCCATGGCGGCGGCGTAGGCGATGAAGTACGGCCGGGCGCGGTCCCGTTCCAGGGTGTTGCTCCACTTCGGGATGCGCCACTCCAGGGTCGTCTCCGGCAGCTTCTCGCCCTTGGGCAGGGTGATGCGGATGCCGCCGCCGGTCGCCTTGACGTACGGGGTGTCGACCAGGCCGCTCAGCGCGGTCGACCAGAGCCGGGCGAGGGGCCCGCCGCCGGTGTCCAGGGCGAGGTGCTCACCGGTCTGCTGGTGGTACCAGCGCGGGCTCATCACCCAGCTGTAGTTGCCGTCGAACTTCCGCTTCTGCGGCACCGGGACGGTGGTCTGGTTCCACGGGTGGCGCATGTCGACGGGGTTGCCGAGCGGGTCGTGGGTGACGAAGGGCTCCTCGTTGACCCAGTCCTCGTAGAACGAGCTGCCCAGCATGATGCGCAGGCCGAGGTTGATGTCGACCAGGTTGTTGGTGACGAGTTCGCCGTCCACGATGATGCCCGGGGTGACGTACATCGCCTTGCCCCACTCGTTCATCGTCGCGTAGCGGTAGTCGACGACGTCCGGGTTCTGGAAGGCACCCCAGCAGCCGAGCATGATGCGGCGTCTGCCGACCTCCTCGTAGCCGGGCAGGGCCTCGTAGAAGAAGTCGAAGACGTCGTCGTTCATCGCCACCGCCTTCTTGATGAAGTCGATGACGCGCATCAGCCGGCTGAGGTAGTCGGTGAAGGTGCTGGGCTGCGGCATCGTGCCGACCCCGCCCGGGTACAGCGTGGAGGGGTGCACGTGCCGGCCCTCCATCAGGCAGAACATCTCCCGGGTGATCCGGCTGACCTTCAGCGCCTCTTTGTAGACCTCGCCCTCGAAGGGGTTGAAGGCCTTCATGATGTCGGCGATGGTCCGGTAGCCGTGGATGTCCCCGCGGGGCGCGTCGGTACGCTCGGCGCGGGCCAGGACACCGGGGTTGGTGGCCTTGACCATGGCCTCGCAGAAGTCCACGAAGACCAGGTTGTCCTGGAAGATCGTGTGGTCGAAGATGTACTCCGCGGCCTCGCCCAGGTTGGTGATGTGCTCGGCCAGCTTGGGCGGCTTGACGCCGTACGCCATCTGCTGGGCGTAGTTGGAGCAGGTGGTGTGGTTGTCACCGCAGATGCCGCAGATCCGCGAGGTGATGAAGCCGGCGTCACGCGGGTCCTTGCCCTTCATGAACACCGAGTAGCCGCGGAACAGCGACGAGGTGCTGTGGCACTCCACGACTTCCTGGTTGGCGAAGTCGATCTTCGTGTAGATCCCCAGGTTGCCGATGATCCGGGTGATCGGATCCCAGGACATGTCCACGATCTGGGCGGGTTTGCGTCCTGTGGGCCGGGACTCGGTGGTGGTCATCTGCGGTGCTGCCCCTCGCTGTTCGGATGCGGCGGATAGGTGACGGACTGCGGGACGGTCGCGGCGGCCGGCCGGGTCACGCGCGCCAGTACGGGTCGTAGCCGCTGGTCAGCTTCTGCTTGTTGTGTCGCCACCTGGGCTCGTGGTTCACCATGTCGTTGGTCAGGCCGCGCAGCCGGCGGATGACCGCCCCGTACGGCCTGATCACCATCGACGACAGGGCGCCGCCCGGCGGTTCGTCCATGAACGGCATGAAGGCGTCGGGGAAGCCCGGCATGGTGCAGCCGATGCAGATGCCGCCGACGTTGGGGCAGCCGCCGAGGCCGCCCATCCAGCCGCGCTTGGGCACGTTGCAGTTGACGACCGGGCCCCAGCAGCCGATCTTCACCTGGCACTTGGGGGAGTTGTAGTCCTTGGAGAAGTCGGCCTGCTCGTAGTAGGCGGCCCGGTCGCAGCCCTCGTGCACGGTCTTGCCGAACAGCCACTGCGGTCGCAGCATGTGGTCCAGCGGCGGCGGGGGAGCGGCACCGGCCGCGTGCTGGAGCGTCCAGATCAGGGTCTCCATGAAGTTCTCCGGCTGGATCGGACAGCCGGGCACGTTGACGATCGGCAGTCCCGACAGTGCCGTGAAGTCCCAGCCCAGGTAGTCCGCGAGGCCCATGCAGCCGGTCGGGTTGCCGGCCATGGCGTGGATGCCGCCGAACGTCGCACAGGTACCGGCGGCGACCACCGCCCAGGCCTTCGGCGCCAGTTGGTCGATCCACCAGTTCAGCGTCTGCGGCTCACCGGTGTCCGGGTCGTTGCCGAACGAGGTCCAGTAGCCGTCGCCCTCGATGATGTTCTGGTTGGGGATCGAGCCCTCGATGACGAGGATGAACGGTGCCAGTTCGCCGCGGGCCGCCGCCCGGTACGGGGCCAGGAAGTCCTCCCCGCCCAGGCTGGGCGAGAGGACCTTGTTGACGAGGTTCACCTTCGGCAGACCCGGGATCAGCCCGAGCACCACGTCCTCGATGGACGGCTGTCCCGCCGCGGTCAGCGACACGGTGTCGCCGTCGCAGCTCATCCCCTCCGAGATCCACAGGATCGTGATCTCGTCGAAGCCCTCCCGCGCCTCGGCCCTGCTGGGCTCACCACGCACTTCGGTCGTACCGCTCTGTGTGGTCATGTGTGCGGCCTCCGTTGCAGCCGGTTGCGGAATGGATTGCGGGCCGCGGCCGAGGGGGCCGCGAGGGTCGGTCCGGGGGGTTCTCCGGGGGCGGCCGTCCGGTGGCCGCCCGCCGGTGTCTCACGTGCGGGCATCGGACCGGCCCCTCTCCGGCCGGTCGGCGGGCCGCGCGGGCCGTGGGGCCTGCGGCCGGGGCGGCCCGGGAGGGTGCGGTGCGCCGGCGGTGCCGAGCGGCTCCAGCTCCTCGGGCCGGAAGTAGTGGAACCGGCCGTACCAGCCGTGCAGTTCGGCGGCGGGATCGTCGTCCACGGTGACGGCCAGGTGGACGCTGCCGTCCACGTCGTGGAAGACGGCGGCGACCTGCGCGGTCCGCCCCTCCAGGAACATGTCCTGTGCGTCGGCGCCCCGCCCGCGCGGGCGCAGCCGCACCCGGCTGCCGCCGCCCACCAGCACCCCGCCCACCGGCACGGTGTCCGTCGTCGGGGACAGTCCGTCGTCACCGTGCTCCTGCCACCAGGCGGGCCGCCCGGAGTCCGGTGCCTGCGCGGGGGCCATGGAGCGGATGGTGCCGTGCAGCCGGGCGAAGACCTCCTGGGGCATGGTCTCCACGCGGTCCACGATCCGGGCGGCCCGTGGGTCGGTGGCCCGGGCCTCGGCCTTCTCCTCGTCGGTCAGCAGCATCGTGCGCAGCGTGAGGATCTCGTCGATCTCCGCCGCGTCGTGCAGGTCGCCCGGGCTCTCGGGCGCCACCTGCGGATGGTCGGGGAGGATGATCGGCGCGGACAGCAGGAACGCGCTCGTCGCCCCGTCACCGTCCGCCGACCCCGGCGGCGCGCCGCCGAGCACGGGGAACGTGAAGGCGTTCCGGCAGCCGGCCACGTGCTCCGCGAGCGCGGCGGGCGGATCGATCAGCGACACGAACTCCACCGCCTCCCCGGCGAGGAGCGTGTGGGTGGCGAGCAGCGCCTGCCCCAGCACCGCACCCCGCAGGGCCTGCGGATCCGTGGCCTCGCCGGTGTTCTCGGTGCGCACCCGCAGCCGGTACAGACCCGGCCCGAGCGGTTCGGCCGCGACCGTCGTCGCGGCCCGCACCTCCCGGCGCCGCCGCACCGTGCGTCCGGCTCCCGACGGCAACGGCTCGTACTCCGCCCCGGCCGGCGCGCTCAGGGGCACGGTCCGCCCGCCGCGCAGCAGCTCCGCCAGCGGCAGCACCAGCTCCGTCTCGCGGGGCACCGCCTCCTCGAACGACAGACGGGTCACCCCGTCGGCCGTCCGCAGCGACTCGACCGGGCGGTGCCGCCCGTCGCCGTCGGCGGCCTCCACCTGCTTGTGCTGCATCTGGAGGTAGCGCACCCGCACCCGTAGGGCCGCGGCGTCGCCGTGGACCCGCAGCAGGCACTCGGTCTGCTGGTACCACGAGTCGGCGGAGCCGGAGATCCCCGGCGTGACCGGTCCGTCCCGCTCCACCCAGTTGCGGGGCAGCAGCACCCCGAACTGCCAGCGGACCCGGTTCTTCGCCGAGGACCGGCGATAGGGATAGAGCAGATAGCCCTCGTAGAGCACGGCGTCCGCCACGGCACTCAGCTGTTCACAGCTCTCGCCGATCCTGTTGGCCATGCCCTCTCCTCACCGGAGCGTCCGCGGTTCTTCCCCCACGGTCACACCCGGCGCGCCGGTCCGCCCCTCAGGCGCACCGCCATTGCGCCGGACAGGGGAGGACACGCGTCGTGACCGCCGTACGGCGGCGGGTGAGCGGAACTCCGCCGGCGCGGCAGGGCGCGGCACGGACGGAGGGCTGGTTCAGCGGAGCAGCAGATAGTGGGTGACGAGGGACTGTGCCCGGTCCGCGCCGACGCCCAGGGCCCTGCCGAGGGCCTCCCACCGCCGGTCGGGGTCCTCCTCGATCACGCAGGCCGCCTCCCGGCCGGCGCGCCGGGTCAGCCGGTCCAGCGCGGCGACGGCCCGCAGGGCGGCGGCCGGCGCGTCCTCGGCCAGCGCGAACAGCCTGTCCTCCACGGCGCCGAGCAGCTGGGCCAGCTCCTGGGGCAGCGGCACGGTCTGCCGCTCGACCGCGCGGATGTGCTCGCTCCAGTCCCGGCGCGCACGTGAGACGTCCAGGTCCTCCAGACCGTCCTCGGCCAGTTCCTCCCACGGGACGGGCACGCTGGGGCCGCGCCAGCCGCAGCTGCACGAGGCCCGCACCGCCGCCGCCTTCGGCCGGGTCATGCCGCCGTCGTACGCCCACCACTCGCTGGTCGCGTACATCTCGGCGCCGCTGCCGATGTCGAAACAGGCGGGCTTCGGTTCGCTGCCGTCGGCCAGGACGGCACCCACGATGCCCTCGTGCGACTCCCCGAACTCCTCGGTCGTCCACCCCACGGCCGTCTCCCTCCCCTCGCCGGGCTACGTCCTGCCCATCATCGGTGACACCATGCCCCGCCGGGCCGCGGACGGGAAAAAGGGGCCGAAAGGGGGCCGTACACGGGCCGGGACGGCGGACGTCACCTCCCGTGCGGCGTTCCGGGCAGCCGCTCCGGCGCGACCGGCGCCGCGTCGTCGCCGAGGTCACCGCGCACATGCCGGACGAGGTCCCGGCGCAGGGCCGCCACCAGCGCCGCCGGCGGCCGGCATGGGCCTCGGCACGGGCGGCCAGGCCGAGGAACCGGCCGCGCCGGTCACGGGCCTCGATGAACCCGTCCGTGTACAGCAGCAGGCGGTCGCCCGGGCCGAACGGCACGGTCTGCGCGTCCGGCGCGACGTCCAGCGGGTCACCGAGACCCGGCGGAGCGCCGGGCCGGCCGGGGAGCAGAGCGCGGACCCGGCCGGCGCGCACGAGCAACGGCTCGGGGTGGCCGCAGTGCACGACGCGGGCGACGGCCGCAACGGGCGGGAATCCGATGCCGGCCGGTGCCGGTGCGTCAGAGGCCCTCGCCGAGCGCGGCGATCGCTGCGGGCCCGTGTCCTGCGGCCGTCAACGGGGCCCGGATGTCGGCCTCCAGGTCGGGGAGGAAGCCGAACAGCACGTCGGCGGGTCCGTCCACCCGCACCTGGCCGAGCGCGGCCGGCAGCAGCAGTGTCCGCGCCCGGCCGAGCCGCCCGGTCCGGTCACCGGAGGTGACGGTCACCGGGGCGCCCGCGTTGCTGAGGATCTGCGCCGTGGAGAACGTCCGGCTGACCGGCGCCGCCGTGCCCGCGGTCCACCGCTCCAGCGCGAAGTACGGCCCCGCGCACAGCACCGTGCGCACGACCGCGTCATCGACCGTGACGCTCAGCCCGGGCTGGAACTCCGGCCGCGGCCCGGGCCGCCACTCGTCGAGCAGCCGCGCGATGTTCGCCTCGCGTTCCCGCTCGCCCAGCGGCGCCCCGTCCTCCATCCGCCAGGGCATGGCGTGCTGCTGGATGTCGGAGGTCTGCTCGATCTCGTAGACCAGGGTGTCCGGCCCGAAACTGTGCAGGGTCCCGCCCGGTACGTAGACGGTCTGCCCGGCGCGCACCGGCAGACGGCGCATGACCGCGTCGAAGTCCTGCGCGAGCAGCGCCCGGCGCAGCCGTTCCCGGCCGACCCCGGGCCGGACCCCGACCAGGGCGGTGGCCCCGGGCGCCGCGTCCAGGACGTGCCACGCCTCCGTCTTGCCGTTCGGCTCCCCCTCCAGGCGGCGGGCCGTCTCGTCGTCGGCGTGCAGATGCACCGGCAGCGGTCGCCTGCCGTCGATGAACTTCGTCAGGAGCGGGAAGCGCGGCCCGTGCGGGCGGTCGCCCAGCAGGCCGCCGGGGTCCTGTGCCATCAGCTCGCGCAGGGTCCGGCCGCGCAGCGGCCCCTCGGTGACGGCCGCACCCTCCCCGTCGACATCGCTGACCTCCCAGGTCTCGGCGACCGGGCCGGACGGCAGCCCGGAGCGGCCCAGCCGGTCGGCGAGGGCACGGCCGCCGAAGACGTGCTGCTTGACGGGCGTGGTCAGGGGCAGCGGATACCAGTGCGCCGGCCCCGCCATGTCAGCCGGCCGGGTTGTCGACCCGCATCCGGACCTGTTCCTCCAGTCGTTGCAGACTGCCGTCCAGGGCCTCGTACACGGCCTGCTCGCCCGGGTCGTGGCCCCCGGCGAAGAAGGACAGGTGCACGGTGACCTCGCTTGCACCGCTGCCGATGCCCGCCACCTGGAGCCAGCCGGTGTAGCTGCCCTGTCCGCGGGTGCCCCACTCCAGACGCATCTGGTCCGGCTGGGACCGCAGCAGGGCGGGAGTGTCCTGTCCGGTGCCGTCCTCGTGCACGGTCACGGCCGGCGGGTCCCCGGCATCCACGTGGAGGCGTTCCGGGAGCCAGGCGTCGAGCTGGGCGACGTTCGCGGCCTGGTCGAAGACGTGCTCGGGCTGCGCGGGCATCGTGCGGGAACGTTCGTACTCGGCCATCGTGGTACAGCTCCTCCGGTTCGGAAGTCGTACCCGGACCGCGTGCCCCGTCCACGCCGGCCGAAAAGCCCCGGCCGCGCCACGGCCTGCGGGTCGCGCCACGGCGTGCCGTCACCGGCCCATGACGGTCACAGACCCATGGCGATGGCCGTGCGGGTCAGCTGGGCCGTGTTGGTGATGTCGAGCTTGGCCCGGATGCGGCGCAGGTAGGCGTCGACGGTGTGGGTGGAGAGCCCCATGTGGCGGGCCGTTTGCAGGTAGGTGCGGCCGGCGGCGATGTGCCGGAGCGTCTCCCGCTCCCGCGGAGCCAGCGTGGGGGCGGGGGCTTCGGTGGGCGACGGGGCGAGAGTGGCGCTCATGGTGGTTCCTCCGGCAGAACGGCGGGGGGTTCCGATTAGGGCGTTTTGCCCTTGTTCCACCAGATTGGTTGCCGGACTTCATCGGGGTGTCCGCCGACTGTCACAGGCGTGTCACAGGGGTCCGGGCGTGGGTGGGAACCACTTGGGCGGGCGGCCCCCGCCGGCCGGCGGGGGCCTCAGGCCACGGCCGCCCGCGCCGTCCGCTCCACCAGAGACACCCCGTCGCTCATGGACGCGCTGCCGTCCGTCAGGACCGCGACGAGACACCGGTGGCCCCCGACGGTGACCTCGCCGACGCTGTTGACGTCCCACCGGCCGGTCGTGGTGCGCTCCAGCCAGCCGTTCTTCAGGATCCGCCCGGCGCCCTCGGCCCCGGCCGCGGAGACGCCCCAGGACTGCTCGGGCAGGACCTGGCTCATCAGGGTGCGGACGTAGGCGCGGGAGTCCGCGTCCAGCGCGGTGGGTGCCGGGCCGCCCGCGTCGAAGATGTTCCGCAGCAGTCGTACCTGGTCGCTCGCGGTCGTCCGGGTCAGCCCCCACCTGACTCCGGGCCCGCCCGTCGTGGCGGTGAGCCCCAGCCGCCTGTTGGCCGCCGCCAGCCCGGAGGCCCGGCCGATCTGCCGCCACAGCGTGCCGGCCGCCGCGTTGTCGCTGCGCCGGATCATCGGCTCGGCCAGTGCCCGCTCCCGCGCGGTGAGCTGCCGTCCCGCGTCCTGCGCCTGGAGCAGCAGCGCCGCGAGGATGTCGACCTTGACGATGCTGGCCGTGTCGTACGCCCGGTCCTCGCCGTGGATGACGGGCGTGCGGCCGGTGCCGTCCAGGTCGAGGACGGCGGCCGTGGCGTGCGCCGCGTCCGTGGCGGGGGACGACGCGGCGGCGGCCGTCGCCGGCTGGAGGAGGCCGGCGGACAGGAGGGCCGCCGCCGAGGCCAGGAGGGCGCCGGTGCGGACACGTGCGGTGGGGGAGAGGAGGGACGGCATGGGTCACGAACGTAGCCATCCCGCGCGTCCGGCGACGTGGCAGCCGTCACTCCCGGGCCCTTTCGCGCCGGATTGTGAGAAGAGCCACCGACGCGCGCATCATGCCGTTCGGTCACCTCCCGGCGGCGTGTACGCGCGCCCGGGCGGCCCTCGCGCGGCGTGTACGCGCATCTGAGCGGCCTCGCTCGCCTATCGTCGGCCGGACACCGACATCCGGAGCGATCATGGAAAAAACGGATGAAATGGTTGTCGTGACGGAACGTCCGGCGGTCGTATCCGCCGGCCCGCCCGTGCGCCGCGTCCGGCCCCGGCCGCCCGGCGCCGCCGTCCTCGCGCTCGCCGCCGGCGCCGCGGCCGTACTCCTGGCGGCGGGCACGCGGTGGCTGGACCAGCCGGCCGTCCAGGCCTGGCGCACCGTCTGCCTGGCCATCACCGTCCAGGCGCTGCCGTTCCTGCTCCTCGGCACCGCCCTGTCCGGCGCGATCAACGCCTTCGTCCCGGCCGAGCTGTTCACCCGGGTGCTGCCGAGGCGGGCGGCTCTCGCCGTACCGGTCGCCGGTGTCGCCGGCGCGGTCCTGCCGGGCTGCGAGTGCGCCTCCGTGCCCGTCGCGAGCAGCCTGATCCGCCGGGGCGTCACCCCGGCCGCCGCCTTCGCCTTCCTGCTCTCCGCGCCGGCGATCAACCCCGTCGTCCTCACGGCCACCGCCGTCGCCTTCCCCGGCAACCCGGCGATGGTCGCCGCCCGGCTGCTGGCCTCCCTCGCCACGGCGGCCGTGATGGGCTGGCTGTGGCTCTGGCTCGGCAAGGAGGAGTGGCTGCGGCCCCTCCTGCGCCCCGGGCACACCGGTCACCGGGACGGACACAGCCGCTGGACGGAGTTCCGGCTCGGCTTCCAGCACGACTTCCTGCACGCGGGCGGCTTCCTGGTGCTCGGCGCCATGGCCGCCGCCACCTTCAACGTCGCCGTGCCCCGCGCCGTCCTCGACGCCTTCTCCGGCACCCCCTGGTCGGCGGTGCTCTTCCTGGCAGCCCTCGCCGTGCTGCTGGCCGTCTGCTCGGAGGCCGACGCGTTCGTCGCCGCCTCCCTCACCGGCTTCCCGCCCACCGCCCGGCTCGCGTTCCTGGTGGTCGGCCCGATGGTCGACCTGAAGCTGATCGCCCTCCAGGCGGGCACCTTCGGCCGGGCCTTCGCCTGGCGGTTCTCCGCGGCGACCACCGTCGTCGCCGTCGTCCTGAGCGTCCTGACCGGAGGCGCGCTGCTGTGAGACGCCATGTCCCTGTGGGACGCCATGTCCAGACCCTGCTCCTGAGCCTGACCGGCGCGGGCCTCCTGCACACGGCCCTGCTCACCGACACCTACCTGCGGTACGTCAGGGCCGGACTGCGCCCCATGCTGATCACCTCGGGGGTGGTCCTGCTGCTGCTCGGCCTGGCGGCGGCGGCCACCCGGGGCGGACGCCGGCCCGCATCCCACGACGGCCACGGGCAGGCGCACGGCCACGGACAGCCGCACGGCCACGGACAGGCGCACGGGAACGGCCACAGGCACGCGCAGGGGGGCGGACACGCGCACGACCACACCGCCACCCCCCGCATCGCCTGGCTGCTGTTCCTCCCGGCCCTGAGCCTGCTCTTCTACGCGCCGCCCCCGCTCGGCGCGTACACGGCGGCCCGCGCGAACGGCAAGCCCGTCGCCGTACGGACGGGGTTCGCCCCCCTGCCCGCGACCTCGCCCCTGCCCCTGACCCTCACGGACTTCACCAGGCGCGTCCAGCAGGACCACAGCCACGCCGTCCGCGGCCGCACCGTTCGGCTGACGGGCTTCGTCACCCCGGCCGGCGAGGACGACGGCTGGTACCTGACCCGCATCGTCTTCTCGTGCTGCGCGGCCGACTCGCAGACCGTCAAGGTGCGCGTGTACGGCACCGAGGCGCCCCCCGCCGACACCTGGCTCGAGGTGACCGGCACCTGGCACCCGCGGGGCACCCTCGGCACGAGGACCGCCGAGGCGGCCCTCGACGTCATGGACGTCCACCCCGTCGCCCAGCCCGTGAACGCCTACACCGACGACCTGCCGCTCACGCCCTCCTAGGCGCCGCCGCACCCGCCGGCCGTACGGCTTCCCCGGCCGCGGACGCGCCCCGGTCCGGGCCGGGGTGCACGATGGTGTCGTGAGGTTCGGCGGCCCGGGTCCGCGAGACCGCGCGCCAGGAGGCGGTGACGATGACACAGACACCTCCCACGACGGTCACCCAGGTGCGGCTGTGGCGATGGCGGCGCAACCCGCTCCGGCGGCACAGCGATGTCGTCGAGGCCTGGATCGTCCTCGCCACCTGGGTGCTCGTGCTGGTTGCCGGCGTCCTCGCGGGCCTGGCGGCGGCCCAGACGTCCGAGTCGGTGTTCGCGGCGCGGCAGGCCCGGCTGCACGCCGTGTCCGCCGTGCTCACCGACGACGTGGCCGGGACCCCGGCGGCCGGCACCGGATACGACGACGGACGCGTGTGGACCGCGGTGCGCTGGACCGATCCGGACGGCTCGGTGCACACCGACCGGACGAAGGTCCTTCCGGGGCACCCTGCCGGGTCCCGTGTCACGGTGTGGACGAATCATGCGGACCGGATCGTGTCCGCGCCCGTCACCGGCGCGGGGGCCGACCTCCAGGCGGCCCTCACCGGAGCCCTCCTCGCCCCGTCGGCCGGGGCGGCCGTCTGGGGCGTGGGCTGGGTGATCCGGAACCGCCTCATCCGGCGGCGCATGGCGGAGTGGGACGAGGAGTGGAAGCAGATAGGCCCCCGGTGGGGGAACCTCAGCGGAGGCAGGGGCTGACCGACCGGGCTCCGGCCCGGACACCACGGAGCCTCGGCGTGCCGTGTTTCCGGGTGCGGGGGCCAGTCCGGGTGCTTGAGGCCGCGCGGCGGGGTTACCCGGGTCGTATGGCAAAGCTGCATGTCCCCTGGCGACACGACCGGCAGTCCGGAGACCGGACTCCCGAGGCGCGGATTCCGGCGCCCGAGGAGGCCGGCCCCGGCGAGGACGTCGAACGGCGGGCGCCGGACAATCCCGCGAAGCTTCCCCGGGGGGCCTGGGCCGCGGTGTTCAAGGGTGCTCTGCGCGAATTCCGCGACGACGAGCTGACCGACCGGGCGGCGGCGCTCACCTACTACGCGGTCCTGTCCCTGTTCCCGGCGCTGCTCGTGCTGGTCTCGCTGCTGGCCGTCGCCGGCAGGTCCGTCACGGACAAGGTGCTGGCCAACCTGAAGAACCTCACCCCCGGCCCCGCCCGGGACATCATCACCCAGGCCGTGCGGCAGTTGCAGAACGGCTCCGGCACCGGTTCGCTCGTGGCCGTGCTCGGCATCGTGCTGGCCGTGTGGTCGGCGTCCGGCTACGTGGCCGCCTTCATCCGCTCCGCCAACGCCGTCTACGACATGCCCGAGGGCCGTCCGGTCTGGAAGATCCTCCCGGTCCGTGTCGGCGTCACCGTCGTGCTGATGGTGCTCGCCGTGGCCAGCTCCCTCATCGTGGTCTTCACCGGCGGCCTGGCCCGCCGCGCCGGCCAGACCCTCGGGATCGGCGACACGGCCCTGACGGTCTGGACGATCGCGAAGTGGCCGGTGCTGGTCCTGCTCGTCACCGTGATGATCGCCATCCTGTACTGGGCGACCCCCAACGCCAAGGTCAAGGGCTTCAAGTGGCTCACCCCGGGCAGCGTCCTCGCCCTGCTGATCTGGATGGTCGTCTCCGCCGGTTTCGCGTTCTACGTCGCCAACTTCGCGTCGTACAACAAGACCTACGGCACCATGGCCGGCGTCATCGTCTTCCTGGTCTGGCTGTGGCTCACCAACCTGGCGATCCTGCTCGGCCTGGAGTTCGACGCGGAGACCGTACGGCAGCGGGCCATCGCGGGCGGCCACCCGCCGCAGGCCGAGCCCTACACCCAGCCCCGCGACACCCGCAAGTGGGACGAGGAGGACGTACGCCGCCTCGACGAGACCTGAGAGGTATCTCCTGACGGTGCCCGTGGCCCCGCCGAGTTCCCCGTCTCCGTACACTGACGGACATGGCATGCCGCATCAGTGAGCTGGTCGTCGAAGCCGCCGACCCGGAGAGGCTCGCCCTGTTCTGGAGCGGGGTCCTCGGCTACGTCGAACTCGGCCGGGAGGACGACGGAAGCATCGAGATCGGGCCGCCCGGCGCCGGTTTCGGCGGCCCGCAGCCCACCCTTGTGCTCAGCCCCAGCAGCGAGCCGCGGGCCGGGAAGCTGCGGCTGCACATCGACGTCAGCGCCACCGACCGCGACCAGGACGCCGAGCTGGAGCGGCTGCTCGCTCTCGGCGCCCGGCCCGCCGACGTCGGCCAGACCGGCACCGAGAGCTGGCACGTCCTCGCCGACCCCGAGGGCAACGAGTTCTGTCTCCTGAGCACCCGGCTCCAGCCGGTGTGACGCCTGGCGCCGAGCCGCCGGTCCGGGGTCAGTCCGTGTGCAGCGCGGTGCGCAGGGTGCGGACGGCCAGGTCGATGGCGGCCGTGGCGGCGTGGGTGCCGCGCAGGGCGTTGAGCATGACGAAGTCGTGGATGATGCCCTGGAAGCGCACGGCGGTGACCGCGACCCCGGCCTCGCGCAGCTTGTCGGCGTACGCCTCGCCCTCGTCGCGCAGCACGTCGGCCTCGCCGGTGATGACCAGGGCCGGGGGCAGGCCGGTGAGCTGCTCGGTGGTGGCGCGCAGCGGGGAGGCGGTGATCCGGGCGCGTTCGGCGGCGTCGGTCGTGTACTGGTCCCAGAACCACTGCATGCCGTCGCGGCGCAGGAAGTAGCCGCTGGCGAACTGGTGGTAGGACGGCGTGTCGAAGCCGGCGTCGGTGACGGGGTAGAACAGCACCTGCTGGACCAGGGGCACGCCGCCGCGTTCCTTGGCCATCAGGGTCAGGGCCGCGGCCATGTTGCCGCCGACGGAGTCACCGGCGACCGCGATGCGGGCCGCGTCCAGGCCGTGGTCGGCGCCCTGCTCCACGATCCACCGGGCGACGGTGAAGTTCTGCTCGATGGCGACGGGGTAACGGGCCTCGGGGGAGAGGTCGTACTCGGGGAAGACGACGGCGGCCCGTGCGCCGACGGCGAGTTCGCGTACCAGGCGGTCGTGGGTGTGGGCGTTGCCGAACACCCAGCCGGCGCCGTGGATGTAGAGGATGACCGGCAGGGTGCCGGTGACGCCGGCGGGCCTGACGACGCGGGTGCGGACACTGCCCGTGGGGCCGCCCGGAACGGTGATCCACTCCTCGTCGGCCGGGGGCTTGTCGACGGCGCCGGACTGCACCTCGTCGACCGCCTTGCGGCCCTCCGCCGGCGGCAGGTCGAACAGGTACGGCGGCTGGGCGGTCGCCGCCACGAAGTCGGCTGCGGCGGGTTCCAGTACCGGCTTCACCGGCGTCACGGCATCGGACATCGACGTTCTCCTCGGTTCGGGGGTGCCTCGCCACCGTAAGAACGGCGGGCGCGGGACGGTTGCCCGTCAGCGCACCGCCGGTGTAGCCACAGTGCACGGATTCGGGCGCCGGCGCATGCGGGAGGCCGTGGGGCGTGGAGGGGCTGCCCGGCGGCCGGGTCCGTATCCTCGGCCGGGAGACTCGGATCGGGCCGGGCGGCGGCGGAGCCGGTCCGGCAGACGCCGAAGCCGGTGTTCCGTGGAGCCCGGACGTGGCCGGACGGCCCCGTTCGCGCCGGCTCGGCGCGGACCGCCGCCCGAACGGTCCGTGGCGGGTTCCGGCCGGCCCGGCGACCGCGCCACCCGGGCGTCCCGCCCGGCCCCGATACGCCCCGCAAGCAACCATCAGGAGGGTGACGACATGTCCGCCAAGCTCACCGTGAGCGTCCTGGGCACCGGCATCATGGGCGCCGCGATGGCCCGCAACCTCGTCCGGGCCGGGCACAGCGTCCGGGTCTGGAACCGAACCCGCGCCAAGGCCGAGTCTCTGGCCGCCCACGGCGCGCACGTCGCCGGCACACCGGCCGAGGCCGTCGAGGGCGCCGACGCCGTCCTGACCATGCTGTACGACGGCCGCGCGGTCCTGGACGTGCTGCGTGAGGCCGCCCCCGCACTGCGCCCCGGCACCCTGTGGGCGCAGTCCACCACTGCCGGGACCGAGGCCATCGGCGAACTGGCCGCCTTCGCGCACGACCACGGCCTCGTCTTCTTCGACGCGCCCGTGCTGGGCACCCGCCAGCCCGCCGAGGCCGGCCGGCTGCTCGTCCTCGCCGCGGGGCCGAGCGAGCACCGCGACGCCGTGGCCCCGGTGTTCGACGCGGTCGGTTCCCGTACCGTGTGGACCGGCGAGGACGGCGCGGCCGGCAGTGCGACGCGGCTGAAGCTGGTCGCCAACAGCTGGGTCATCGCGGCCACCGCCGCGGCCGGCGAGGCCATGGCCCTGGCACAGGCGCTCGGTGTGGACCCGCAGAGCTTCTTCGACGCCATCGACGGCGGCCCGCTCGACATGCCGTACCTGCGCGTCAAGTCCGGGCTGATCCTCGACGGCCAGCTGTCCCCGGCCCAGTTCGCGGTGGACACGGCCGCCAAGGACGCCCGCCTCATCGTCGAGGCGGGCGCACGCGAGGGCGTGCGCCTGGACGTGGCCGCCGCGAGCGCGGAGCGTCTGGAGCGTGCCGCGGCGCAGGGTCACGGCGCTGAGGACATGGCCGCCGCCTACTTCGCCAGCTTCGGTCCCGACGGCCGTCCGTCCGCCTGAGAGCCGTGCGCCGGGGTTGCCGTCAAAGCTCGGCCGGTGCCGGGCGGCAGGGCGAGCGGCTCGTGTGTGCTTCCGCGCGGGTGACGGCGGCGGGCTGTCCGCCCGGGGAGCCGTCGCGGGATCTCAGGGCCCCGGGGTGTGCGCGGCGGGCGCGTGGGCGGCAGGCTCGTCCGCGTGCCGTGCCGGCGTGCCGCCCTCCGTGTGCCGGGTGCCGCGGCGCCCTCCCAGGAGTGTGGCGGTGACGGAGGCGCAGGCGACCGCGGCGATCCCGAGCCACTGCGCCCAGGCCAGCCGCTGCCCGAGGATCAGCAGGCCGAACAGGGCACCGGCGGCCGGCTCCAGGCTCGTCAGCACGCCGAAGACGCGCGGCGGGACACGGCGCAGTGCCTCCAGGTTGAGCGAGTACGGCAGCACACTGGAGGCCACCGCCACCACGGCGGCCACCCACAGCACATGCGGGTCCAGGAGCGCGGCGCCGGCCTGCGCGACACCGTACGGCGCGCTCAGCAGCGCGGCGCCCAGCACCGCGAGCGCCAGCCCCTGGCCGCCCCGCACGCGCCGGGCCATGCGGGCCGAGACGAGGATGTACCCGGCCCAGCAGCACGCCGCCACCGCGGCCAGAGCCAGCCCGGCCGGCGCCAGGGGAACGCCGCCCCCGCCCAGCAGGAGGACCCCGCCGGCCGCCACGCACGCGGGCAGCAGATCGACCGGTCGCCGGGAGCCCGCCAGCGCGATGACGAACGGGCCGAGGAACTCGATGGTGGCCACGGCCCCCAGCGGAAGGTGCCGCACCGCCTCGTAGAACGCGAGATGGTGTGCCGCCAGCAGGGCGCCCGCACCGGCCACGGTCCACCCGGCGCCGCGCACCGCGCTCAGGGTCCGCCGCCGGGGACGCCACACCGCGCACAGCAGGACACCCGCGATCAGCAGCCGGAGGAACACCACGCCCGCCGCGCCGACCTGGGGGTAGATCCGCGGTGCGAAGGCCGCGCCGAACTGGATGCCGCACACGCCGCCCAGCACCAGCCCGGGCGCGGGCACCCTGCCCAGGACCGCCGCGTACGTGTGCGCCGCACCGCGCCGGCGCGTGTGCGCCGCACCGCCCTGACGCATGTCAGCCGGCCGTCCGCAGCAGCAGCTTGCCCGTCGAGGTGCGCCCGCCCAGCAGCCGGTGCGCCCCGGCCGCGTCCGACAGCGGGAACTCGGCGGTCACCGGCAGGCGCACGGTGCCGTCGGTGACCGTACGGAAGGCACGCTCGGCGAGCGAGCGCAGGGCGTCGGGCGCCGTCCGGGCGAGACTCAGGACGGAGAAGCCCGCGACGGACCGGCCGTGCGGATACAGCTCGGGCTGCCCGACGTGCCACGGTTCCGCCCCGCTCGCGTTGCCGAAGGACACCAGCCGTCCGAAGACGGCCAGCGCGCCGAGGCCCTGGCGCAGCGTGTCGCCGCCGACCGGGTCGAGCACCAGGTCGACGCCCCTGCCGCCGGTGGCCCGGTGGACATCGGCGGCGAAGGTGCCGGTGGCGAACACCTCGTCGTAGCCGTGTTCCAGGGCGTGTGCCGCCTTGTCGGGCGAGGAGACCACGCCGTAGACGGCACCGGCGCCCGCCGCCCGGGCCAGCTGCCCGGCCGCCGTACCGACACCGCCGGCCGCGCCGTGCACGAGGACGGTCTCGCCCGCGCGCAGCCGCCCCACCTCGTGGAGCAGGGCGTGCGCCGTCGGCAGGACCGTGGGCAGCGCGGCGGCAGTGCGCGGGTCCAGGCCGTCCGGGAGCGGGAAGACGGTGGCGGCGCCGGCGGCCACCACCTCGGCGTAGGCACCGCTGTCGACGAGCGCGACGACGTCCTGCCCCGGACGCAGGCCCGTCACGCCCGCGCCGACGGCCCGGATCCGCCCGGAGACCTCCAGGCCGGGGCGGAAGGGCAGCCGGTCCACCCGGTACCCCTCGACACGCGCCTTGAGGTCCGCGAAGTTCACCCCTGTGTAGGTGGCGTCGATGGTCACCTGCCCCGGCCCCGGCTCGGGGACGTCGGCCTCGACGACCTTCAGCACCTCGGGACCGCCGTACTCGTGGAACTCGACCGCACGCATCAGCAGCACACGCCCTTCTGGAGTGTTCAACGGGAAGCGAACATTGATGACTGTAAGATGACGATCGAACACTCGGCAAGCGCCCGGCACACGTCGCGGTGTCCCGGCGAGGACGGACAGGGGGAGGGGCAGCCCATGCCGAAGCAGGCCGAGAGCGGCGGTCACCGAGCGGCGCCGGTCCACACGGACCCCGCGCGGGTCCCGGTCCTGACCGCGCTGTCCGCCCTCGCCGACCCCGTGCGCATCCAGTTGATCCGGGAACTGGCGTCCTGTGCCGACTGGACGCGCAGCTGCGGCAGTTTCGACGTGCCGGTCGGCAAGGCGGCGCTCAGCCACCACTTCTCCGTCCTGCGCGGTGCCGGACTGGTCGAGCAGCGGGACGAGGGCCCCCGGCGGGTCAACCGGCTGCGCCGCGCGGAGTTCGACGCGCGCTTCCCCGGCCTCCTCGACCTGCTCCTGCGCCCCGACGACGCCGCGGACTGACCGACCGCCTCGGCGAACCACGCGGCGGAGTCGGGCGGCTCGGGCGGTGAGCGACGAGATGCCGCGCTCAGGAGACGGCGGTGGCGTGCGGGTTGTGGTCGCGCACGGCTGCCGCGAGCGCCGCGTCATGGGCCCGGCCCCGGGCCTCCAGGCCCGCGGCGACTCCCTCGACGTCGGGCCGCGTCTGGTTCTGGCCCAGCTTGAACTTGGCCTCGATCCGGCTGATGACGAGCTCGACGCCGACGACCACCCGCAGCCGCGCCTCGACGAACTTCGCCGGCGCCCCGTTCGACGGACCGGGGACCGGCGGAGCCGGCCTCGTGCCGGTCGGTGAGCCGGCGCAGCTGCGCGGCCGGACGATGGCCATGGCCTCGCCCCGCACGGGCTCCCGCCACATGGTCGTCGGCGCGGGCCAGGTGCCCGGCGAGGGAGCCGTGCTCACCGGCGTCCGGGTCGTACGCGAAGGGCAGCGGTGTGGCCAGGAGGCCCCGCCCGGTCATGGTGACCAGGTCGGCCGCGCCCTGGCGGGCGAGCGGGTCACGGTCGGCGGCCTCGTCGGCCGTGAAGTGGTGCGGCAGGTACATGGTCGTCTCGGTCGGCCGGGACACGGCCCCCGCGTCGTGGCGGCGCCGCACGTCGTACAGGGGGAGTCGCGGGGAGCCGCTCACAGGGGGTTCTCGCGCCGCCAGGTGGGCACCTGGCCGGCATGTGCGTCCGGCGGGAAGACCGGAGGGAAGACGTGCTCGATCACGCCGTCGCGGACGACGAGCGTCAGCCGCCGGAACAGGCGTCTCCCGCCGGCCGTGAACGTGGGCAGGCGCAGCATGCCGGCCAGCCGGAGCCGCGGGTCGGAGAGCATGTCGAACGGCAGCCCGAGCCGCTCCACGACCTCGCCCCGGTAGCCGGAGTCCTGGCTGGACAGCCCGTACACCCGCCCGGCACCGGCGTCGAGCAGCTCCTGGAAGTGGTCGCGGAAGCCGCAGGACTTTGGGTGCAGCCGCGGGCCCCGGGGATGCTGTTCCAGCCCTCGGGCAGATCGGTGCCGGGGCGGCCGGTGAGCGGGCAGACGTGGAGCACCGTACGAAGGTGCCGCGGATCTCCCGGCCCGCCGTGGTGGGCAGGGAGATCCGCGGCACCCTCGTGCCCGGCAGATGGTCCGCGGCGCCGTCGTCCTTGGGGACGGGCAGCCCCGCGGGCAGCGACAGGTAGTGTTCCCCGCCCGGTGGTGCGGCCCCGCTGCCCCGGTGGTGCGGCCCCGCTGCCCCGGTGGGCGGCCGTGTCCAGCTGGGTGATCAGCGCCGCGCGGCGGGCGGTCAGCGCCTCGATGCGCCCGGTCGGTACGTCGATGGCCTCGCGGTAGCTCGCCAGCGAGGCCGGGCAGTCGTCGGCGTGTGCCCGCCCGGCCGCCGGGCACGGAAGGGCCCTGATCTTCATGCCGTTCACCTCGCCCCACGCTTGCCCTTGCCCCTGGGGGCAAGGGCAAGCGAGGCCCGGGAAGGCGCGGCGGCTCAGCGGGTCACCGCCGTTGCCGCAGTGCCGGGGTGTTCGGCGGTTCCCGGCCGGGCTGGGCCTGGTGCGTCTGGAGGCCGCGGTATGCGGCGCCGCCGTACGTCACCGGGTCGCCGCCCTGGCGGACGGTGCCGGCCGGCCATGCGCCGCCCGAGGGAGCTCGCGGCGCGTGGGGCCGAGGAGCAAGAGGCTGGTACGGGCCAGGGCGTGCGGACGAGTGGCGGCCCGACACCGTTTTCCGGCCTGCGCGCCCGCGGTATCGCCACACCGGCCCGATTGGTCTGTACCTACCCCGTGCCGATGGGGTACCGATGAGTGACCCGACACCGTCCACAGAGGGGACCACGGCCGATGCGCAGCACCACCGTCCTACCGGGGACCCCCGGCCTGCCGCCCCCGGCCGGGGAGGTACCCCTGCACCGGCTGGAGGTGGCCGGGCCGGCCGCCGTACCGTTCGCCGCCGGCACCTTCGAGGCGGTCGGCCCGCTGTCCCGCTGGGACCGGCCGCACCGGCACACCTTCTACGAGATCGTCCATGTGAGCGCCGGTTCCGGCACCCATGTCGTCGACCTCGCCCGCTGGCCGGTGCGGCCCCCGCACCTCGCGGTCGTCCTGCCCGGCCAGGTGCACCACTGGGAGGGCGGCCGGGGGCCGGAGGGGACGCTCGTGCTGTTCACCGACGACTTCCTGGTGGACCACCCCCGCGACCGCCAGATACTGCGCAGACTCGGCCGGCAGTGCTGGTTCGCCCTGGACGCCGAACACGACCGCTCCGTCGGGCGCCTGATGGCCGAACTCGTCACGGAACACCACCAGCGGGCCCCCGGACACGAGAGCGTTCTGCGCTCCCTGCTCCACGTGCTCCTCGTGCGCGCCGCCCGGCTTCCGGGCCGCGCCGGTGACGGCCGCGAACCGGAGGCCGGGGGGCGGCCGGCCGCCGTGGCCGAGGCGTTCACCCGGCTGCTGACCCGCCCCGAGGCGGCGGGGTGGTCCGTACGGGAGTGCGCCGGCCGGCTGGGCGTGACGCCCGGCTACCTCACGCAGGCGGTGCGGACCGCCACCGGCCGCCCGCCCGGACGGCTGCTGATCGAGGCGCGCGCGTACCAGGCGCAACGGCTGCTCGCCCACACCCAGTTGTCGGTACGGCAGGTCGCCGCCCGCACCGGCTTCGCCGACCCCGCCTACTTCAGCCGGTTCTTCCGGCGGGAGACCGGCAGCAGCCCCGGCGACTTCCGAAAACACCACAGCCGCCCTCACCAGTCCCTCGAAGCCCCGCCGGCGCGCGCCTAGGTTCGTTGCCGATCCGACCCCCACAGGAGGAGCAGCCATGGACGGAGCACGGACGGACGGAGCAGGCACGGACGGAGCGCACAGGGACGACGTGGGTGCGAACGACCCGGGCACGGCGGACGGGACGCCTTCTCCCCGGCTCGTCGGCCGCAAGACGGTGCTGCGCGCGGCGCTCGCGGCCACCGCGGCGATCCCCGTCGCCCTGATGGGCGGCCCGGCCCTCGCCCGTACCCTGACCGCGGGCGGCACGGCGCCCGGCCTCACCCCGCCGTGCGACGACGGCGACGACCCCACCCCGGAGCAGACAGAGGGCCCCTACTTCAAGCCCCGCTCGCCGGAGCGCACCAGCCTCCTGGAACCGGGCATGCCGGGAACGCCCCTCACCGTGACGGGCTACGTCTTCGGCCGGGCCTGCCGCCCCCTGACCGGTGTCCTGCTGGACTTCTGGCAGGCCGACACCAACGGCGCGTACGACAACACCGGGTTCCGGCTGAGAGGGCACCAGTACACCGACTCCCGGGGCTCGTTCGCGCTCACCACGATCGTGCCGGGGCTCTACCCGGGCCGCACCCGGCACCTCCACGTCAAGGTGCAGGCACCGGGCCGGCCGATCCTGACCACGCAGCTGTACTTCCCGAACGAGCCGCGCAACAGCACCGACACGATCTTCGACGCGCGGCTGCTGATGACCGTGCGGGACGCGGGCGGCGGCCGGGAGGAGGCCTTCGACTTCGTCCTCGACGTCCCGCAGGACCCCGGCCCGGGCCCCACCCCGACGGACCCCCCGCCGCCGGGCGGCACCTGGGCCGTGGGCGCCACCTACCGGGCGGGGGACCAGGTCACCTACGCGGGCCGCGCCTACAGCTGCCTCCAGCCGCACACGGCCCAGCCCGGCTGGGAGCCCCCTGCGGTCCCGGCACTGTGGCGGGCCGCCTGACCGGGCGGGGCGCGGCGGCCCGTGACGGCCGCCGCGCCGTCCCGCCCGGCAGACCGGGCGGGACGGGGTGTCAGGGGGCCGGGGGAGGCGGGAGGAGCCGGCGGGCGGTCAGGGCAAGGACGGTCTCGACCAGATCGGCGGGGCGGGACAGCGAACGGCCGGTCAGCTGCTCGTAGCGGCGCAGGCGGTTCAGGACGGTGTTGCGGTGGCAGTACAGCCGGCGGCTCGCCCGCTGCGCGGAACCCTCACAGGCCAGCCAGGTGGCCACCGTGTCCAGCAGCACGCCGGCGTCGGCCGGTTCCAGCCGCGCGAGCGGACCGAACGCGCGCTCGGCCAGTAAGGCGGCGAGGTCCGGACAGGACACGACGAGCGCCTCGGGCAGGTGACCGGTCAGCCGTACCGTGCCACCCGTGCCGGGGCACAGCCGCAGGGCGGTGTCCGCCAGCCGGCGCGCCTCGCCGACGGCGGCCAGTCCGTCCACGGCCGGACCGATCCCGACGCGCAGTCCGTCCGCCGGTGCGGCCGGTACGGCGGCGAGGCCGTCCCCTGCCGGGGGGAGGCCGTCCCCGGCCGCGACGATGCCGTAGTCCGTCTCCGGGCCGGAGTGCCAGTGCACCCGCACCCGCCGGGGCAGCAGGGCGCGCACGGCGTCGGCGGACCGTGCGCCCGCGACCGCCACGACGGTGTACCGGCCCCGCTCGGGCAGCCCGAGGGCCTGCGCCGTCTCGGGCAGGTCGGCGATGCGGCCGGTGCCGTCGAGCAGGGCGGCGGCCAGCAGCCGCACCCGGTTCTCCCGCCGCCGGGCGAGCTGCCGTTCGGTCTGCCGGTAGGCGTCCGCCACCAGCGTGCAGTGCTCGTCGACGAAGTCCCACACGTCGCCCGCCACATGCACCAGGAGCCGTACGTCCTCGGGAGCGGTACGGGAGGTCACGTCGAGGAGTTCCTCCCACACCAGGGCACCGCCCAGGCGGTAGGCGTGCAGCACCGCGTCCAGGGGGACGCCCTGCTCGGCGCGGGTGACACCGATGCGCCAGGAGCAGTGGCGCGCCGTCTCGCGGGTGCCGCGCGGATCGAGCAGGCAGGCGACGCTGTGCCGCAGCGAGCGGTGCACCTCCTGCCAGGTGCCGGGCCGGTCGCCGTCCAGCGCGGCCCGGTACGCCGGCTGCCGCTCCCGCAGGGCGGCGACGAGCCGGTCGGTGAGGCCGGGCAGGCCGTCCAGCAGCGTGCGGGCGGCACGGTGCAGCACCCGCAGGGCCTCGGCGTCGATCAGCGACCGGGAGCGCGGCGCGCGCGACCGGGGTGCGGGCTGGGGCCCCGGCCGGGGCACGGGCCGTGGCCGTGGCCGTACGGCAGGGTGCATCGCGGTTCTCCCCAGGGGCGGCTGACTCGTCCTGCTCGAAGAATGGCATACCGCCTGGTCGGTCCCTAGGGGTGTGCAGCGCACTTTTCCGTCCGCTCCACCAGGCGTGCCAGCTCCATCCGGGAACGGACGCCGAGAGCGGAGAAGACGTTGCGCAGGTGGTAGTCGACGGTGCGGGTGCTGACCGACAGGCTCAGGGCCACCTCCCGGTTGGTGAGGCCCTGGGCGACGCCGCGGGCGATGCGCAACTGCTGCGGGGTCAGCCGGGCCAGCGCGTCCGGCCGGGTGCCACCGCCCCGGGACACCGTTTCGCCCGCCGCCGCGGCTCCGCCCGCCCCGGCCACCCCGTTCGCCCGGAGTTCCGCCGCCGCCTGCTGCGCCCACGGGCGGGCGCCGCACCGCTCGAAACCGAGCTGGGCCGCTCGCAGTTGGGCACGCGCCTCACGCAGCCGGCGGCGTCTGCGCAACCACTTGCCGTAGAGCAGCTCCGTACGGGCCCGTTCGAAGTCACCACCGGTGACCTCCTCGTGCCGGCGCAACGCCTGCCGGTACAGCGGGTCGGCGGTCTCGGGCGGAGCCAGCAAGGCACGGCAGCGCAGCAGTTGGGCGGGGGCCTGAGGGTCCGCGTCGCACGCCGCCCAGCGCGCGAAGTCCTCGACCGCGTCCCGGGCCCGGTCCGGCTGCCCGGCGAGCGCGCACGCCTCCACATAGCACGGTACGGCGAGCATCCAGACGGCGAAGTGACCGCGCCCCGGGCCGGGCCGGACCAACGGGCCGAGCCGTTCGGCGGCCTCGCGGGGCCGGCCGTGACCCAGATCGGCGCGGGCGGTCGCCCACTGGGCCAGGGCGGCGGCCTGGGCCAGTCCGTGCCGGCGGGCGACGGCCAGCGCGGCCGTCACCTGCTCGGCGACGGTGTGCGCCTCGCCCTCGATCGACGCCGCCAGGGCCAGCACGGCGTGCAGGTGGGCGGCCGTGTTGCGCTGTCCGGTGCGGTACGCGGTGCGCAGGCCCTCCTCGGCGCGCGTACGGGCCAGCGCGTGCCGCCCGGCGCGGAGTTCGCCGTAGGCCAGGTACTCCAGGGCGCGCGCCTCGTGCACGGCGGACCGGTTCGTACGGGCCACCGCGAGCGCCCGCGCGCCGGCCCGCCGGGCGGCGGCGGTGTCCCCGAGCAGCAGTGCCGCCGCGGCCGCCCGCAGGAACCGCTCCGGATCGTCCGCCGGGCGGAGGAGGGCGGAGGGGGTGTCCGCCGCCCACGCGTGGTGCATGACCCGCCGCAACGGGGCGGCGGCCTGGTCGAAGCGGCCCAGCAGGACCGCCCGCAGGCCCGCGCGGTGGTCGCACAGGACGGCGGCCGGCGTGACGGCGACGTCGGCCGGCCGGACGAGGAGGCAAGGACCGGTGGGTGGGCGGGGGATCGCGGGTGACGGAGCCGCGGAGCGGGGACCGGTGGGTGCGAGGGGGGCATCGGACGCCGGAGTCGCGGCGCGGGAGCGCGCGGGCGGGAGCGGAAGTCCGGCCGGCGGATGCGCCCGGCCCGGGTGGGGCGGTTGTCCACCGCCGCACGTGCCGGACGAGGGGTCGGCGAGGGCCGGGCCTTCCGCCAGCGCTCGCAGGCATGCCGCGAGGTCACCCGCCGACCAGGCGGCGTCCGCGGCGCCCAGGACGGCCTCGGCGGATCGCTCGGGGTCGTGGGGGGCGGACAACGCCGCGGCGAGCAGCAGGGTCTCCCGGGCGTCGTCCACCGGGCCGTCCCAGCGCAGTACCGTCCCGCGCAGCAGCTCGGCACGCGCGTGCAGCGCCGGAGGCGCCGGGCGACCGCGGACGGTGTCGAGCAGCCGCAGCGCGCGGGCGGACTGCCCGGCCAGCACGGCGTGTTCGGCGGCGGCCGTGTACCACCGGACCTGCCGGGTGCCGTCCGGTGCGAGTTCGGCGGCGCGGGTGTGGGCGGTGCAGCGCAGCGCGGGCGGGGCTGACGGGGCCGGGTCGGACGCGGCGGCCGCCAGGTCGGCGGCGAGTGAGGGGGCGGGGGCGGTGACGGCCCACGATCGGTGCAGCAATGCCGGCAGGCCGCGCCCGTCGGGCAGCGCACGGGCCAGGGCGTCATGGGCGGCACGGCGCCGTCCGGCCGGCGCGGTCGCGTACACCGTGCGGCACAGCAGCCCACTGCGGAAGCCGAGCCGTCCGTCGGCGGCGACGAGCGACTCGGGCAACGGGACGGGACACGGAACACGCCCGCCCTCGTCGGCGCCGGGCTCCTGGGGGTGGGACGAGGGGCGGAGCGCCGGCCGGCCGCCGACATCGAACGACGCGAACGGCTCGTACGGCTCGTACGGTGGGAGGGGAACCGGCACACGCCCGCTCGCGTCGGTGGAGCGTGGCCCCGGCTGGGGGCCGGGCCATGGCGGACCTCCGGAGAGTCCCGCGGCCGCGCGGCGTACGACGTCGGCCTCGACGGATGGTTCACCGCAGACCTGTACGGCTGCCGCGGTCACCAGGAGCAGCTCCCACTGCCCCGGGAGCAGTCCGGCGAGGTGTCGACCGGCCAGCGCGGTCAGCGTCCCGGCGTCGGCAAGGGGACGCGGCAGGGGCGTGAGGCCGCGCAGCTGAGCCGGGGTCAGGCGGTGGAGGAGGCGCAGCAGGAGGGCGGGATTGCCCTCCGCCGCGGCCGAGATCTCGTCCCGTACCGCAGGGTCCAGCACGCCCTGGGCGGCGTCGTCCAGCAGGGACGCGGCGTCCGGCGGGGCGAGGGGGTCCAGGCGCAGCAGCGGCAGACCGGCGAACTCCGGGTCCACGGGCCGGTGCCCGGCGACGCTGAGCAGCAGGGCCACCCGGCCGCCCGCGGCGGGGCGGGCGGTGAGCCGGCCGAGAGCGGCCCGGGAGAGGGGGTCCCACAGATGCGCGTCGTCGACGCACAGGAGTACGGTCCGGGGCCCGGCCGTTGCCTCCAGGGCGCCGATGATCTCCCGCTCCGGGCGGGCGGCGCACACGGTGCCGGCCGGCACCCCGGCCGCGCGGCACAACGCGCGCAACCCGGCCAGCGGTCGGCGGAACCGCGCCGGGCCGGCGGGTACGGTCACGACCGGCCCGGCGGTGAACGCGCGGGCGGCCCAGCCGAGGAAGGCCGACCGGCCGCTGCCGGGCTCGCCGGTCACGACGCACGCTCCGTCGCCGCGCAACCGGTCCCACAGCGCGGCCGTCGCGTGCCGTTGCGGACCCGGGCGGTACCGCGGGGTGGCGAGGCCTGGGGGCGTCTGTCCGGTCATTCCCGCGACCTTACTCACGCGTAAGGATGGGTGGAAGCCGTCCGTCCGGACCGCCCGGCCGGCCCGGAATCGCCGCCACCTGCGCTTTTACGGGAAGTCGAAGCGGGTCGCCTTGGGACGCGGCACAACGCCGGTGCCCCCGTACGGTGCACCGGCACAACGGGTGCGCCCGCGGATCGGCGAGCAGGCGCGGGCGGGCGCCGGCCGGAGGGCGCCGCCGTCGGGCTCGGGCCGGCGGTGCCACTGCGGGCGCTGTGCGGGACGGCCGGACCGGCGGTCCCACCGGTCTTGCGCGGGCGAGCCGCAGTGGATCGCCGCGGTGGGTTCGGCGGCACCTCTTGACGTGCCTGGTCCAGACTTTTAAGTTCCGGACCTACGAGCCATCCAAGAATGCGCTCAATGTTCAGCATGCTGAACGCATGACCGTCATGATCCACCCACCGCCGTACCCGGGAGGTTCACCCCACATGACCCGTTCCAGGCTCCTCGCGACGATGACCGTCGCGGGCCTCGTCGGCACACTGGCAGCGCTCGGCAACGGCAGCGCGAGCGCCGCGGATCCGCATGTCGCGCCCGGCGGCAACTTCGACCTGTCCGTCTGGCAGCTCCAGGAACCGGTCGGCTCCCCGGGATCGCCGACCACCATCCCCTCCTCCCGGCTCCAGGGGGCCGACGGCTACCAGGACGCGTACTTCTACACCGACACGCGCGACGGTGCGATGACCTTCTGGGCACCGGAGAAGGGGGTCACGACTCCGAACTCCCACTACGCCCGTTCCGAACTGCGCGAGATGAACCGCGACGGCAGCGCCGCCGACTGGTCACTGAGCGGCTCCCACCGGATGAGCGCCACACTCCGCGTGGTGTCCGTGACGTCCAACGTCTGCGTGGGCCAGATCCACCTCGGCACCGGAGGCTCCTCCACCAAGCCGCTGGCCGAGCTGTACTACCACGCCGGCGGCGACATCGTCCTCGGCACCGAGGACTCCCCGTCCGGCGGCCAGACACCGCACACCGTGGGGCACGTGGCGACCGGCAAGACCTGGACCTACACGATCGCCGTCACCGGCGGCAACACCATCGACCTGACCGTCAACGGCAGCACCACCCACTACGCCATCCCGTCCTCCTTCAAGCCGTACAAGCAGTACTTCAAGGCCGGCTCGTACAACCAGTCGTCCTCGGACAGCACCACGAAGGGAGCACGGGTCGCCTTCTACGGGCTGACGGTCTCCCACGGCTGACCGGCCGGGCGGCGCGGTTCAGGGCGCGGCCGGCCGCTGCTCGCCGCCTCCCGCCGCGGACGCCGTCCCGGGATGCCCGGCTGCGGCTGCCGCGCCGTGACCGGTGCCGCCGGCGGAGGGGCGCCGTACGACGAGGTCGGCCACCTCGTACGACATCTCGGTCGTCCCCGGTTCGGGCGGCGGGTGGTAACGCCCGCCGCAGACCGAGAGGTTGACGATGAGGTAGGCGTACCAGTGGTGTCCCACGCCCCGTCCGTCCGAGAAGACCTGCGCGCCGTTCAGCCACCAGACCACGGAACGGGGCCCGAACTCGGTGCGCAGCTCGATCCAGGCGCCGGGGAAGACGGCCCCGTCCCGGAGGTAACGGTTGGCGCCGTGCACGTGGTTGGTGAGTTCCAGCAGGTCCGGGTTGTCCGGGTGGTACTCGAAGACATCGATCTCCTGGTCGCCGTCCCGCCACGTCCAGATGGCCGGCCAGGCGCCGATCTCCTCCGGCAGCCGTACGCGGGCCTCCAGTACGTCCCCCGGCCGGACGGTGAACCCCTCCTCACTGCCCTCGGTGGTGAGCAGGCCCGTGTTCCATCTCCCGTCCGGCCGGCGGCCGGCCCGGAAGACGCCCGAGCGGCTGTAGTCGGCGTAGGGCACCAGGTAGTCCAGTTTGTCGTCGCCCGGATTGACCGGGCCTCCTCCCGGATAGGCCCACGAGCGGCCCGCGACCCACTGCGCCGCCGAGGTGAAGTCCGCCCGGAACACTACGTCGTACACGGCCGGGCGGCGCGGCGCCGGAAATTGGCCGCCCAGTGCAGGTTCGTCCATGTCCGATATCTCACCGACGGCGGGCCGGTCATGCGCCCGGGCCCCGAGCCGGCCGCGAGATTGGCCCTTACGGGTGAACGGCACGGTCGCGCGCGCCCCGTCGGCGGACGCCGCCGCGCGGGAGGCGACAGCCCGTCCGCAGCCCCCCGGCGGGCGGTCCGCGTGCTCAGGGCAGAATCGAGTCGACGTACCCGCCGTCGACGCGCAGCGCTCCGCCGGTCGTGGCCGACGCCTGTTCCGAGCTGAGGTACACCACCATGTGGGCGATCTCCTCCGGCTCGATCAGCCGCTGGATCAGGGACTGCGGGCGGTGCTCGCGCATGAACGTACGCTGCGCCTCGTCCCAGGGCACGTCCCGGTCGACGAGTTCGTACACGAAGTCCTCGACGCCCCCGGTGTGCGTGGGCCCGGCGATGACGGAGTTGACCGTCACCCCCGTGCCCGCCGCCTTCTTGGCGAACCCACGGCTCACCGCCAGCAGCGCGGTCTTCGACATCCCGTAGTGGATCATCTCCGCGGGGATCGCGACCGCCGAGTCACTGGCGACGTACTGGACGCGCCCCCAGCCGCGCTCGGTCATACCGGGCAGGTACAGCCGGGTCAGCCGTACGGCGGCCAGCACGTTCACCTCGAAGTAGCGCCGCCACTCCGCGTCGCTGATCTCCAGCGGGTCGGCCGTGCCGAAGATCCCCAGGTTGTTGACGAGGATGTCCACCCGCGGCAGCAACTCCGCCACCCGGGCCGCGCCCTCCTCGCCGGACACGTCGGCGGCCACCGGCACCAGCTGTGCGCCGGGCGCCTGGCCGGCCAGCGACTCGACGCTGTCGGCCACCCGCCGCTCGTCGCGGCCGTTGACGCCCACGCGGGCGCCGGCCCGGGCGAGAGCGAGGGCGATGGCCGCGCCGATGCCCTGCGTGGAGCCGGTGACCAGGGCGGTGCGTCCTGTCAGGTCGATGTGCATGGGCGGACGGGTTCCCTGCGTACGCGCGTGCATGCCACGGTCCGCCGAGTGCGGCGCTCGCGGCGCGCCGGGGAGCGGCAGGGGCACGAGCGTGATCGGCCGTCCGGGCCCGGCGCCTCGTGCGGGGACATTCGTCCGGGCCCGGCGCTTCGTGCGCTGACGTTCGTCCGGTCTGGCTGCGTGCGGTGACGTCCGTCCGGATCTGGCTTCGTGCGGTGATGTCCGTCCGGGTCGGGCGCTTCGTGCGGTGATGTCCGTCCCGGTCGGGCTTCGTGCGGGGACATTCGGCCGACCCGGCTTCCTGCGGGACCCGGCCGACTTCGGCCCCGGGCCGACCCCGGTCCGGCAGATCCCAGTTCGGGTCGATCCCAGTTCGGGCCGACCCCAATGCGGGCCGATCCCAGTCCGGGCCGACCTCGGCCCCGGCCGACCTGGACCGGGCCGTGGACCGGGCCGACCTCGGTCCCGGCCGTGGTGCGGAGGGGGGCGTGGCCGCCCTGGACCGCCCCGGCCGGCCCCGGCTTACCGAGGGGACATCCGGCCGACTCCGGCCTGCCCCGCCGCCCCCACCGGCCGCCCCCGCCCCGGCCGGCCCGAGGTCGGCTCGATCCCCGCCGTGGTGCGAAGGGAGCGTGCCCCGGCCCGGCCGACCCCGGTCCGGCCCGCTCCGGTCCCGCCGGCCGCCCTCGCCCCGGCCGGCCCGAGGTCGGCTCGATCCCGGCCGTGGTGCGGAGGGGGCACGGCCCCGGCTCGGCGACGGCCCGGCCCCGGCGTGGAGACGCGGGCGGCCTGGAACCGGCGCCGCCCCAGCGTGGAGACGTGGCCCCGGTCTGGAGCCGGCGCCGCCCCGGCCGGGCGGCGGCGCGGCCCTCGCGTGCTCAGTCCTCGACGTCGATCCGGTACGCGAGAGCGGTGACCTGGAGGTCGCCCTGGTCCACCCACTGCGGGAACGCGAGCGTCTTGTGGCTGCTCGCGGCCGGCGGGGTCACCTGGAGGTACGCGGCACGGACGGCGTCCGGGGTGCCGGTGTTGGCATGGGTCCAGGAGATGACCGCCTCGGCGCTCCCGCCCTTGCGGAGGGTCAGGGTGGACTTGGCGGGGCTCTTCGCGTACCAGGTGTCGCCCCAGTGGGTGGTCGACCGAAGCGTCCGGTGAGCGGCGTTCTCCAGGCCGAGGCCCGGGTAGCCCCGCAGCAGGCAGGTGCGGGCACCGGTGTTCGTCAGCTTGACGACCACGCCCTGGTGGTTCATGCCGCCGGCCAGCTGCTTGCCGAACGAGGCGCTCAGATGGGATACGGCGCAGGTGGGCGCCGCGGTCGCCGTTCCCGTCCCGGCGGCCCGCGCGGCGCCCGTGCCGGCGATGCCCAGTCCGGCGGCGGTGGTCACGGCGAGTATCGCCCGGCCGAGGTGCCTGCGGCCTCCGGACCGGGCGGCCGCCGCGGCGCGGGAGGTGTGACTCCGGTGCTGCCGAGTCGTCATGAGTCGGTTACTCCTTCGTTGTCGGCTTCGGGGTCTGCCTTCCCCCGGTGAGATGCCGTACGTCCCGGGAATGTTCGCGAACGCCGATCCGACCGAAAGGATCCGGCCGCGCCCGCGACCCGGTTTCGCAGGGGGCCGGCGCCACGGCGCGTCTCCCCGGGCTCCGGACCCCACGGTCCGCCCCAGACATGACACGATCGCTACTCGCAAGTACCAACGTGTCCCCAGGAGGGCGTCGCCGTGACCCGCGTATTCACCGTGTCCCGCAGTATCTTCATCGACGTCCCGCCGGAGACGGTCTACGAGGCGGTGTGCCGCCCCGCCGACATGGGCCGGTGGAGCCCGGAGAACCAGGGCACGGTGAGCGGCGTGCCGGGCGAACGGGCCACCGTGGGAACGACGTTCGAGGGACGCAACAAGCGGGGGACGTTCCGCTGGGTCACCCGGTGCACGGTGACGGCGGCCGATCCCGGCCGCCGCTTCGCCTTCCGCGTCCACGCGATCGGTGTCAGGCGCCCGCGTCTGCGGGGTCCCATCGCCACCTGGGAGTACACCTTCGCGCCGGAGGACACCGGCTGCCGCGTGACGGAGACCTGGACGGACGACCGGCGTGCTTGGCCCGCCCCCGTCGCCCGGATCTTCGACCGGATCGCCACCGGGGGGAAGACGTTCGCCGACTTCCAGACGGGCAACATCGACAGGACCCTGCGCAACCTGAAACGGGACATGGAGGCTGCCCACCGGGTCTGAGTGCCGCGCTCCCGTCCGGGCGGGTGCGTGTCACATACGGGTGACCACGGCCCGCCTCATGCACACGACGCAGGAGAAGGAAGCTCCGCCGAAGAGAATGAAGGACAAGCTCCGCAGCGCCGGCCCGCAAGGGCCCGCCGCCTCCGCCGAAGCAGTGGAAGCCCGCCCGAGCGGCTCGCCGGCGGGAGCAACGGCACGGCTACGCTCGCCGCATGACTCCTCCCCGGCGGAAACTCCTGACACTGCCTGCCCTCTTCCGGATCGAGCACGTCTGCGGTGGCGCGCGGCTCGCCGATGACGACTGGTACGCGGTCGTACGCGCTCCCGAGGGCCTGACCGTCGTGCGGGAGGTCACTGCCGACGCCGACGCCTCCGGCCAAGAGGAGCACTGGTCCGGCCTGTACGGCGACGACCCCCACGGCCTCGACCTGCCGGGCATGCTGGCCGCCGTGGTCGGGCCGCTGGGCGCGGCGGGGATCCCGGTGTTCGTGACCTCCACCTACCACTCCGACCTCGTCCTCGTCCCCACCGGCAGGTACGACGACGCGGCCGACGCCCTGCGCTCCGCGGGCCACGAGGTCGTCCCGGCGGCCTGACACCCTGCCGACGACCTGGACGGGGGCGAGGGGAGGCGCCGACGGTGGCCCGTGGCCCTCGGGGCGGGCGTGTCGGCGCCTGTGTCGCGTGGGACGGTCAGAGGGCGGGGCCGGGGTCGCCGGGGCGGACGCGGCCGCGCCAGGCGCCGGACTCCGTGCCGCGTTCCTCGATGTACTGCTTGAACCGCTGCATGTCGCCCTTGACCCGCCGGTCGATCGTGCCGATCATGTCCGCGACCTTCTCCGCGGCTCCGCTGGGCTCGACCTCCATCACCAGCTCGACCTTGGTGTGGGAGTCGTCGAGGCGCTCGAAGCGGACCGTGCCCTTCTGCCGGGTGTCGCCGGTCGTGGTGCGCCAGGTGATGCGCTCGTCGGCCAGCTGGTCGACGATCTCGGTGTCGAACTCCCGGCGTACTCCGGCGACCTTCGTGGTCCAGTGATTGTGCTTGGCGTCCAGCTGGGTGACCTCCTCGACGCCTTCCATGAAGTTCGGGAACTCCTCGAACTGCGTCCACTGGTTGTAGGCGGTGTGGACGGGGACGTCGACTTCCACCGCTTCCTTGACCGTGCTCATCTGTGCGCCTCCGTGGTCTGGTTCGACTGCCGGACGGCCCGTCGGCCCGCGCAGCGGACCCGGGCCGGGGCCGGTCGGGTACCCGGGAAGGCGGCGGTCATGAGCGATACGGATCCAGCCACCGCCCCTGTATTCCGGCCACCGCCGTGACGTGGTGTTTTACAGTGTCTGGCACCAGTTCCGGCAACAGGACCTGTGAGGTACACGCGAACATGCCGACCGAGACATTCGAGTTCCAGGTAGAGGCCCGTCAGCTGCTCCAGCTGATGATCCACTCGGTCTACTCGAACAAAGACGTCTTCCTGCGCGAACTCGTCTCCAACGCCTCCGACGCGCTGGACAAGCTGCGTCTGGAGAAGCTCAGGGACGACTCCCTGGACGCCGACGTGTCCGACCCGCACATCGAGATCGACGTCGACAAGGACGCCCGCACCCTCACCGTGCGGGACAACGGCATCGGGATGTCGTACGAGGAGGTCGGGCAGCTCATCGGCACGATCGCCAACTCGGGCACCGCCGAGTTCCTGAAGGAACTGCGGGAGGCGCAGGACGGGGGCGGCACCGAGGGGCTCATCGGCCAGTTCGGCGTCGGGTTCTACTCCGGCTTCATGGTGGCGGACGAGGTCACGCTGGTGACCCGGCGCGCCGGCGAGGACCGGGGCACCCGCTGGACGTCACGCGGCGAGGGCACGTACACCCTGGAGGCGGTCGACGACGCGCCGCAGGGCACCTCGGTCACGCTCCACCTCAAGCCGGCCGACCCGGAGAACCAGCTCCACGACTACACCTCCCCGTGGAAGATCAAGGAGATCATCCAGCGCTACTCGGACTTCATCACCTGGCCGATCCGGATGGTGCCCGAGGCGCCCGCCACGGCCGACGCGAACGATGAGGCACCCGAGCCCGAGACGCTCAACAGCATGAAGGCGCTGTGGGCCCGCTCGCGCGAGGAGGTGTCCGAGGACGAGTACCACGAGCTGTACAAGCACATCGCCCACGACTGGCGCGACCCGCTGGAGACCATCCGGCTCCAGGCCGAGGGCACCTTCGAGTACCAGGCGCTGCTGTTCCTTCCCGCGCACGCCCCCCACGACCTGTTCACGCGGGACGCCAAGCGGGGCGTGCAGCTGTACGTCAAGCGCGTGTTCATCATGGACGACTGCGAGGCGCTGCTGCCGCCGTACCTGCGCTTCGTCAAGGGCGTCGTGGACGCGGCGGACCTGTCACTGAACGTGTCCCGCGAGATCCTCCAGCAGGACCGCCACATCGAGATGATGCGGCGGCGGCTGACCAAGAAGGTCCTGTCCACGGTCAAGGACATGATGGCCAAGGACCAGGACCGCTACGCCACGTTCTGGCGGGAGTTCGGTACGGCGCTGAAGGAGGGCCTGGTCACCGACGCGGAGAACCGCGACGCCCTCCTCGCCGTCGCGTCGTTCGCGAGCACGCACCACGACACCGAGCCGACCACCCTCAAGCAGTACGTGGAGCGGATGCGGGACGGCCAGGACGACATCTACTACCTGACCGGCGAGTCCCGGCAGAGCATCGAGAACTCCCCGCACATGGAGGCGTTCCGGGAACGCGGCATCGAGGTGCTGCTGCTCACCGATGCCGTCGACGAGGTGTGGGCCGACGCCGTCGGCGAGTACGAGGGCAAGAAGCTGCGCTCCGTCGCCAAGGGCCGCATCGACCTCGACGCCGAGGACGACGGCACCGCCGACGGCGAGCGGGAGAAGCAGAGCGAGGAGTACGCCGGGCTGCTCGGCTGGATGAAGGAGCAGCTGGACGAGGACATCAAGGAGGTGCGCCTGTCCTCCCGGCTGACCGTGTCCCCGGCCTGCGTGGTCTCCGACGCGCACGACCTGACCCCGGCCCTGGAGAACATGTACCGCGCGATGGGCCAGGAGGTGCCCCGCGCCAAGCGCATCCTGGAGCTCAACCCGGACCACCAGCTGGTCAAGGGCCTCAACCAGGCATACAAGGAGCGCGAGGACCGTGCGGAACTGGCCGAGACCGCCGAGCTCCTGCACGGCCTCGCGGTCCTCGCCGAGGGGGGCCAGCCGACGGAACCGGCCCGCTTCGTCAAGCTGATGGCGGACCGCCTGGAACGCGCCCTGTAGCCCGGCGCGCCGGGCGCCGGCGGTCTGTTCCTCCGGACAGGAGGAGCGGACCGCCGAAGCCCGGGTCCCGCCGGTTCGCAGATGGCCCGGGGGGTCGGGCAGCGGGGTCCGGTGACGCGCGGGCCGGGTGGGGGCGGCGGTCAGGTGGCGCGACGGTCAGGTGTGCCGGGCGTGCAGCGGGTCGTCGGCGGTCTCGTCCGGACGTTTCCGGTGCGGCCGGTCCGCGCGCCGGTCGCGCCGCCAGTCGAACAGCGCGAGCGCCAGCGCGGCCATCATGCCGGCGAGGGCGCAGCACAGCGCGGTGACGACGGCGCCGCGGTAGTCGCCGCTGCCGCCGAGCACCAGGTAGAACAGGCCGGGCAGAGCGGCGGTCCCCAGCGCGGCGCCCAGGCGCTGCCCGGTCTGGAGGGCGCCGCCCGCCGCGCCCGCCATGCGCACGGGCACGTCCCGCAGGGTCATGGTGATGTTGGGGGAGACGACGAAGCCGCTGCCGATGCCGCCGAGGAACAGGACCGGGGCGGCGATCCACGGCGCGCTGTGCAGGGGCGCGAGACGCAGCAGCAGCGCCGTGCCCCCGAAGCCGGCGATCACACCCGTGAGGCCGCACACGGTGAGCAGGCGGCCGAACCGCTCCACCAGCCGGCCGGCGACCACGGCGGCGCTGGCCGAGCCGACGGCGAAGGGGGTGACGGCGAGACCGGACAGGAGCGGGGAGAAACCGAGGCCCCGCTGATAGAACAGGGCGAAGACCAGCCAGACACCACTGAAGCCGACGAAGTACAGGGTGCCGATGCCGGCGCCCACCGCGTAGCCGCGCACGGTGCTGAACAGGCGCGGGTCGAGCAGCGGCTGGGTGCCCCGGGCCACGAGACGGTGCTGCCACCGGGCGAAGCCGAAGAGGATCGCGGCGCCCACGGGGAACAGCCACCACAGGCGGTGGACGCCTCCGGAGTCCGCCTGGACCAGCGGGTACATCAGCGCGAGGACACCCAGACCGAGGAGCAGGATGCCGGGCACGTCCAGGTGCCCCCGTCCCGAGCGCCGGGTGCGGGGCAGCAGGCGGCGGCCGAGGAGGACGGCGAGGATGCCGATGGGGACGTTGACGTAGAAGATCCACCGCCAGCCCTGCTCGCCGGAGGCGAGGGCGAGGATGGTGCCGCCGGTTATCGGGCCGGCGGCGGAGGATATGCCGACGGTGGCGCCGAAGAAACCGAAGGCCCGGCCGCGTTCGGCGCCGCGGAACATCTGCTGGATGAGCGCGGAGTTCTGGGGAGCCATGAACCCGGCGGCCAGGCCCTGGGCGAGGCGGGCGGCCACGAGCAGCGTGATGTCGGGGGCGGCTCCGCAGCCCGCGCTGAAGAGGACGAAGCCGCAGAGGGCCAGCAGGAAGATACGGCGCCGGTCCAGCGCGTCGCCGAGGCGGCCGGCGGTGACGAGGGCGAGGGCGAAGGTCAGGGCGTACCCGGACACCACCCACTGCACTTGGGCGGGCGAGGCGTGCAGATCGCGCTGGACGGTGGGCAGGGCGACCGCCACGATCGTCACGTCGAGCAGGCTCATGAAGCCGGCCACCAGAGTGACCCACAGGGCACGCCACCGCTGCGGATCCGGCTCGTACCCGCTCTCCCGAGCGTCCGGGCCGCGACCGCCTGCCGCTGACGTCGACGCTGTCACCGGACTCCTCCCACCGGCTCGACACCCCGGCGAACCAGGTTCCCGTCCACCCGCCGCCTAACCGGCGGCACCGTCGCACGACTCGACGGCGGGAGACACGCGCGGGAGTCGGCCGTGACGACCCGCCGGCCGGGGCCGGTGGTCACCGGACCGGGGACGGCGGCCCCTGGGGCGGCTCCTCGGCGGGGACGCGGACGGCGAGTGCCGCGATGTCGTCCTGGAGACGGTTGCCGCTGTGGACCAGCAGGTCGCCGTGGAGCCGTTCCAGGAGTTCCCGTGGCGGCAGGGCGGCCCAGGAACGCAGGCGCGGCAGCAGGGGATAGAACGCCCCGGCCGCGTCCCGTGTCTCCGTGATGCCGTCCGTGTACAGCAGCAGCTGGTCGCCGGGCCGCAGGGCGTACGCGTCGACGTGGTACGGCTCCCCGACCAGCACACCGAGGTTCAGCGGCGGCGCCGACCGGCCCCGGTCCAGCTCCTCCACCTCGCCGGACCGGAAGAGTACCGGCGGCGGATGGCCGCAGTTGACGACGCGGACCACGGGGGAGTCGGCGGGGATCTCGGCGAAGACGGCGGTGACGAACCGTTCGCCCACCTCACCGCCGCCCAGCTGCGTCGCCCTGCGGTCCATGCTCGTCTCCACCCGGTCGGCCAGGGAGGGAAGGGCGGGTTCGTCGTGCGCCGCCTCGCGGAACGCGCCCAGCAGGGCCGCGGCGGTCTCGACCGCGAGCAGCCCCTTGCCGCGCACGTCACCGATGAGCAGCCGGACTCCGTACCGGGTGCGGAGCGCCTCGTACAGATCACCGCCGATGCGGGCCTCCGCGGCGGCGGACACGTAGAGACTCTCCAGCACGAGACCGTCGATCCGCTGTGCGACCGGTCGGAGCAGGACGCGCTGGGCGATCTCGGCCACCGACCGTACGTCGGCCAGCGTGCGTTCACGGCGGATGCGGTGCGCGGCCAGGATCGTGCCGAGGACGCCCACCACGGCGGTGCAGACGTAGTCGGCCACATAGTGACGGTCCCACAGGTAGCCGACGGGCCGGCCGGCACAGCACGGGGTACCGGCCAGCACGCCCTCCAGGACGACGGCTGACACCGTGACGACGCCGACGACGACGGGACCGTGGGCGAAAGCGGCCACCAGAGCCACACCGACCAGCAGGAAACTCACCGGCCAGTCCACCGGGGTGACGGGCTCCAGCAGCAGGACGACCGCGACGTACAGGGCCGGAAGCCACCGCAGCCACGTCGGCGGTGCCGGCACCCCCGCCCGCGTACCGGTGCCGCCCTCCGATGTCCGGCCGGTATGTCCAGGTCTCGGGATACGTGGTCCTCGCACACGGACTCCTGTCACAGGAACTCGACAAGAGTCCCACCCTGGTGCGCCGGGCTACGGCACACCGGTGATTGCTCCACCTCACGGCATGTTTCGCGGGCCCCGCACCGGCACCGGCACGGGGCCCGCGACCGCCCCGCACGCCGGCATCCCGGCCCCTCGGCCGGCGCACCGGTCGCCGATCACGGAGAGGGGGTGTTAGAACAGGGAGATGAGCGGACGTTCCCGCTGGCCATGGGCGAGAGCGGCGCCGCCGCCCGGCACCCGGTGGTCATCCGATCCGTCCCGCAGGAGAAGGCAGCCCTGGCCGCCACGCGGACGCCGCCTGTCCCCTTCCCTGAGCGTGCGCACCCTCGCCGCGCAGGTCTTCCTGCTCCAGGCGCTGATCATGCTCGTCCTGGTGGCGGTGGCCGCCTCCGCCCTGGTCGTACAGGGCCGCTACGACGCCGAACGCAACGCCAAGGAGCGGTCCCTGGCCGCTGCGGAGTCGTTCGCGCACGCGCCCGGCACGGCACTCGCGCTCCGCTCACCCGACCCCACGGCCCGGTTGCAAGGGGCGGCGGAACAGGCCCGGAAGGGCTCCGGCGTCGACTTCGTCACCGTCCTGGACGCACACGGGGTCCGGCTCACCGATCCCGACCCCGCGCTGATCGGCACCAAGGCCCAGGGCGTCGGCCGGGCCGCCGAGGGGGAGACGTTCACCGAGACGTTCCACGGCCGGCCGACCGACGCGGTGCGCGCGGTCGTACCGGTGACGGACGTGAGCAGACGTGTGGTCGGCATGGTCACCGCCGGCATCGAGTACGCCAACGTGGGCGACGTCCTGAACCAGCAGCTGCCGATGCTGCTCGGCGCGGCGGCGGGGGCGCTCGTGCTCGCCACCAGCGGCGCCGCCCTGATCAGCCGCCGGCTGCTGCGGCAGACCCACGGACTCGGCCCGGCCGAGATGACCCAGATGTACGAACACCACGACGCCGTGCTGCACGCGGTGCGCGAGGGCGTACTGATCGTCGGCGGCGACGGGCGGACCCTGCTCGCCAACGACGAGGCGAGCCGCCTGCTGGACCTCCCCGACGACGCCGACCGGCGGCACGTGCGGGAACTGGGTCTGGGGCCGGGCCTGACCCGGCTGCTGGTGGCGGGTGAGGCCGTGTCCGACGAGATCATCCCGACCGGGGACCGGCTGCTGGCGGTCAACATCCGGCCCACCGCCCCCTTCGGCGGCGATCAGGGGCTCGTCGCCACCTTCCGTGACACCACCGATCTCAGGGCCCTCAGCGGGCAGGCCGAGCTGGCGCGGGGCCGGCTGTCGTTCCTGTACGAGGCGGGGATGCGGATCGGCACCACACTCGACGTACGGCGCACGGCCGAGGAGCTGACCGAGGTGGCCGTCCCGCGCATGGCCGACATCGTCACCGTGGAGATCCTCGACTCCGTGCTGCGCGGCGAGGAACCGTCGAGCGCGGTGCACGAGATGCGCCGCACCGCGCTGCGCGCCTCACAGCCCGGACACCCCCTCCAGCCGGTCGGCGACGTGATCCGGTTCGTGATGGCCGACACCCCGATGGTGGCGGCGCTGGGCCGGGGCAGAGCCGTGCTCGTGCCGGACCTGGAGGCCGCCCGGGACTGGCGGGCACAGGACCCCGAGGGGGCACGGCGGGCGCTGGACCACGGCATCCACTCACTGATCTCGGTGCCGCTCCGGGCACGCGGAGTGGTCCTCGGCATGGTCAACTTCTGGCGCGGCGCGGGCTCCCCCCGGTTCGACGAGGAGGACGTCGCCGTGACCGAGGAACTGGTGGCCCGGGCCGCCGTCGCCATCGACAACGCACGCCGGTACTCCCGCGAACACGCCATGGCCATGACCCTCCAGCGCAACCTGCTGCCGCTGGGCCTGCCGGAACAGGACGCGCTGGAGATCGCCTCCCGCTACCTGCCGGCGCAGTCCGGCGTGGGCGGCGACTGGTTCGACGTCATCCCGCTGCCCGGCTTCCGGGTGGCGCTCGTCGTCGGTGACATCGTGGGCCACGGACTACAGGCCGCGGTGACCATGGGACGGCTGCGCACCGCCGTACTGAACTTCTCCTCCCTGGACCTGGCCCCCGACGAACTGCTCGGCCACCTGGACGAGATGGTCACCCGGCTGGACTCGCAGACCGCGACCGCCGACGACGACCGCGAACCCCTCACCGGCGCCACCTGCCTCTACGCCATCTACGACCCGGTCGGCGGGCGCTGCACCTTCTCCCGCGCCGGCCACCTCGCACCCGCCGTCGCCGATCCCCAGGGCCGGGTGACCTTCCCCGACCTGCCCCTGTCACCGCCCCTGGGCGTCGGCGGGCACCCCTTCGAGGCCGGTGAGCTGGACCTGCCCGAGGGCAGCCGGCTCGTCCTGTTCACCGACGGCCTGGTCGAGAGCCGCGGACGGGACATCGACGAGGGCCTGGAGACGCTCTCCGCGACCATCGCCCGCGCCGATCCCGCACCGGAGGAGACCTGCCGCGCCCTCGTGGAGACGATGCTGCCCGAACACCCCAGTGACGACGTGGCGCTGCTGGTCGCCCGGACCCGGCGCCTCGCCCCCTCGTGCGCCGCGACCTGGGAGGTCCCGTTCGACGTCATGGCGGTGCCCCGGGTACGCAAGGAGGTGAGCCGGAAGCTCGCCGAGTGGCAGCTGGAGGAGTCGGCGTTCACCACGGAACTGATCCTCAGCGAGCTCCTCACCAACGCGATCCGCTACGGCGCCCCGCCCATCTGCGTCCGGCTGCTGCTGGGCCGGACCCTGGTCTGCGAGGTGTCGGACGGCAGCAACACCTCACCCCGGCTGCGGCACGCGGCCACCACCGACGAGGGCGGCCGCGGCCTCTTCCTCGTCTCCCAGTTCGCGGACATCTGGGGCACCCGCTACGCGGCGCGCGGAAAGGTCATCTGGGCCGAACAGAACCTGGACCGCGCCGCGGCGCCGGACGCCTCGGCGATGTTCGACGTCCTCGACCTCTGACACCGGCTGAACGCGCCCGTACGGCACTCCACGCGGGCGGCGCCGCCTGCCGTGGCGCTCCCGGACGGCGTGGCGCCCTCAGGAGCCGTCCGCGGCGCGGCCCGCGTCCGTCCCGCGCCGGGCCGAGGCCTCCGCCCGGCCGGCGCGGTCCAGCAGCCGGGCCCGCCTGCGGGGCCACCACATCAGATCGGCGGCGAAGAGCACGACCACCAGCCACGAGGCGACGGTCTCGCCGGTGGAGCTCCTCAGGGTGTCGTACACGGCCAGCCCGACCGCGAGCACGGTGACGAGGACGACGATCCAGCGGCGCAGCCGGTCCTCCTCGGCGGCCCGGCGCAGGGCGCCGGCGTATGCGGCGACCGAGGGCGCCAGCCGGGGATCACCGGCGTCCTGCCCGCGCCGGGTGGCGCGCACCACGGCCGCGCGGTCGGCGCCGCTCAGGTGTGCGGCCTCGGGCCACAGCCTGCGCATCCGGCGCGCCACCCGGATGCCGTAGAACAGGCTGAGCACCACCAGGACCACCGCGGCCCCCGGCCACGACCCCGCCTCGACGAGCACGAAGGCCGCGGAGAAGACACCCACGCCGAGACCGGCGCCCACACCCCGGCCCACCGGCCCCCGCTGCCACAACCAGCCCGGAACGAGAATCACCCCGCCCACGGTGGCCCGCGCCCGTCACCGGCGCAACGACCATCCCGGCACGCCGGGGCCGGCCCACGCACACGGCGCACGGACACCGGCGGTCCGGTCGCGGTACGACGTGCGGCCGCCCCGGACGCGGGAGAGGGTGGGAGCCACCAGGTCACTGCCCTTGGCGCGTCCGGGACCGGGTTCGGACCCCCGGGTGTCGTGGAACCCCCAGGAGGACGCAATGACGACGACTTCGGCTCGCCGCCCCCGTTTCGCCCCGCGATGGAAGACGTCACGTGACTGGCCGCTGGCCGCGGCCGCGGTCTGCGCGCTGCTGAGTCTCGGCATGCTCTTCCTGCCCTGGCTGACCACCAGCGGGGGCGCCGGCGAGAACGCCTTCGGGGTGGACCTCCCGACCGCGGGACCGGCGATGATCGTCGCCATGGTGTTCGCCACGGTCGCCCTGCTGGTCATGGCCGCGGTGACGGCCGGCAGACGGTACCTGGAGGCGTCACTCGTGCCGTCGTCCGTCCTCCTGGCCGTCTACATCCTGAAGGCGGCGGACGTGTCCGACCTGGCCGACCTGTACAGCCGGCTGGCGGCGTCGTTCACCGGTGCCACCATCGGCACCGGTGTCGGCCTGTGGCTAGGGCTGGCGTTCGCCGCCCTGACCCTGCTGTTCCTCCTCGCGGCCGTGCTGCTCGGGTGGGGGAAGGGGGACAGTCTCACGTACCCGGCGTTCGGTACGGCACGCGAAGCCCGTCACGGCACACCGACGGACGAGGACACCACCCCCTACCCGCCCCGGCCCGCCGACCCGCCCGGCCCCGGCCCGGAACCGCACGACAGAGGCGAGTGACGGCGGCGCGGACTCCGGCACGCCCGACCGCCGGGTCCCCGCCCGGTACCGCCGGGGAGGAGGATCATCGGGGCACCTGCCGACGGGGGCCTCCCCACCCTGCCGACGCTGCCGGGCACGGTCCCGGACCGGGCCACCCGGCGGACGTGCCGGGTCAGGCGTGGGTCGTCAGGATCATGTACGCCGCGATCCGGGTCTCCGCCGGAGCTCGTCCAGGGGACCCGTCCGCGCGGAGCGTCGGCAGGTCCACGGCGGGGGAGGGGAAACCGGGGTCGACGAGCAGGGTCCGGTGGCGGTCGAGGGAGCGGTGGTGGGTGGTGGTCGTCATCGTGGTGCCGTCGCGCAGGCGCAGCAGCGTGGTCACGGTGCCGCGGTCGCCGTACACGGCGCCCGGCTCGCCGCGCCGCAGCGTGGAGAAGGCCACGCCGGTCGCCGCCCGGGTCGAGGTCGGCGAGGACGTACGGCGCGCCGGGACGCGGTAGTGCGAAGCGGCGAGGCCGGCCGTCGTCGGGGTCGGTGCAGTACAGCAGGCAGCACACGGCGGCATCGACGCTGTCGTCGGCGAGCCGGTCCAGGGTGCGGCCGTCGAACAGCCGGCAGGGAGACACGAGGGTGGGGCCGGTCGGCCCGGGCGATGTCCGGCATGCCCGCCGACGGGTCGACGGCCCGGACCGTCCGCACCCCGGTGCCCGCGCGCCGCGCCGCCACCGCGCCGGTGCCGCACCCGACGTCCAGGACCGGCCGGCCGGGGCCCGACCCGCCGCCGAGGCGTTGCAGCACGGCGGGGAAGATCAGCCGCTCGGCCAGCCGCATGTCGCGGCCGCGGTACGCGTCGGCCGCGGCGCAGGTGTCCCGGCCGAGAGCGTCTTCCCCGGCCATCATGATCACCGCTTCCTGCACTCGGCCGGCCCCGGGCGTGGTGAGGCGTACGGGGTGCTGGTCAGCCTCTTGCGTGCCGACGTGCCCAGCCTGCCGCCGGACGACGGGAACTGACGGACGGTTCGCGCGGGCCGGAGCCGTCCTTACCGCCATCTCCCTAAGCCACTGCGGCTCCTGGGTGCGCACCGGCACGTTTGCCGGTGCTGCGGCGGGCAACGCGAAGCCCATGACTGAATCGAGCAGCGGGACGAGTAGAAAGTCCGACCAGGAGCAGGGGGCCGCGGCGAAGGCCCGGCGGACGGCGGACAAGGCGACGGCGCCGGCCGGTCGCGCGGCGAAGAAGGCCGTGACGGCCTCCGACGGCGCGGCGTCGGCCGTGAAGGCCGGCACCGAGCGGACGGCGGAGGTGACGAGCGGGGCCGTCCGCACGGCGGCCCGGGGCGTCGAGACCGGGCGCCAGGCGCTGGTCACGGCGTCGGGCCAGGTCGCGGCCACCGCCAAGACGGCCTGGACGGTGGTCGCCCACCGCAAGCTGGTCGCCGCCGGCGTCAGCGCGGGCCTGACCGCGATGACCGTGGCGTCGTACGCGATGGGCCGCCGAGCCGAGCGCCACACGCACGGACCGCTCACGCGCCTCACCCAGGGCCGTTTCTGACGCATGGCCGGCACACGCGGGCGGACGCCATGCGCAATGCCGTGCCGTGGACGTGAGGGCGGGCCGCGGTGCCTGCCGGTCACGTCACACACTTCTCGACGCAGGGGCCCGGCCTTCATCGAACGAAGGCCGGGCCCCTGCCGTCCTGAACGGGGGCGGTACGGACCGCGGGGGGCGGTACGGACCGCGGACCGGTGCCGCGGTCCGTACCGCCGTGACGGGCCGGCCCGTGGGGGAGGCCGGCCCGCTCGGGCACCGGGTCAGCCGGTCTTCGCCACCTGCGAGAGGGCCTTGGTGAGGCCGTTGGCCCACAGCTGGTTGACGCGGGCGCGCTCGGTGCTGTTCGGGTACCGGTTGGTGCAGGAGGTGCCGGGGCCGCCGCCCGACATCAGCTCGCTGCACGGGCCGCTGTAGTGGTCCGGCAGGCCCAGCACATGGCCGGTCTCGTGGGCGGTGACCCGGATCGAGTCGTACTGCCGGTTCTGCGTGTAGTCCAGGAAGATGTAACCGCTGCCGTGGCCGTCGGTGGAGGCGTATGACCCGCTCGAGTCGTTGCCCTCGTAATAGGCGAAGTCAGCGCTGCCCGTCGTCGCCTGGAGCTTGACGTTGGACACCGAGCTGTTCCAGATGGAGGCGGCGCTCGATATCTGGGAGCGGAAGCTCGGCGCCTGGGCGGTGTTGTAGTAGACGGTCACCGACTGGAGGGAGGGGTGGGCGGCCTGCCTCTTGGCGACCGACTTCAGTACGGCGTCGAAGAACGCCTTGTTGCCGGTCTTCTCGCCCGAGCCGACGTAGCCGGCGGTGGCGGAGCGGGCCGGTGTCGTGGCGGTGTTCTGGGCGCTCGCCGGGCTCGCGGTGCCGAGCGCGGCGGAGGCCAGACCGACACCGAGCGCGAGGGCCAGCAGTCGTCTGTTCTTCGGCCCGGTGCTGGTGCGGAACGACGTCATGGGGGGCTCCTACTCGTCCTGTGGGGTTGAACGATCGGTTGCCAGTGAGTCTCGGGCAGGCCAACGGGACCGCGGATGATGGCAATCGGGGATTGCGCGAGGCTATCGGCGGCCGACTCGTCCACTTTCGTTGGAACTTGAACATCTGGTGCGCTGCCGCACGCCCCCTTACGCTCCCCCCATGGAGCTAGAGGTGAGGCATCTGCGCGTCCTCTGCGCCATCGCCGACACCGGCAGTCTGCACAAAGCGGCACGGCAACTCGGCCTGGCGCAACCGTCGTTGAGCACGCAGCTGGCGCGCATCGAGCGCGCGCTCGGTGCGCAGCTCTTCGTGCGGGCCCGCACCGGCTGCCGGCCGACCCCGCTGGGACTGGCCGTGCTGAGCCGGGCCAGGCCGCTGGTGGCGGAGTTCGCGGCACTCGTCACGGAGACCAGGACCGCCGCCGCCCGTGCCGCCGGGGGGTTCCAGCTGCGCATCGGGGCCACGGCGAGCCGGGCCATCCCGGGCTGGCTGCGCCTGCTGCGCGCACGGGTTCCGCGCGTGGAGCCGGCGCTGGAGATGAACGTCTCCGCCAACGCCCTGCTCGGCATGGTCGCCGCCGGCCGCCTCGACATGGCGTTCGTGCACGAGGTCGAGGGCAGTCCGCTGCGTGTCCCGTCCGGCCTGTGCCTGCGCGTGCTCGTCGAACGCGAACCGCAGTTCGTCACGCTCGCCGCGGACCATCCCGCGGCGGTGCGGACGGAGGTGAGCCTGGCCGACCTGTCCGGCGACCGCTGGATGATCGACTCCACGGTCGACGGCGAGTGGGACGCCCTGTGCCGGGTGCTGCGGGCCGCGGGCCTCGACTCAGACATCCTGCACGGGGATTACCTCACCGCCTACTCGCTGGCCGCCATCGGCGAGGTGGTCACGGTCAGCCAGCCGACGGCCTCTCCCCGCACCGATCTCGCGATCCGCCCCCTGGAGGGAGACCCGATAGGCGTACGTCTGCTCCTGGCGGCCCGCACGGAAGACGAACTGGACGACGTCTACCCCGAGTTGGAGACGGCCTACTGGGCGGTGGCCCTCGAGGCGCCGGCCTACCGGAAGTGGTTGCACCGTGCGCACCCGCCCGGCCCGGACGCCTGCCGGAAGCCGTACGGGCCACCGGTGCCGGCGCGGTTGCCGGTGGCGGCCCGTCCGCGCACGCCGTGACGGCACGGCCCGGGGCCGCTCGGCGCCCGGTCGCACGGGCCGGCCGGGCGCCCAGCGGCACCGGGCCGCGCGGGGCCGCCGGGTCAGGGCCGCGTGACCCGGCTCGCCGGCCGACGGCCGTGCCGCCGGGTCAGGGCCGCTGCCCCCAGGCCATGACCATGCCGGGGCCCAGCTCGGCCAGCCGGGGCGAGGCCAGGTAGGCGAGTGCTTCGTCGATGACCGCGGCGTCCACCAGGCCGGTCTCCTCCAGGGCGGGACGCATCCGGCTCCATGTCTCGGTCCAGAACCGGGCCAGGGGACCGCCCGCGACCAGCGGAGGGACGAAGAGTTCCGCGGCGACGTGCTGGAGGCCCTCCTCCCTGAGGAAATGCGGGTACGCCGGGACGGAGGAGGTGTCGGTGCCGATCGTCGACCGCAGCGCCTGCCACAGGGCGTCCATGGTGCGGCGGTAGGCGGAGGCCGTGTCCAGGGTGTTCGGCACCTCCAGGGCGTCGCCCAGCAGCAGCCGGCCTCCGGGAGCGAGCCATCGCACGAGCCGCGTGATGAGCCCGCGGCGCTGGGGCAGGTGCATCAGGACGAACCTGGCGTGGATGAGGTCGAAGCCGCCGAGGCGCAGGCTGTCGTCGGTCAGATCACCGGTGACCACCCGCAGCCGGGGGTTCGCGGCGGTCTCCAGCCGGCTGGTGTCCCGGTCCAGGGCGACCACCTCGTCGGCCCCCGCCTCCTCCAGCAGCCAGCGCGCCACGGTCCCCGTGCCGGCGCCCACTTCGAGGCAGCGGCTGCCCGGCCCGGCGCCCAGGGCCCGCAGACGGCGCGTGGTCACGGGGTCGTAGACGAGCGCGGCGGCGTCGATCCGCGCGGCCTCCCCGGGGCGTTCCGGTTCGAAGAGGTCCTCGCCGTAGCGGCCGTCACCGGTGCCCCCTCCCGCGGGCGGTGGCGCGCTCATGGGGCAACCTCCCGCCCCGGTGGCCGTGACGTGCCTGGCTGCTGGGAGGGGAACATCGAACCACCATGGCCGCGCACATCCGGCGTTCATGGGGATTGCGGCCGCCGGCGCACGAGTCCCATCCGTATGGCCGAGCCGGCGGCCGGGCGGTGGGGGCCGCCCCACAGTCCGGTGGCTCCGGCGGTGACACCGGCCGGTGCCCGTCCGGCCCGGGGCGCCCGGTCCTCGACGGCCGAGACACACGGCCGGAAGAACGAGGACCAGACGAGGGCCGGCACCGCACGGTCATGGCCGGGCCACCCCGGGGCACCCGAAGGCGCATGAAGGTGACCACGACAAGACGCCCGCCCCGCCTGACCGTCGCCCTGGCGCTGCTGCCCCTGGCCGTGTCCTGCGCCAGCGGACACCAGGCAACCGGCGGTGGGACGGCGGCGGCAGGACCGGCACCCGGCGCGCTGGGCGGCACCCTTGTCGTCACCAGCGAGAACGGACTGAGGTTACGTCCGGCCGACGGCCACCGGGTCACCGTGGACGACCGCGTCGACCACGCCGACCGCCGCTGGTCCCACCGCGACGGCACCTGGGTCCTCGACCTGTCCTGCGCGGACCGGAGCCCGGACGACACGCCCTGCCCCCGCATGCCCGAGGTGCGCGTCCCCGACGGCGTCAGCGTCACGGTGACCGCCCGCAACGCCGGCATCGACGCCGCGGGAGTCGCGGCCGGCCTGGACCTGACGACGGTCAACGGCGATGTCACGGTGACCCGTTCCGGCCGGAGCGGGGCCGTGACCCGGCTGGCCACCCGCAACGGCTCCGTGCGCGCCGTCGCCCTCGACGCACGCCGGCTGACGGCCGCGACCACCAACGGGGACGTGATCCTCTCCTGCGGCTCCGCGCCGACGGCCGTCACGGCGACGACCACCAATGGCTCGGTCGGCGTCACCGTTCCGCACGGCAGCCCCGCCTACCGGGTCACCGCGACCACGGCCAACGGCCGTACCACCGTGGACGTTCCCACCCGCGACGCCGGCCGCGGGCCCGCGATGAAGCTGACCACCGTCAACGGCGACGTCGACGCGCGCCGCGGCTGAACCGCCCTCGAACTGCCCCGTCCCCGTACCGGACGTCAGGGTGTGGCCGGTCCCGTCAGGGGCATCCGCAGTGCACTGAGTGCGTCACCATCCGGCATCGAAGGGATCAGCATCATGTTGGCCATCGTCTCGGCGGTCCTGTTCTTCATCGCTTTTCTGATCAACGCGGCTGGCATCTCGACCAACGACACGTTCACCTCGACGAACATCATGCTCCTCGGGCTGACCGTGCTCGCCCTGCACCTCGCGGGGGTGGGCAGCGGCTGGACGGCCCGGGGCCGCAGACACTGAGCGGCACGAGAAGGCGCCCGGCACCCCGGTCGTGTGCGCTACCGGGGTGCCCGGGCCGGCTCTGTGGCGCTCAGCGCGGTGTCCATCGTGCGCAGGCGCCGGTGCCAGCGGCCCCGACGGAGGTGACTGCCGTACGGACCACGACCTCTCCGTTGTCGACCGGGCTGTGCGCGTACCCCGCGTCCGCCCCCGCAAGCAGCTCAACTACCGTTCCGCTGACGGGAGTCTGAGTTCCGTCAGCGCGCCGGGTCGGACGAAGGCGCTCTCCCCGGTGATCGCCCTGCCGACGAGCTGCAACAGCATCCCCCAGCTCGACGTGATGTTCCCCGGGCTCTTCACCAGCAGGTCCTGCACCATCTGGAAGCCCGCGAGGGGCCGGCCGAACTGCTGTCTGTCTACGACGAACCTCTTGACCTGGTCGTCGGCGACGTCCCGGGCCCAGACGACGACGTGGTCGGCGGACGTCGCGTTGCCTATCCAGCGCTTGGCACCGTTGAGCACCCAGGTGTCGCCGTCGCGCCGGGCGGTGGTGCGTGCCCGGCAGCCAGTGGTCACGCTGGGCCCGGTCGCCGCCCAGATGGATGGCGTAGATGGCCAGTCCGTCGTGGACGCCGAAAAGAAGGTGGTGACCGACGCGTCGACGCGGCTCATCTCCGGCGCCATCATCCCGGTCAGCAGACGGCCGGCGGCGGGGCCGTGATCGCCGTACCCCTCGTAGGCCGGTCCGGCCAGCCCGCTCTCACGGAAACGGCCGACCAGCTCCTCGGGGAAGGCGCTCTCGGCCCAGGGCCCGGCCAAGTGAAGTCATGGGGCCCTTCTTCCACGGTCGCGCCGGGCGATGCCCGGGCCGGCGGGAGCGCCGTCCGCGCGCCGTCAGACCTGGTCGGCCCGCGTGGTCACCAGCACCTCCGCCCGGCTCCCGGGGCGGCGCGGCCCGGCCTCCCAGAGGCGCCAGGTCGACCACAGCAGCGCGACGAGGAAGACGGCGAGCAGCCCCAGCAGCACCACCGTCTGCCGCGCCGACCCGTCGTCCCCGACCATCTCCCACAGCAGACAGAAGGACCAGGCCGCCACACCGCCTGCGTACACGGCCCTCAACTGCCGTAGCTGACTTACCGAACCCATCGTCACCCCTCCGGGAAGTCGCGTCGCGTCGTCCTGCCGGTACCCACGTGGGGCGACTTCAGCACATGCGGAACCGGCTCTTGAAGGCCGTACCGCGCCAAGTCGGCGGACGGAAGGGGACTTTCCCGTCGTCCCGGGCGCGCGGACCGCCGGCCGCCGAGCCGCGAGGCCGCTCCCGAAAGGATGAACAGGCCGCCGGCGCGGCGTGGCGCGAGCACCGCGCCAGCACGCTGGGACTCCGAGGACCGTGGACGTCAGGGGGCGCAGGTGAGGTGGCGGCACGCTTCGTCACGGGACCGGGCGCGCTATCTCTTCGACACGAGGCCGGCCCGCAGCACGGGGACCCTGCTCAGCCGGCTCGCTCTGGCCTGCCTCGCGGTCGTCGTGCCCGTCAGCACCCTGCTGGTGTGGATGGACCCGAGCGCGCCGCGCTCCCTGTCCGGCCGGCTCACGGCCGTGTGGCGCACCGGCGCGGAGACCCTGCGCCTCGGAGTGGCGACCGGCGCGCCGCTGCGGATGCTGCTCTCCGTGCTGCCGGGGTTGATCACGCTGCTTGTGTGTCGACGCTCCGCGATCACCACGGGCCTCCCCGACGCGGATCGGCCGGCACGCGCGCGAGGCGGCAGGTCCCGGTCCCGGGGCGGCCGACGCCACGCGCTCCCGGGCCGCGGGCCGTCCGGGGCGCGCGGTGCGGAAGTCGGCCGGATGCCCGCCGGGTAGCCTGGGTACCCGACGGCGGGTACCGCACGGGACGGGGAGGTGGGACGTTGCTGCACATCACCGGGAGTCAGGGCGACCGGACGAGGGCGGAACTGCCCGAGGACGTGGATCTGTACACGACGGCCTCGCTCCGGACGGCGGTGGACGGCCTGATCGACGCCGGGTGCCGTCACCTGGTTCTGGACGCCTCGCGTACGCAGCACATGGACTCCACCGGTGTCAGCGCCCTGGTGGGCTGGTACCAGCGGCTGGACACCCTCGGTGGCTCCCTCAGCGTCACCGGACTCGATGACGGCCTGCTCCGTATGTTCACCATCCTCGGGCTCGACTCCGTCATGACCCTCACGCCCGGCAAGACCCCGTCGCTCTGACGTCCGCGCCGTCCCTCTGACGCGCGCCCCGCCGTGATCACCGCGCCCGCGCACCGGCCGTGGTCACGGCGGGGGAGCGTCCGGCGCGGAGCCCTTCGCGGCGTGCACCGGCACCAGCTCGGTCAGGCCCGAGATGCTGAGCAGCGGGGTCAGCAGGGGCGGCGCGATCAGTTCCAGCCGGGTGCTGTGGGCGAACAGCACGTTCAGGCCCGCGCTGTCGAGGTATTCCACCTCGGCGAGATCCACGACGACGGGCCCGCCGATCCCGTCGAGGGCCGCGGCCAGCGTGCCGGCGTTGCTCTGGTCGATCTCGCCGACCACCGTCAGCACGGACGTGCCATCGGCGCGCCGCGCCCGGGTCAGTGTGAGCGGGATGGTCATCAGGTGATCCTCGTCTGCATCTCGACGACGGTGCCGTTGGGGCCAGGTGTGACGGTGACGTGCTGCATCAGTGCCCGCATCAGTTGCAGTCCGCGTCCGCGGTGCCGGTTCAGCTCGGGCTGCGGAACCTTCCACCGGCCGGAGTCGGTGACGGTGACCAGCAGGTCGTGCGTGTGGGCCAGCCCGCTCAGCCGGATGGTCCCCCCGGGGCCGTCCCGGTGCCCGTGTTCGATCGCGTTGGCGCACGCCTCACCCGCCGCGACCATGATGTTCTGGACGGTGTGCCGGGGCAGTGCGCACTGGTCGAGCCAGTCACGCAGGGCCTGGCGCACCGAGGCGAGCCGCGCCGACTCTGCGGGGAACGTCACCTGGAGCGGCGCGGGATGACGGTAGAGCAGCAGCGCCACGTCGTCCTCGTATCCGCCGTCCGGTTCGAGGCGTTTCATGATCCGCGTGGCCAGTTCCTCCACCGCCGCGTCCCTGCCCTCCTGGACGGCCTGGCCGGCCTGCTCGATGCCGGCGGCCAGGGAACGGCGGCGCCGCTCCACGAGTCCGTCGGTGTACAGCAGCAGGGTGGAACGGCCCGGCATCGTCCGGACCCCCTCCGGACGCGTCCGGCCGGGGCGGACCGCCAGCGGCAGGGCACGGCCCTCCTCCAGCAGCTGGACGGTGCCGTCCGGGGAGGCGAGGACTCCTGGGGGATGTCCCGCGCTCGAGTAGACCAGCCGTCCGGTCGCCGGTTCCAGCACACCGCAGAAGACGGTGGTGCACAGGGCGCCCGGGACACCGGCGGCGAACTGGTCCAGCGCCATCAGCGTCCGCGCGGGGCTCGGCTCCTGGAGCAGCAGGGCACGGCACGCGCTGCGCAGCTGCCCCATGACGCTGGCCGCCGTCAGACCGTGACCGACGCAGTCGCCGACGACGATGCCGATGCGGCCGTCGGGCAGGGGCACCGTGTCGTACCAGTCACCGCCGACCTCGAGCGGCCGGGTCGCGGGTTCGTAGCGCACGGCGAAGCCGTCGGGGAGCAGCGCCGGGCCGAGGATGGCGCGCTGGAGGGCGATGGCCGTCTCGCGCTGCTGGTCGATCTGGTGGACGCGGACCAGCCCCTGGGCGAGATGCCCGGCCAGCAGGGTCAGCAGCAGCTGGTCCTCGCCGGTGAAGGGCCGGCGTTCGCCCAGGTCCACCCAGAGCGTCAGCGGGCCGTGCGGGTGTTCGAGGAGGATCCCGGCCCCGCCCGGGGCGGTGACCGGGGTGAGGGTGGGCTGCTGCCGCAGCCGCTCCAGGAAGCTTCTGCGGCCGGCGGACAGGGACGGCCAGGACAGGGACGGGTCGGTGCCGGTCACGGCCGGTTCGCCGTGCCGGCCGAAGATGGCGGCCAGGACGGTCCGGGCCCGCCACAGCTGCTTCAGCTCGTGCAGCGCGCCCGTGAGCGCGTCGGACAGGCTGGTGGCCCGCGAGAGCCGCGTGCTCAGGGCCGCCAGAGCGGTCTCCCGCTGGATGGCGTAGTGCTCCGCGGTCACGTCCCGGAACGTGCCCACGGTCATGCGGCGTCCGGTGTCGGGGTCCTCGGCCTGGTTGAACGTCGCGCTCACCCACAGCTGATGCCCGTCACGGTGCCGCACGGGCAGGGCGTTCGTCCTGCGCGCGCTGCTGCCCGTCAGCCGCCCGAAGGCGGCCTCGGCCCGCCGGTACCCCTCGGGGTCGGTGTCGGGGTCGGGCCACCAGGGATGCACGGGCCGGTAGGGCAGGCCCTCGGGAGGGTAGCCGAGCATGTCGGTGAACGCCGCGTTGGTCTCGATGACGGTGCCCTCCTCGTCACAGACGAAGAAGGCCTCCTGGAGGGAGTCGATCAGGGCGTTGCGCCACCGCAGGTGATGCGTGCGCAGCCGCGCCAGTTCCACGTTCGCGCGGACCCGGGCCAGCAGTTCGGCGGCGGCGAACGGCTTGACGAGATAGTCGTCGGCACCCGCTTGCAGGCCCTCGATGGAGGCCTCCTGCCCGGCGCGCGCCGACAGCAGCAGCACCGGCACCGAAGCGGTCCGCGGGTCGGACCGCAGCGCCGCCACCAGGGCCAGCCCGTCCAGGCCCGGCATCATCACGTCGCTGACCACGAGGTCGGGCGGATCGGCCCGCACGGCGTCCAGCGCGCTCATCCCGTCGGTGACGGCCGTGATCCGGTACCCGGCGCCCGACAGCAGGCGGGCCAGGTACTCCCGCATGTCGGCGTTGTCGTCGGCGACCACGACACGTCCGGCCGCGCGGTGGCCCGGGGCGCTCTCCGCTGCCTCCGTCACGGCCCTGTCCGCCCCGGAGAAGGGGGTGCCCGGCAGCCAGCGCAGCGCCTCCTGCACGTACGGGTCGGCGGCCGCCGACACCGTCGTCCCGCCGTCCACCGGGGCCACGCTGCCGGCGGGCAGGTGCGCCGTACCGAACGGCAGCCGGACGGTGAAGGCGGTGCCCTGCCCCTCGGTGCTGTCCGCGGTGATCGTCCCGCCGTTCAGGCCCACCAGCTCCCTGACGAGGGCCAGGCCGATACCACTGCCCTCGTGGGACCGGGCGCGCGCGTTCTCGATCCGGTGGAACCGCTCGAACAGCCTGGGCATCTCCTCGGCGGACACCCCTATACCGGTGTCGGAGACGGTGACCCGGGCCCCGCCGTCCTCCGTGCGTACGGTGACCCGGATGGTGCCCTCGAAGGTGAACTTCAGCGCGTTGCTCAGCAGGTTCAGTATCACCTTCTCCCACATGCCGCGGTCGACGTACACCGGCTGGTCCATGGGCGGGCAGTCCACCTCGAAGGCCAGCCCCGCCTTGTCGATGGCGGAGCGGAAGACGCTGGCCAGTTCCGCCGTGGCGGCGGCCAGGTCCACCGGCTCGTACGTCGCCTGCATCCGGCCGGCCTCGATGCGGGAGAAGTCCAGCAGCGCGTTGACGAGCTTGCCCAGGCGCAGTCCGTTGCGGCGGACGACCTCCAGCGGCTCGCGCAGCCCCGGGTCGTCGTTCTGCCGGGTGAGCAGTTCGTCGACCGGCCCCATGATCAGGGTCAGAGGGGTGCGGAACTCGTGGCTGATGTTGGAGAAGAACGCCGTCTTCGCCCGGTCCAGCTCGGCCAGTTCCTCGGCCCGGCGCTGCTGCGCCTCGTACCCGCGCGCGCTGCCGATACCGGCCGCGACGTGACCCGCGACCAGCTCGACGAAGCCCTGGTAGGTGTCGTCCAGCGGCCGGAACCGGTTGAGCCCCGCCACCAGGAAGCCGTACGGCGGCTCGCCCTGCCTCAGCAGGGGCACCACCAGGGCCTGCGCCGGCGGCTGGGGCCAGGCGCCGGGCGGCAGGCGGTCGTACGGCGGGCCGCTCAGCGGCACCCGCGCGGACTGCCCGTCGGCCGGCCGACCCGCCGGCCAGACGGCCTTGGGGTCACCGCTCGGCAGGACCACGGGCGCGGCCGGATGGCCCGCCTCGATCCCCGTGGCGGCCGCCAGCCGCGCCGAACCGTCGTCCTGGAAGAGATAGGTGCAGGTGAAGGGCAGATCCCGCGGATTGCGGGCGAGCTGGCGGGCGACGAACTCCAGCATCTCCTGCTCGGTACGGACCACGCTCGGATCCGAGCCCAGGTCACGCAGGGTGGCCATGCGCCGCTCCCCGACGACCCGCGTGGTCTCCTCGCTGACCACGCATAGCATGCCCACCACGGCGCCGCAGTCGTCCCGCAGCGGGCTGTAGGAGAACGTGTGATACGTCTCCTCGGGATATCCCGACCGTTCGAGGAACAGCATCAGGGCTTCGTCCCAGGTGGCCTCGCCCGTGGTCATCACGGAGCGGACACGCGGGTCGAGGTCGTCCCAGACCTCGGCCCACACCTCGGGGGCCGGGCGGCCGAGCGCCCAGGGGTACTTGTGGCCGAGCGTGGCGCGGCGGTAGGCGTCGTTGCAGAAGAACGTCAGTTCCGGCCCCCACGCCATCCACATCGAGAAGCGGGACGACAGCAGGATGCTCACGGCCGTCCGCAGGCTCTGCGGCCATTCCTCCGGGGGCCCCAGAGGCGTGGCGGCCCAGTCCACGGCGGCCAGATCCGCGCCGATGACCTCGTCGGCGGAGAAGACGCCGGCACGGGCCGAGGGCCCCCGCTCCGTGTCGTCCCGTCCAGCCATCAGCCGCTCCCTCACTCCCGTACCCGCCAGATCGTGGTGTGGTCATTCGTACGTCGTACCCGAGCGGGCCCGCCACCCCCTCGTGCCCCGATCGGCCCCCGGGCACCTGCCCGGACGGCCGGTTCGCGGCGGCTGCCCCCGACTCTCCCACGGTCCGGGCCGCCGCTGGACCGGTCCGGGCGAGCGGCGGTCGCCGCGGCCGTCGGCGCAGGTCAGGGCGGTGGCCGTGCGGGTCCGCCTCACGTACGGTACTTCCTCGGCATCGGCTCCTCGACCGGTCGGTGCCGCCCCGCCGCGGTGGCGGCGGGGCGGGCGGCCGAACCCGGCACCGGTGGGACGGCGCACGAGCCGGTGCCGCCCGGGAGGCGTGGATCGGGGCATCGGGCGCATATGACACTGGGTGAGGCATCGACCGATGCCGCGCGCGGAGACGGCCGTCCGGGACCTGGGGCCGACGCTGACGAGGGGGCGGGATGACGACTGACCGTGATCGGCGGGCGGCGTTCGAAGCGCACGACCTCGGCGCTGGGGGCGGGACGGACGAGGACCTGTCGCTGCTGTTCGGCACGTCGACCGCGCTCTTCGCCTCCATGGCCGGTCCCGCCCACGTGCTGGAGACCGCGAACCCGGCCTTCTTCGCGGCGATCGGCGGCGGACAGCGGGAACGCACCGGTGTGGCCCTGGCGGAACTCATGCCGGAGCTGACCACCCAGGGCTTCATCGAGCTGCTGGACCGGGTCTACCGGTCGGGGGAACGCCATGTCGGCCGCGGCGCCCGCGTCGTCATCGGCGTCGGCCCGGGCGCCCGCGAGGCCTACTTCGACTTCACCTACGAGGCGCGCCGCGACGCCGCCGGCAACGTCATCGGCGTCCGGATGATCGGCGTGGAGACGACCCAGGTCAGACAGGCCCGCAGACTCGCCGCCGAGCAGCGCGCGCTGCTCGAGCAGATCGCCCGCCAGGCGCCGCTGCCGGAGGTCCTGGACGGCATGTGCCGCACGATCGAGGAACTGTCCCCCGAGGTGCTCGTCTCGGTACTGCTGGCCGACGCGGACGGCCGTCACCTGCGCCACGGCGCGGCCCCGAGCCTGCCCGGCTTCTACAACCGGGCCATCGACGGCATCGCCACCGGTGAGGGAGCCGGCTCCTGCGGCACCGCCGCCCACCGGCGCCGGCACGTGATAGTCAGCGACATAGCCACCGACCCCCTGTGGGACGACTTCCGCGATCTGGCCCGCCGGGCGGGACTGGCCGCCTGCTGGTCGACGCCGATCCTCGCCCGTGACGGCCGGCTGCTGGGTACCTTCGCCATGTACCTGCGCACCCCGAGAGCCCCGCAGGACACCGACCTCGCCCTGGCCCGTGTCTTCGCCCACACCGCCGCCCTGGCCATCGAGCGTCACCAGGCCGAACAGGCCCGGCGGGCGTCGGACGCGCGGGAGAAGGCCGCCCGCGACGACCTCGCCTTCCTGCTGGCCGCCGGCACCGCCCTGGCGGGCCGGCTGGACGAGACGCAGACCCTGCAACGGCTGGCCTCCCTGTCCACCCCGGCCCTCGCGCCCCTGGCGGCGGTCGACGTGGTCGAGGCCGGGCGCGTACGGCGGGTCGCGGCCGCCGCCGCCGACGCGGGCGCACGCGATCTGCTCCTGTCCCACACACCGGTCCACGACGCCGAGGACGACGCCGTCGCCCGCGTGCTCGCCTCCGGCGTGGCCGAGGTGTCACGCCGGGCCCCCGGCGGCCCCGGCCCCTGGCGCGCCCTCGGTGTCACCGGCTACGTCTGCGTGCCCCTCCTGGACCGGGGGCGCCCCTTCGGTGTTTTCACCCTGCTGTTCACCCGGGGGCACTCCTTCGACGGCCACCGGGTCACCCTGGCGGAGGAACTCGCCCGCCGGGCCGCCTCCGCCGCCCGCAACGCCCGTCAGCACGCGCAACGTGCCGCCCTCGTCCGCGACCTCCAGTCCGGTCTGCTGCTGCCCGACCTGCCGGACATCCCCGGCGCCCAGCTCGCCGCCTTCTACCACCCGGCCGGCGAGGGACTGGACATCGGCGGCGACTTCTACGACGTCTTCCCCCGCGGCGACGGCAGCTGGGCGTTCATCCTGGGCGACGTCTGCGGGCGCGGGGCCCTCGCCGCCACCACGACCGCCCTGGTGCGCCACACCGCCCGCGCCGTCGCCGGGCTGCTCGAGGACCCCGTCGATGTCGTCGAGGCCGTCGACAAGGCCCTGAACGAGCGCTTCGCGCACCAGAACAACGGCTTCGTGACCCTCGTCCACGGGCATCTGACACCGGGCGCCGACGGCCTCGACATCCAGCTCGTCCGCGCCGGGCACACCCCTCCGCTGCTGCTGGACGCCGACCACGTGGTGGACGATGTCGAGGCGCCGGGCGGGCTCCTCGGCATCGGCATCCCGCCCAGGCTCACGGCCCGCCGTCTCACCCTCCGGCCCGGCGAGAGCCTGCTGCTCTACACCGACGGCATCACCGAATGCCGGGCCATGGGCGCCGAGCAGTACGGCGAGAACCGCCTGGTCAAGGCCCTGGCCGCCGCCCCGCACCGGCCGGCCGCGGCCGACATCGTCCGGATCCTGGCCGAGGACGTGCGCGCGTTCGTGGGCGGCAGAGAGGTGGAGGACGACCAGGCGGCGCTCGTCATCACCGCCGTGGGACCGGCGCCGGCCGGCTGAGATCCGGAGGACGGTCACGGGAGGCGCGAACCTCCGCGCATGCCCCGTACCGGAGGAAAGAAACGCGTGATTTGCGGGCTTGTAGGGGTGAAGTAAGGGCACTAGGTGGCCAGGAGGTTGATAACAATGGTTCCCCTGCTTCTGGTTCTTCTTCTGGCTCTGATCCTCTTCGGCGCGGGTTTCGCACTGAAGGCGCTGTGGTGGATCGCGGTGATCGTCCTGATCGTGTGGCTGCTGGGCTTCGTGGTCCGCTCCGCGGACGGTGGTGGCCGCAAGGGCCGCTGGTACCGCTGGTAACCGCCGGCTTACCGGCGCGCGGACGTACCGCGTGGGGTGTGTGGAGCGAGTGGGGCCCGGCCGGAAACGGCCGGGCCCCACTCGTGCTGTCGCGGCCCCGCCGGTGCGGGCGGGGCCGCGAAGGAGGACGGGGAGAGATCGGGCGTATCGGGCGCATCCGGGGGTATGCGAGCAGAGCGCCGGTCTCCGCAGAATCCGCAGTGGAACCTGCACCTCCTATTACTGCGGGGGCCGGCGCGCCCCCATGCCGGTCCGGAGGGCCCCTCATTCCGGTGCGGAGGTCTCCTGGCCGCCGTACAGGGCCTCCCGGCCTGATGCGCGCCGGACTCGCCCTCACCACCTGGAGCTGCTCGACACATGACCCGGCCCGGTCCGCGCAGCCGGGCAGCGGGCCGCGGACGGGGTAAATGCCTGTACCGGGACGGCACGCTCCTGCGATCATGGGCCGGACAAGGACCGCCGGCGACGAGGAACCCTGCCGCATGCCCGTGCCCGACCCCACGCTCCTCCACCCGATGCCCGGGCAGCCGCGGGTGGTGCTGCTGAAACCCCTGGTGACGTCCCCGCTGATCGAGGTCGGCGAGTACTCCTACTACGACGACCCGGACGATCCCACCGCGTTCGAGACGCGCAACGTGCTCTACCACTACGGGCCGGAGAAGCTGGTCATCGGCAGGTTCTGCGCACTGGGCACCGGCGTGCGGTTCCTCATGAACGGCGCCAACCACCGGATGGACGGTCCCTCGACCTTCCCCTTCCCCACCATGGGCGGCTCCTGGTCGGAACACTTCGACCTGCTCACGGGACTGCCCGGCCGGGGGGACACCGTCGTCGGCAACGACGTCTGGTTCGGCCACGGCGCGACGGTCCTGCCCGGCGTACGGATCGGACACGGCGCCATCATCGCCGCCGGTGCCGTGGTCACCGGCGACGTACCCGACTACGGCATCGTCGGCGGCAACCCGGCCCGCCTCGTGCGTACCCGCTACGACGCCCGGGACGTCGAGCGGCTGCTGGCGGTGGCCTGGTGGGACTGGCCGGCGGAGCACCTCACGGAGCACGTGCGGACGATCATGTCGGGCAGCATCGCCGATCTGGAAGCCGCGGCCCCGGACACGGCGCGCGGGTGACACCGTACGGAAGGGGCGCGGCGGCAGTTCGCTGTCCACCGGCCCCCTCCTCCTCGTGTCCGGGTCGCCGACTCCGGCGTGCCGGGACGGAATCCGGGGGGAGTGGCGGCCGGAACTCCGGGAACACGGATCGATGTAGACACCAAGTGAATGACGGCGCTCAGGAGACCCTCGATGCTCATGGCCCACCCCGCGGTACTGACCAACCTGATCGAACAGTACGAGACGCTGCGGATCCTGCACGCCGAAGAGGGCAGCCCCGAGGTGCGCCGGCGGATGGACGACGTCGCCTACACGCTGTGCGTGTCGACCGGCACCCGTGACATCGACGCCGCCGTCGTCGCCGCCCGCCACCGGCTGCCCGGCGCCCGCACCGAGGACGACTCGCTCCTCACCGCCTGACCGTCCGTCACCCCGACCCGCCGGCGCCATGAGTACGACCGCCGAACTCCCCACCCTCACCAGCCTCGATGAACTGACCCGGCTCGTCACCGGCCGCCGCGGCCTCTACGTCCGCTGGTCCCGCGGCCCGGAACGCGACCTGCCGCGCATGAGCAGCAAGGACGACCTGACCGGCATCAGACTGCCGGGTCTGTCCGCCAGCTGCCTGGACATCGAGGACTGGTGGGGCGGCCGGCCCCCGGCCGTCTGGGTCGCCCGCCGGCTGTACGACTACTGCCACCTTCCCCGTGTCAAGGACGCCCGTACCCGGCCCTGGGTCCTGCACGGCTCCGAAGCGGCCCGCGGCCCGGACAACGAGCCCCTGGTGACGGACGTCGAACCGCTCGGGTGGATCGCCGAGCCCGTCATCACGGAGGCCTGCCGCATCATCACCGCGCAGCCCGGCCGCTGGGGCACGCTCGACCGCGACGGAGCGGACGGAACGGTCTGAGACCACCGCGCGCGCCATGAGCGGCGGGAGCGGCCCGGGCTCCCGGGCCGCTCAGGTCACGGTCGGTCAGCCTGCCGCCGCCGAGGGCCGGATGTTCTGGTTCAGCCGGAACAGGTTCGTGGGATCGTAGGCGTCCTTGACCCGCACCAGCCGTTCGTGGACCTCCCCGGGGTAGGAGAGGCGCGCCTTGTCCTCACCGGCGTCGCCCGTGAAGTTGACGTACATGCTGCCACCGCCGTACCCGGCGATCTCCTCCCGGGCGCCGCGGGCCCAGGCGACGTGATCCTCGAAGCCCGCCGCCTCCGGAGAGCGTGCGATGACGTTGCACAGCACGCTCGCCTGCCGTTGGCCGAAGGCCGTGGCCCCGGCGGGGACACGGGCGAAGGCGCCGCCCAGCTGGTGCAGGTGCAGCTCGCTGAACGGCGTCGGGGTGGCCAGATGCTGGCGCAGCAGCGCGTCGATGGCCGCGTCGCTGGGCTCGATGAACGCCGACGTGAAGTAGTTGTGCGCGCCGGCCGTCCACAGCGGGTCCAGCAGCGACTGCATGCCCGTGTAGGGCATGGGGCCCAGGACGTCGGCGATCGGGGTGCCCAGGGCGCGCAGCGCGGCGACGGCCGTCTCACCGGCCGCCGGGGCGCCCGCGTACATGGCGGCCAGCACGACGACCCGGGTGCCGTGGACCTCCTCGGGCAGGAACGGCACCGGAGGGGCCGTCGTCAGGTTGATCAGGGTCGTCAGCTCGTCGGGCATGTCCGCGATCAGCTCGCGCCAGCGGGTGACGACCTGCCTGGCCTCATCGAGCGGGTAGACGATCAGACCGGCCAGGACCTGCGGGCCGACGGGGTGCAGCGCGTACTCGAACGAGGTGACGACCCCGAAGTTGCCGCCGCCGCCCCGCAGCGCCCAGAACAGCTCGGGGTGCTCCCGCTCGTCGGCCCGCACCACCCGGCCGTCGGCGGTGACCACCTCGGCCGCCGTCAGGTTGTCGGAGGCAAGCCCGTGGCGGCGCAGCAGCCAGCCCACCCCGCCGCCGAGCGTGAACCCGGCGATACCGGTGGAGGAGACCAGGCCGCCGGTCACGGCCAGGCCGAAGGCCTGCGTCTCGTGGTCGAGGTCGCCCCAGGTCATCCCGGCCTGGGCGACGGCCCGGCGCCGCACCGGATCGACCACGGCACCCCGCATGCCCGACAGGTCGATGACGATGCCGCCGTCGCAGGTCGAGAACCCGGCGATGCTGTGCGCCCCGCCGCGCACCGCGACGAGCAGGTCCTGACTGCGCGCGAACTCCACCGCGCGCAGCACGTCCGCGGTCCCGGCGCAGCGCACCACCAGAGCCGGGCGCTTGTCGTGGGCCGCGTTCCAGATCGTGCGGGCCTCGTCGTAGGAGGCGTCGCCGGGACGGACGACCGTACCGCGCAGCCCCGCCTCCAGCTCGCCCATGGTGGCGTCACCCAGGACGCCCTTCGTCGTGTCGACCGGCATGATGGCCTCCGTGCGTGTGTGCCTGCTGGACATTCCGGACCCTAGGCGCCGCCGCTCAGCAGTCACTCAACAGTTCTCAGCGACCACTCAGCGGCCGCCGCGCGCCCAGGGCGCTGTACGCCCGAGGACGGCCGTGCCCCGCAGGTCACCCAGGCGGTCGAAGAGCACCCGCGCGTTGTCCGCCGACGCCCGGGCCGCGTCGCGGTCGCCGGCCTGCCACGCCAGCCGGGCCAGCATCAGGGCGACCCAGCCCGCGGCGCACGGCGAGCCGGCTATGTGCTCCAGCCGCAGGGCGCGGGTGAGCAGGGCGCGCGCCCGGGACGTCTCCCCGGCGGCCCGCGCCACCAGGGCGAGGTGCAGCAGGCTGTTGGTGGTGCCCGGGATGTCGTCGGTCTCCTCGAAGTGCGCGAGGGCGCCGGCGATGGACACCCGTGCGCCCTCGGTGTCGCCGCGGGCCAGGCGCAGCAGGCCGAGACAGCCCAGGGTGATGTCCTCCTCCCGGCGGTCGCCGAGCGTGCGCCTGATCGCCAGGGCAGCGTCGAGATGCTCCTGGGCGGCGGCGTGATCGCCCCGGCTCCGGCAGATGTTGCCCAGGACGTTGAGGGCCAGGGACCGTCCGTACGGGTCGGCGAGTGCCCGGAAGCAGTCGGCGCTGCGCTCGGCCGCCGCCACGGCGGCGCCGGCATCACCCTCCAGGCGGGCCGCCCAGGCCAGACCGGCCAGGACGTACCCGCGTGCCCGGGCCGCGCCCACCGCCCGGCCCGTGAGGACCGTCTCCTCGAAGTACAGCGACACCTGCCCCGCCGCGTCCTCCTCGGTCACGTAGCCGGGCGTCATGACCACCAGGAACGGACCGGTGTCCGCCCGCACCTCCGCCAGCAGCCGCAGACCGCTCTCGCAGGCCGCGCGGGCTCCCGCCCCGTCACCCCGGCACACGGCCCACACCCCCTCGGTGTGCGCGGCGGCGGCGAGGACCGAGGGGGCACCCACGGCACGGGCCAGCTCGCACGCCCGGTCCAGGGCCTCCCGGGCCCGCTCCCACGCCCCGCGCATCCACAGGAGAACGGCCTGCTGGTAGAGGGCGTACGCGAGCTCCGCCGGAGCCGACCGCCCGTCGTGGTCACGGACGATCCGCGCGCCGATGTCCGCCAGGGGGGACCCGTCGCCGAGCCGGACCGCGAGCACCCCCTGCCCCATCAACGCCCGCGCGCGCTGCGGGCTCGGACCCGGTGCGGCGGCCAGCGCGGCGTCCAGCCAGCGCCGCCCCTCGGCGAGCCGCCCGCGCTCGGACCAGAACAGCCACAGCGCGACCGCCAGACGCAGCGCGGCCTGCGGATCACTGCGCAGCAGCGACGACAGGGCGGCGCGCAGATTGCCGTAGTCGGCCTCCAGCTCCAGCGAGGTCGCCCCGGACAGTCCGGTGGCCGGCTCGCGGTCCCGCCGCTCGGCGAGCGCCAGGTAGAAACACCGGTGCCGGGCCTCCGTGGCCGCCAGCTCACCGGCCGCGCGCAGCCGCCCGGCCGCGTACTGCCTGACCGTCTCCAGCAGCCGGTAGCGCACCTCGTCCTGCTGCGGCTCCACCCCCACCAGCGACTTGTCGACCAGCCTGCCCAGAAGGTCCAGCACCCGTTCGCGGCCCTCGCCCTCGGCACCCACCTCCTGCGCCGCGGCCAGCGAGAAACCTCCCGCGAAGACGGCGAGCCGGCGCAGCAGACACCGCTCGTCCCCGTCGAGCAGCCGGTGACTCCACTCCAGGGCCGCCAGCAGGGTCTCCTGCCGGGTCACGGCGCGCCGGCTGCCCCGGCCGAGCAGCGACACGGCGTCGTCGAGCCGTTCGACGATCTGGCCGGGGGCCAGCACCCGCACCCGGGCCGCGGCCAGCTCCAGAGCGAGGGGTATCCCGTCGAGCCGGAAACAGATCTGGGCGACGGCCGCCGCGTTGGCCGCCGTCAGCGCGAACCCCGGGCAGGCCTCGCCGGCCCGCTCCACGAACAGCCGCACGGAGGCGAACCGGCCCAGTTCCGCCAGGGGCGGCAGCCGGCCCGGGTCCGGCAGGCTCAGCGACGGCACGCGGAAGGTCCGTTCCCCGTAACTGCGCAGCAGCTCCCTGCTGGTCGCGAGCACCGTGACCCCCGGACAGCGGGCCATGACCTCCGAGACCACCGCGGCACACGCCTCGATCAGGTGTTCGCAGTTGTCCAGCACCAGCAGCAGTTCCCGGCCGCCCAGCTGGGAGACCAGGGCCTCCTGCGCGGGACCGGACGGGGGAAGCTGTAGTCCGAGGACGGCGGCGACCGCGTCGGGCACGAGGTGCGGTTCCGTCAGCGCGGCGAGGTCCACGAACCACACCCCGTCCCGGAACGCGCCGGTGCGCCGGGCGGCCACCGCCAGCGCCAGCCGGGTCTTGCCGCAGCCACCGGTGCCGGTGAGGGTCAGCAGCCTGGACCGCCCGAGCAGTGCCTCGACCTCGGCCGTCTCACGCTGCCGGCCGATGAGGGCGCCCGCCTGCGCCGGCAGATTGTGCCGCGGTACGGGCCGTTCCTCCTCCCGCTGCTGGACGGAGCCGGCCAGCAGCGTGCGGTAGAGGCGGCGCGTCCGCGGATCCGGATCGGCGCCACCGTCGCGGCGCAGTGCGTCCCGCAGCCCCTCGTACACGGCGAGCGCTTCCCGGCGCCGTCCGCCGGCGGCCAGCCCCGTCATCAGCGCCCGGGACCCGGGCTCGTGCAGCGGGTCCGCGCCGAGCAGCGTCCGCAGCACCTCGATCGCCTCGGCCGTGCGGTCCTCGCGCCGGAGCGCCTCGGCGAGCCCCCAGCGGATCGCCGCGCACCGCGCCCCCAGGGCGTCGGCGGCCTCCCGTGCCCACGGCTCGTAGCGGTCCTCGGGCAGCAGTCCGGGCTCGGCCAGGGCGAGCGCGGCCGCGAGCGGCGCGGCGGCGCCGTCGCGGGAGGCCCGCCGGGCCGCCTCCTCGAACTCGTCGACGTCGATCGCCACGTCGGGGCCCAGCAGCACCAGGTCGTCACGGAGTACGACGACATCGCCGGCCGCCCCCGTACCGGTCAGCGCGCGCCGCGCGGCGTACAGCACCTGGTGCAGGTTGTTCGCGGCGGCCCGGCGCTCGAGGTCCGGCCACAGCAGGTCGTAGAGGCGCTCCCGGTGCATCTGGTGCCCCGGCGCCAGGCACAGCACCTTCAGCAGGCTCCGCGCCTTGCGCAGCCGCCATGCCCCGGCGGCGACCGGGCGGTCCCCGACCGCCACGTCGAAACCGCCCAGGAGTCGGATGCGCACGTCACCGGCCATGGCTGCCTCACCCAGCAGACTACGCCCGGCCGGTCCCGGGGGCCCGGGAGCACCTTCGCGCCTGCCCGGCCGGCCCCGGCGGTCCGCGATGACTGGTGATTTCGCCGATGGCCGCCGCGCCTGGCCTCACGACTCTGGTCGGGTCAGCCACCCGCATCCCCACATCCTCATCAGGAGGACCCCATGCGTCGCCGCTCCCCGCGCCGGCTTCTCGGCGTTCTCGCGACCGCCACGGTCGCGTTCACCCTGTTCTCCCCGGCGACCCCGGCCGGCGCCGCCGGCACCGCGACCCCGGCCGCCGCCCGGCCGGCCGGCGTGGCCGCGCGTCCGCTGTCAACCGCCACACCGGTCGTCTTCGTCCACGGGTACACCGGCAACGCGTCCAACTGGACGACCGCCATGAGCGTCTTCCGGCTCAACGGCTGGCCGGCCTCGGACCTCTTCGCCTACGAGTACGACTCCTACGGCGACAACGTCACCAACGCCCGGGGGCTCGCCGCCTTCGTCGACAACGTCAAGGCACGCACCGGCGCGAGCAAGGTCGCGATCGTCAACCACTCGATGGGCGGCCTCGTCAGCCAGTACTACCTGAAGGTGCTGGGCGGAAACACCAGCGTCAGCCACCTCGCCTCGATCGCCGGCGCCAACCACGGGACCACGTCCGCCGGTGCCTGCCTGGTCTACACGACCTGTCAGCAGATGTACCCGGGCTCCTCGTTCATCGCCCAGATCTCCTCGGGCGACGAGACGCCGGGAACCACCCGGTACGCCACCTGGTACTCGGCGTGCGACGGCGTCATCCTGCCGTACACCAGCACCCGGCTGGACGGTGCCACGAACAACAACGTGCCCTGCCAGACCCACATCGGGTACCTCACGGACACGGCCGTACTGGGGCAGATAGCGCACTTCGTCGCCTCCTGACCCCGGCCGGCCGCCGTCCGGCAAGGACTCGTTGCCTTGCTGACCTGCGGCGATAGAGCAGAGGCTCCTGACGGCTCGCCGTATTAGTCCCCGGTGTTCCCCGTCGCTCCCCGTTG